>NZ_JARWPM010000113.1 GCF_029869215.1 Nocardia carnea
CCCCCCCCCCACCCCGCCGCCCCCCCACCCGGCGCCGCCGGTGGCGGCGCCTTGGTAACCGCCCGGCGACGCCGGAGGCGGCGCCAGGAACATAGACTGGCGCCGTGACGCAGACGACCGCCTCTGTCAATACCCAATCTCTCGGTGAGCTCGATCCGGAGCTCGCCGCCGCGATGGCGGGTGAGCTCGCCCGTGAGCGCGACACCCTGGAGATGATCGCGTCGGAGAATTTCGTGCCGCGCGCGGTGCTGCAGGCGCAGGGCAGTGTCCTCACCAACAAGTACGCCGAGGGTTACCCCGGCCGCCGCTATTACGGCGGTTGTGAGCATGTGGATGTGGTGGAGAATCTGGCCCGCGAGCGCGCGAAGGCGCTGTTCGGAGCCGATTTCGCCAATGTGCAGCCGCATTCGGGCGCGCAGGCCAATGCCGCGGTGCTGATGTCGCTGATGGATCCGGGCGACCGGCTGCTCGGCCTCGACCTCGCCCACGGCGGCCACCTCACGCACGGTATGCGGTTGAACTTCTCCGGCAAGCTGTACGAGGTCCACTCCTACGGTGTGTCCAAAGAGGATCACCGGGTGGATATGGACAATGTCCGGGCGATCGCGCGCGAATCGCGGCCGAAGGTGATCGTGGCCGGCTGGTCGGCGTATCCGCGGCACCAGGATTTCGCGGCGTTCCGGGAGATCGCCGACGAGGTGGGCGCCTACCTGTGGGTGGATATGGCGCATTTCGCCGGGCTGGTCGCGGCCGGGCTGCATCCCTCGCCGGTCCCGTACGCCGATGTCGTGTCCTCCACCGTGCACAAAACCCTCGGTGGTCCGCGGTCCGGCCTGATCCTGGCCAAGCAGGACTACGCGAAGAAGCTGAACAGTTCCGTGTTCCCGGGCCAGCAGGGAGGCCCGCTCATGCACGTCATCGCCGCCAAAGCGGTCGCGTTCAAGATCGCGGGCACCGCGGAGTTCGCCGAACGGCAGCAGCGCACGATCTCCGGTGCGAAGATTCTCGCCGAACGGCTCACCGGCGCCGATGTCGCGGGTAACGGGGTCAGCGTCCTCACCGGCGGCACCGATGTGCACCTGGTTCTGGTCGACCTGCGCAACTCCGATATCGACGGCCAGCAGGGCGAGGATCTGCTGCACGAGATCGGTATCACCGTGAACCGCAACGCCGTCCCGTTCGACCCCCGCCCCCCGATGGTCACCTCCGGTCTGCGCATCGGCACCGCCGCCCTGGCCACCCGCGGTTTCGGCGATACCGAATTCGCCGAGGTCGCCGATATCATCGGCACCGCCCTCGCCGGCAACGCCGACCTCGACGCCCTGCGCGCCCGGGTGACGAAACTCGCCCAGGACTTCCCGCTGTACCAGGACCTGGAGGACTGGAACCTCCTCGGCTGATACCGGCCTGCACTCCACCGGCGCCGGCGGACACGTCCGAGCCGGTGGAGTCATCCGGTTCGACGAGGTCGAGCTGAACTGGTTCCAGGCTTGCGGCTCCGGTAATTCGTTCGCCGCACCAGCGGGGCCGAGGTGCCTGCTCTACGCTCGGGTGATGGAAACCGAGTTGAACCAGGATGCCGTCACCACGGTCCGCGAGTTCTTCAACGCCATGGAAATCGGCGCGATCGACGAGGCACTGGAACTGGTGCATCCCGATATCGTCTGGAAGAACACCTCGCTACCGGATGTGCGGGGTGCGCGGCGGGTCGGGAAGCTGCTACGCGGGCTGGACCGGGACAATCTCGGGTTCTCCGCGACAATGCACCATATTGCCGCCGACGGTGCGATCGTGCTCACCGACCGCACCGATTTCCTGCGCTTCGGTCCCCTCACCATCGAGTTCTGGGTGATGGGCACCTTCGAACTCGTCGACGGCCGGATCATCCTCTGGCACGACCACTTCAGCTGGGAGAACTTCCTGCGGGGCACCGCGGTGGGAGTTGTCAAGGCGTTGCTCGGCCGCTGAGCCCGTTCGCCGGGCAATTTCCGCAGCGGACGCGTGACGCTGAGGTCGGCCGTTCGAGGGCGCCTCGCGGGCAACCCTCGAACGGCCTGGTCAGGTGGTTTTCGTCGGCTCGGGCGGCGCGCTCCCCGGACCGTCCCCGGTCGGGGGAAGGCGCCGCCCGCTACCGCGCTCAGGCGTTGGGCGCGTATTCCTCCAGCATCTCGGTGACCAGCGCCGCGATCGGCGACCGTTCGCTACGGGTCAGCGTGATATGGGCGAACAGCGGGTGACCCTTCAGTTTCTCGATCACCGCCGCGACGCCGTCGTGCCGGCCGACCCGCAGGTTGTCGCGTTGCGCCACATCGTGGGTGAGCACCACCCGCGAGCCGCTGCCCAACCGGCTGAGGACGGTGAGCAGCACATTGCGTTCCAGCGATTGCGCTTCATCCACGATCACGAACGAATCGTGCAGCGACCGGCCGCGAATATGGGTCAGCGGAAGCACTTCGAGCATATCGCGGCTGAGGACCTCCTCCATCACCTCGCGGCTGGCCAGCCCGTCCAGGGTGTCGAAAACGGCCTGCGCCCACGGGCCCATCTTCTCGTGCTCGGTACCCGGGAGATAGCCGAGTTCCTGCCCGCCTACCGCGTACAAGGGCCGGAACACCACGACCTTGCGCTGAGTGCGCTTCTCCAGCACCGCTTCCAATCCGGCGGTGAGCGCCAGCGCCGATTTACCGGTGCCCGCGCGGCCACCGAGCGAGACGATGCCGACGCTTTCGTCGAGCAGCAGATCCAGGGCGACCCGCTGTTCCGCGGAGCGGCCGTGCAGCCCGAACGCCTCCCGTTCCCGCACCAATTGCACCCGCTTGTCGGCGGTCACCCGGCCGAGGGCACTCGAACTGCTGCCGAGCAGCCGAACCCCGGTGTGGCAGGGCAGTTCCCGGGCCTCGTCGAGGTCGACCACGGATTCGCTGTAGAGCTGATCGACGATTTCGGAGGCGGTATCGATCTCGACCATGCCCGACCAGCCGGAGGTCACCACGTCCTGCGCGTGATAACCCTCAGCGCGCAGACCTACCGCGCTGGCCTTCACCCGCATCGGGATGTCCTTGGATACCAGCACCACATGGCGGCCGTCGGCGGCCAGGTTCAGCGCGCAGGCCAGGATGCGGGAATCGTTGCTCTCGGTGCGGAAGCCGACCGGTAACACCGTGGGGTCGGTGTGGTTCAGTTCCACCTGCAGCGTGCCGCCTTCGGTGCCGATCGGGAGCGGCTCGTCGAGCCGGCCGTGGGCCAGGCGCAGATCGTCGAGCATGCGCAGGGCTTCGCGGGCGAACCAGCCGAGTTCGTGGTGGTGCCGTTTACCTTCGAGTTCGCTGATCACGACCAGCGGTAACACCACCTGATGTTCGCCGAACCGGGTCACCGCCCAGGGATCGGACAACAGTACGGAGGTGTCGATGACGAAGGTCTTCAAACCTTTCTGAATGGAGCGAGAAGTCGCCGAGGGGGCGGATACGGAGCGATTATCAGTCACGGTAGGCTCCTATGGTCTGCGCGGCACCCACACAGACAGTCTCGCTGGGCCGGTAGGTCCGGATGGCGGCTGGCGCGGTGCGTCAGCGGCCACGAGGACCGGGTGCCGGCCCCCTCGTACTGAGTTTCTCAGTCACGGTCAGGACCTCCCGAGCGAGCCGCAACGCGCGACCCGCCATCTCGAAGCTACCCCGTACCAGGCCCTTCGCGCTCGAAGAAATGCGGGAGGGTTTGATGAATTCGGTGTGAACGCACCCTGTGAACGCAGCGTTTCTGCAGGTAGATAACGGTATTCAACGGTTCGGGCCGATGCTGATCGGGTATTGCCGTCACAGATTGTCCAAGGCTCGGATTCGCTCCGGGTTCGCCCTCGATCGACACCGATCGCTCGTTCGCAGTGCCGGCGATCCCCGCCAACCCTCTCGAGCCCGGCGCGCCGTCGAGGTCTGCTGGGTACCGTTTCCTGGACGGCCGCACAGTTGCGGTGCGCGGCGCGTGCACCGGACGTGTACGAGCGCCGCACTGTGACCGCCGACCTCGCGGTAGACCTGCGCCCCCGCACCGTGTATGCGAGCAGCGAGAGATGCGCAGGCCGCCTGCCGCCCGTGAGTATCGCCAGCCCACTTGGTGGCCGCGTTGCCCGCTATTCTCCCAATGCCTGCATCAGCACGGGGATATGGCTTTTCCCGGGTTCTTTGACCGCGGTGACGAGAGTGACCGGGGGATTGGTCCGCGCCAGCCCGCGCAGCCGGACCAGCGTTTCCCGGGCATCCCGGTTCGCGAGCTCTTCGCGGTAGCGGTCCGCGAACTCTTCGCCCCGGCCGGGCGGGTCCTCGTGGAACCAGCGGCGCAGATCGGTCGACGGGGTGATGTCCTTGGCCCATTCGTCGATCCGGGCGGCGTCTTTGGTTACGCCGCGAGGCCACAGCCGGTCCACCAGTACTCGGTAGCCGTCGTCCGTTTCCGGCGCCTCGTAGGCCCGTTTGACCTGGAACCCGCTGGGGACGGAGAAGTCGTCGTCGGTCATCACGTCATCGCATCATGGGGGCGGCCGGGCCGGCAGGCGCCACGCGGTGCCGGCCGCCGCGCCCGCAAAGGCGGACGCCGGACCACACGCGCGATTAGAGTCGGCGGTATGGGCGCGAACGAGGAGTTGGAGAGTCTCTCGTCGAAGGAACTGCACGACCGCGCGGTCAAGCTCGCGGTACGGCATGGTGATATCCGTTTCCTCTGGCAGCTGCTCACCCGGATACCCGCCGCGGAGGCCACAGCGGGCCGGGTAGGTGAGAGCGAAGCCGATATCAAATGGGTGGTGCCCATGCTCGACGATTACATGCACGCCGGTGACGGCGAGCTCGCCGAGGCGCTGCGCGGCTTCTATCTGGAGTATCTGCGCGAGCATTCCTGACGTGTTCAGTCGCCGGATCTGCCCTCGTAGGGCCGCTACTTCAGGTAGAAGACGGGGCCGCGCGGACGGAACGGCAATGCGGCGCCGGCGGGCATCAGAAACGCATGCTCATGCCGTATCCGCAGGGTATCGCACTGTCCGTCGGTGATCACGAGGATCGGGCCGTCCTCGGGGAAGTCCGTCGCGCGTTCGATCGTCCGTATCCCGGGTTGTAGTACGGTGCCGCCGCGGCCGCGGACCCGTACTCCGCGCGCGATATCCTCCACCGGCAGATATCCCGCATCGTAGGCGGCGGCGTCGCAGTACACCACCCGGGCGCGCGGCACATCCCGGGCCACCGCGTACGAGGCGATCGCGCCGAGCGCCTTCCCGAGTAGCGTCGTGTCCATCGACCCCGAGGTATCGAGGACCACGCCGAAGGTCGGCAGCCGGACATTGTCCTCCGGCCGGACCCACGCCGGTCGCGGGATATCGGGTGTCGAGGCCTGCCGGCGGGACGCCCGGGCGTAGCTACGCCGCCGCTCGGTGGCGGGTACGTGTTCGTCGAACCAGCGGGCCAGCTGCGCGTCCCACGGCACCGGCGGCTGATCGAGGGCCCGGATGGCTTGTTCGAGGGCGGCCGGAATATATCCCCGGCCGCTGTCGAGGTGATACGCCAAACCGGTGACCAGCGCGTTGCGGTAGTACTCGTCGAGATCGACATAGCGCCCCGCCCGACCGGGATGCGGGAGCGGTTCGCCGAGCACATCGCCGAGCCCGCGGCCCCGCAGCGTCGCCACCTTCCGCAGGCGGCGCAGATCGGTGGCGAGGCGGTCGTAGATCTGTTCCGCGGAGCAACCCCGCAGTTCCTGGTCGTAGAGCAGGCCGTCGGGCATTTCACCGACACCCATTTCCACCAGCCAGCCGTTCACCACGTAATCGCAGGCGACATTGAAAAGGTAAGGGTCGCGCCATTGGTTGCGTTCCCCGTGTCGCAATGCGGCGTGCAGCATTTCGTGGGCCAGTACGAAACGCCACTGTTCGGCGCTCAGCCCCGCCAGCGGATTGATATAGATCTCCGCGACCTCGGCGTTCACCGCGGCGATCGAAATTTCCCACTGCCGGGTGAGTTCGGTGTCGGCGACCACCGTCATCCCCGCGGCCAGCGCGCCGAGCAGTGGAAAGGAGGAAACGAACCAGCTCAGTGCCGCGTCCCAGGGCTGCTTCGGCCGCAGGCCGTCCGCGGTATGTTCGCCACCCGCGGTGGCCAGGGCGTCGCGGGCGGCGAGGGCGAGGCCGGCGGCGAACCGTTCCATATAGTTCTCGCGTTTCGCTTCCTCCGCGGAAAGGAGATGGAAATCGGGGTGCTCCCCGCGCTGGTATTCGACCGGTATCGCCGTATCCCGCCAGCGGGTGGCCGTCCGGTGTTCATCGGAAATCGACGGCGCGCTCGGGAACTCGAGGGGGCGGCGGCCGATTTTCATTGTTTCGAGATATTGGTCGACCACCGCGCAGCACGCGGCCCGATAGGCCGGGGTGGGCTCGAATCGCGGTTGCCGGGTGCGGGTGTCGACGACGCGGGAATAGTTGCCCGGCACGGTGTTCCGCGGATCGAGGTGGCCGAAACCGGCATGTAGCAGACAGTGTGCGAAAACCCAGGTCCATTCCTCGGCGGTGGCGCGGCGTTTCGGATGGTATTCGAGATAGCCGTCGAATCGCGCCCACAGTTGCGCATCGAGGTGTTCGTCGAAAGTGCGCAGGCTACCCGCGGCCAGGTTGCGGAACACGGGATGGGCGGTCACGGTGCGCCAGCCGTCCAGAACGGCCTGCTGCCACGGTGGCAGTTTCGCCCGTGTGCCCCGGCCCATCCGCACTCACCGCCGGGCCGCGAGCCGCGGCAGATCGCGGCTGATCTCCAGCATGAACCAGGAGGGGAGTACCGGCGTACCGGTTTCGTCGGAGGCGATCACCAACTGCGCGCATTCCACCGAGATCTCGGCCAGTTCGACGAGCAGGGCCTTCGCCCGGAGCACGAACCGGCCGACCGCGGGGGAGAGATGTTCGCGGGTCCCGGGCAGTTCTTTGATCAGACGGGCCCGGAACGTTTCGGAGAGGAAATACAGCAGATCCCGATCGGCGGCGCCACGCGGCCAGTCGGCGTCGCCCTTGAAAACCGCGTCCAGGTCGTAGGCATGGCGCACAGTTTTCACATACGAGCGGAAACCGGACGCGTGGGCGGCGGTGAGCGTACCGGCGGCCAGGATGTGCAGTCGGGTGTCGTCGATATCGTCGCCGCAGGAATGCAGGGCGTCGGAGAGCATATGCCAGCCGCGGGGCGTGGAGAACGGGGCTTCGGTTTTGGGTGCCGGTGACCACAGATGGTCGGGCCGCTGGGTCAGATAGCGCACGATCCAGGGATGAATATCGTTGTGCGCGGCCCATTTCAGCCAATCATCGACATCGGCGCGCAGATGGATGTGCACCATCCGGTTCACCAGTGCCGAGGCCATCGGGCGGGCGAGGGCGTTATCGGTCGCGCGGTTACCCGCACCGATCACCACCGACCCGGCCGGCAGTTCATAGGAGCCGATCCGGCGGTCGAGGATGAGTGAATAGAACGATTTCTGCACCTCCGGCGAGGCGGCGTTCAATTCGTCGAGGAACAGGCAGTACGGTTCGGGCCGGGCGATCAGCTCGGGTGGTGCGAACCGGCTGCGGTCGTCGACGATCTGCGGAACCCCGATCAGGTCCTCGGGTGCCAGCTGGGTGCCGAGCAAGGTCACACAATCGAGGCCGAGGGATTCGGCGAAACCGCGGACCAGCGAGCTCTTTCCGATGCCCGGGGCGCCCCACAGGAACACCGGCCGGACGACGGCGAGCGAGAGCAGTAGATCGGGTAGTTGGTCGGGGGTGACGGTGACCGCGGCCTCCACTGATTCCTTCGACTCGCTTTCACACCGGGCTGGTCGGGCACGCCGAGATTACGCCGGATGCCGCGGAGCCGGCCAGCGAATATCTTGCTGTTCGCGCGAAGGTGGTTGTGCACCTGAGCCTTTCACGAAAGTGCCGGACCCCGTATCAGCGGAGGTCCGGCATGTGGCAAGCCGTGCGATCGGCTCATTCGCCGATATCGGCTCCTGTCTTCGGCGCGGGCGCTGCTTCCAGCCGTAGGAACTCCTCGTCGGTGAGCAGGCGCGAGCGAATGAGGAACCGCACCCCCTCGGGTGCCTCCAAGGAGAACCCGCTTCCGCGGCCCGGCACCACATCGACCGTGAGATGAGTGTGTTTCCAGTACTCGTACTGATCGGCACTCATCCAGAACGGGGTGTCCGCATCGACCTGCCCGAGCAGCACGTCCTGCGCCCCGACCCGGAACTCGCCACGCGGGTAACACATGGGCGCGCTGCCGTCGCAGCAGCCGCCGGACTGGTGGAACATCACCGGGCCGTGCCGCGCGATCAGTGTGTGCAGCAGATCGGCGGCGGCCGTGGTGAGTTCCACCCGGTTCGGCTCCGGCATCAGAAGAATCCGAGCTTCTGCGGTGAGTAGCTCACCAGCAGGTTCTTGGTCTGCTGGTAGTGGTCCAGCATCCGGGCGTGGTTCTCCCGGCCGATACCCGATTTCTTGTAGCCGCCGAATGCCGCGTGCGCCGGGTAGGCGTGATAGCAGTTCGTCCAGACCCGGCCCGCCTTGATACCGCGGCCGAGACGGTAGGCGGTGTTCGCGTCGCGGGTCCACACCCCGGCGCCCAGGCCGTACAGGGTGTCGTTGGCGAGTTTCAGCGCTTCCTCGGTGGAATCGAAGGTGGTGACCGAAACGACCGGGCCGAAGATCTCCTCCTGGAAAATCCGCATATCGTTGCTGCCCTTGAAGATGGTGGGCTCCACGTAGTAGCCGTTCGGGTAGCCGTCCACCGACCGCGGCCCGCCGCCGGTCAGGATTTCGGCGCCTTCCTTCTTGCCGATATCGATATAGGACATGATCTTCTCGAACTGATCGTTACTGGCCTGCGCGCCGATCATGGTGGCGTCGTCGAGCGGATCGCCGCTCACAATCGCCTTGGTCCGTTCCAGGCAGCGGGCCATGAATTCGTCGTAGATCGAGGAATGGATCAGCGCCCGCGACGGGCAGGTGCACACCTCGCCCTGGTTCAGCGCGAACATCACGAAACCCTCGACCGCTTTGTCCAGGAAGTCGTCATCGGCGGCCGTCACATCCGGCAGGAAGATATTCGGGCTCTTCCCGCCCAGTTCCAGCGTCACCGGGATGATGTTCTCGCTGGCGTACTGCATGATCAGCCGCCCGGTGGTGGTTTCCCCGGTGAACGCCACCTTCGCCACCCGCGGGCTGGACGCCAGCGGTTTCCCGGTTTCCACCCCGAACCCGTTCACCACGTTCAGCACACCCGGTGGCAGCAGATCGGCGATCAACTCGACCACTTTCATGATCGACGCCGGCGTCTGCTCGGCCGGTTTCAGCACCACCGCATTCCCCGCCGCCAGGGCGGGCGCGAGCTTCCAGGTGGCCATCAGAATCGGGAAATTCCACGGAATGATCTGCCCGACCACCCCGAGCGGCTCGTGGAAGTGATAGGCGACCGTATCGGCGTCGATCTCGCTGATCCCGCCCTCCTGGGCCCGGATCGCCCCCGCGAAGTACCGGAAATGATCGACCGCCAGCGGCAGATCGGCAGCCTTGGTCTCGCGGACGGGCTTCCCGTTCTCCCAGGTCTCCGCGACCGCCAGCGCCTCGAGGTTCTCCTCGATCCGATCGGCGATCTTGTTGAGAATATTCGCGCGCTCGGTGGTGGAGGTCGCACCCCAGCCGTCGGCGGCGGCATGCGCGGCGTCCAGCGCCAGTTCGACATCGGGTGCGGTGGAGCGCGCTACTTCGCAGAAGGTCTCGCCATCGACCGGGGACGGATTGTCGAAGTATTTCCCCTCGACAGGCGCGGTCCACTCACCACCGATGAAATTGTCGTACCGGTTCGCATAGCTGACGATGCTGCCGTCGGCACCGGGCTTGGCGTAGGTCATGACGAGCTCCTCGTTCGACGCGGGCGCAGTGATAAACACCGGGTTACTTTGGTGATGTAACTCACTATGCCGCTCCCGGGTGCCGCGCGCACGGCGTTCTCACGTAATGGGAGGTCGGCGCCTCAGGTCTCGGTAAGTCGGATTAGCGCAGTCACTATTCCGAGTTTAGGATGAAACTCGGAATAGCAGCCGTTTCATTCCGAGTTTCGGAGGAGCTATGGCCGAGGCAGACTGGCCCCCGCACGAGCGCCGGGTGGTTCCGTGGCACCAGCAGTTCCGGGGCGGGACTCGCCACGACCGGACACTGCGGGAAGTCGAGGTCAGTCTCCCCCCGTTCATCGCAGACTCGGACGTTCGACTGCCCTCGCGCCTCTCCGCCGACATGGAAGCGGCGTTGCAGGAAATCGCTGCACTCGACGCCGAGCACCCTGCGGTACTCGGCGCTCTGGGGACTCTACTGCTGCGCACCGAGTGCGTTGCCTCCTCCCGGATCGAGGAGATCGACGCCGCGGTCGACGACTACGCGCGAGCGCTGCACGGCGTCAAAGCCAACCCATCGGCCACGTTGATGGTTGCCGCGACGACCGCCACCGACGTACTTCTGACCAAGGTCACCACCACCCGGAGAATCGAACTGGCCGACCTGACGGCGGCCCATCGCGAACTCATGCGGGACGACCCGACGGACGGCGACTACGCCGGCCGTGTTCGCGATATGCAGAACTGGATCGGAGGCAGCAAGTATTCGCCACGCGACGCCCTCTACGTTCCTCCGCCGCCGGAAACTGTCGGCGACTACCTGCAAGACCTCATCAGCTATGCCAACCGGGACGACATCCCCGCACTGGCCCAAGCTGCGATCGCGCATGCCCAGTTCGAATCCATCCACCCGTTCACCGATGGCAACGGCCGCATCGGTCGAGCGCTCATCAACAGCGTGCTCCGGCGCCGAGCCGTGACGAACACTGTTGTGGTCCCGCTGGCCTCGGCGCTCGTAGCTCACCGGGACCGCTACTTCGACGATCTGTCCGCCTACCGCACGGGTGATCCGGAGCCGCTGATGCACTCGTTCACGGCCGGTTCACGCATAGCCGCTTCCGAATCCCGCAGGACCGCGCGTCATCTGGCCGGCATCCCAGAACAGTGGCGCGAGTTGACCGGTCCGGTGCGCAGCCACAGCGCAGCCGCCAAGATCATGGCGTCGTTGATCGCCATGCCCGTCATCACCGCGGAAGACGTCTCGGACCGGCTCCGGCTCAGCACGAGCAGTGCCTACGCTGCCGTCGATCGGCTGCACGAGGCGGGAGTGCTGCGCCCCTTGACGAACCGGAAGAGGGAACAAGTATGGGGCGCCGGTCTCGTCCTCGACGAACTGGACGCACTCGGCGCGCGGATCAAAAAGGCAGCAACCTGAATCGACGCTGCGCGCGATGGCGGAGGAGCCGCATAATGACGAGCTCCTCGTCCGACGCTGAGTGGCCGGAAATTTGGGCTCCCCAGTCCGGCGAGCGTTGACGGGTGGTGGTGCTGGGCCCGGCGTCGGCTGTCGCGGGAACCAGCAGGCACCTGAAGCGACATAACCCCTTTTCAAATCTGGTGACCGAGACGTACCTTGTACGGATCGGCTGAGGTTTAGGCCGGCTGAACGAGGGATACGTATGAATACCTGGCGCGATCTGGACCCTTCCGTCCGGAAGGCACTATTGCGGGGAGAGCCTGCGGGCGACCCCGAAACCGACCGAATCGGGAGGGCATACGCGGAGCGCAAGCTCGGCCGCTCGCTTGCCCGGAACCTCCTGATCGGTATCCCGATCGGCCTGGTTGTGGGACTGCCACTCGGGCTGCTGATGGTGCTGGACATCCTGCCGATCGCGGCGGCCGGGGCCGTATTCATCGTGTTGTGGCTGGGCGCCTCGGTTGTCGAGTATCGCCGCAAGGTTGCGCTGATCCGCCTGTTGAACGTCAGCCACGGGACGCCTCGCGTGTCCGTCGTACCCGCAGCGCCGGAGAGGCTGGAAATTCGGGTGCCGACCAGCGGCGTCCTGCGAATGATGCCCCCCTTCCTCTTGCTCGTCCTGATACCGCTCGCTATCGGACTGGTGTACTCGGTGCCCGCCCTCGCTGTGGCGGCCGTGGTTCCGGCCGTTCCGGTAATCGCGTATCTCGGCCATTTGCTGTCCTGGTCGATTCCGGGGCACCCCACCATCCTCGACGCCGACGGTCTGCATTCGCCGAAGGACGGGGTTCGGATCGGCTGGGACGCCGTGCATGAGATCAGGATCGTGCCCCTCCGGGCTACGGCCGGCGACCGCAGGTACGTGCTCGCCTTCCTGCTCCACGACGACCAGGTCTACCTTCGCCAACTCCCGAGCTGGCAGGTTCTGCTCGGGAAGGTGAACAAGAAGACCTACCTCTCGCCGCTGGTCCTCATGGACGGTATGTATGACAAGTCGATGGCGGAAGTCGGCGCCGTGGCAGCTGCGCTGTCGGGTATCCCCGTATCCGCGGCGCCGAGGTGACTCGCATCGGCCCTTCGGCCCGGTGATCCAGACCTCACGCGTGGCGCCCCAACTTCGGTCGGTGCGCGCATAGGGTCGGGCTATGAGCGAGGAGACGCAGTATCGGATCGAGCACGACACGATGGGCGAGGTCCGGGTTCCGGTGGACGCATTGTGGCGGGCACAGACGCAGCGGGCGGTGGAGAACTTCCCGATCAGTGGGCGGGGGCTGGAGCGGGCGCAGATCCGGGCGCTCGGGCTGCTGAAAGGTGCCTGTGCTGTCGTCAACCGCGATCTCGGGCTGCTTGATGCCGAGCGGGCGGAGGCCGTGATCGCGGCCGCCGCGGAAATCGCGGAGGGGCGGCACGACGATCAGTTCCCGATCGATGTGTTCCAGACCGGGTCCGGGACCAGTTCGAATATGAACGCCAACGAGGTGATCGCGTCGATCGCGGCCCAGAACGGTGTGACCGTTCATCCGAACGATCACGTGAATATGTCGCAGTCGTCGAACGACACCTTTCCGACCGCGACCCATTTGGCCGCGACCGAGGCCGTGATCAAGGATCTGCTGCCCGCGCTGGAGCATCTGCGGCTGGCATTGCTGGACAAATCCCAGGAATGGCGGACGGTGGTGAAATCGGGGCGAACCCATCTGATGGATGCCGTGCCGGTGACGCTGGGGCAGGAATTCGGCGGGTACACGCGGCAGGTGGCGGCGGGGATGGAACGGTTGCTGGCGACGCTGCCGCGGCTCGGTGAGCTGCCGATCGGCGGGACCGCGGTCGGCACCGGGCTGAACGCGCCCGCCGGGTTCGGCGCGAAAGTCGTGGCGGAATTGGTGCGCGCCACCGGGATCGACGCACTCACCGAGGCCGAGGATCATTTCGAGGCACAGGCGGCGCGCGACGGATTGGTGGAGGTTTCCGGCGCGCTGCGCACGGTCGCGGTAAGCCTGACGAAAATCGCCAACGATATCCGTTGGATGGGTTCGGGGCCGTTGACCGGGCTCGGTGAACTGCAGTTGCCGGATCTGCAGCCGGGCAGCTCGATCATGCCGGGAAAGGTGAATCCTGTTCTGCCGGAAGCGGTTACACAGGTTGCTGCGCAGGTCGTGGGCAACGATGCGGCGGTCGCGTTCGCGGGCGCGGGCGGGCATTTCGAGCTGAATGTCTACATTCCGGTGATGGCGCGCAATGTGCTGGAGTCGATCCGCCTGCTGGCGGCCGTTTCGCGGCTGTTCGCCGACCGGTGTATCCACGGGCTCACCGCGAACGCGGAGCGCCTGCGCACGCTGGCCGAATCCTCGCCGTCGATCGTGACGCCGTTGAATTCGGCCATCGGTTACGAGGAAGCGGCGGCCGTTGCCAAACAGGCGCTGCGCGAACAGAAGACGATCCGGCAGACGGTGATCGACCGCGGGCTGATCGGCGAGAAACTCAGCGAGGAAGAACTGGACCGGCGCCTGGATGTGCTGTCCATGACGAATATCGACAAGGACTGAGTACTTCGATTTCCGCGGCTCGGCGGCGGCTCGAGCCGAAATGCGGCAGTGCTCCGGGCGGGGGATGACAACCACCCGGAGCCTCGTCACCCCCACTCACCGCAAATCGGTGAGCGGTCGCGGACGTTGCGCGTACCCGCCTCCTGGTCTGCGCGCGAGGCGTCAGCGGTGCGTGATCAGGAGCGGAAGCGGGCGAGTTCGGCGCGGGCCGCTTCGCCGGTCTCGCCGAGATCGGTGCGGCCGAAGACATCCCAGTGCCGCAGCAGCGGGGCGAACACCAGCTCGTCCTGTTTCGCCGGATCGTAGATTCCGGCTTCGGCCAGGACCTCGTGGCTGCTGCGGCCGTCGGGCAGGGTGAGCGAGGGCACCTCGAACGCGGCGACCTGATCGGCGACGGCGCGCATCGCCTGATCCGGTACCTCCTTGAAACCCGCCGCGACCAGATCGGCGAACACGCCGGCCTGCATCTCGTCGTCCTTGGCGATCCGCTCACCGATGGCGGTGATCAGCGGGTTCTCCCCGAGTGCGGCGGTGTTGCGGTGCCGGATCGCCGACGCCGTCTCCTCGAACGCGCAGGCGGCCAGCACATCGAGCAGGTGCAGCGGGGGACGGCGGAAGCCGGTGGTCATATGGTCCATCCGCAGCCGTTCCAGTTCCACCGGATCGCAGGCGCGGGTGACCATCAAGTAATTGCGGATGAGGACGGAATGCCGGGCTTCTTCGGCGGTCCACCGGCCCACCCAGCGCCACCACGCGCCGGTACGCAGATACTTTCCGATTTCCCGGTGGTAGGAGGGCAGATTGTCGGCGATCAGCACGCTCACGGTGAGCGCCAGCCGAGCCGTATCGCTCAACTCGGACTGGGCGGGATCCCAGTCCTCGCCGCCGAGGAACGCGAAGTTGCGGCCGTCGTCCCAGGGGACGAAGTCGTGCGGCTGCCATTCGTCGGCGGTTTCGGTGTGGCGCCGCATGGCCAGCTCCACCTCGAACGCGAGGGATTCCAGCAGGTCGCGGTCGGTCAACAGATTCTGCACGCACACACGGTAGCGGGTCCGGCGGGAGTTCGGGTGGCCGCCGGGTCGGGTTGGGAGTAATCGGTCGGAGGTCCAGTTCCGGTGGTGATCATGCACCGTGTGCGGGAACAGCCGGAAGTGAGGGCGCATTCTCCTTCGCGCCCATGGGCGGGCCGGTTTCCCGGTCCGATCCCACGGCACAGCGCAGGGGGGGCCCCCCAACCGGGGGCGCCCCGGCCCGGGGGGGAATAATTGGGTGGGGGGGGGGGGGGGGGGGGGGGATTAACGGGTTTTGGGGGCCCCCCCAATATAGGAGTTTTTCGCCCCCCGGGTTTATAACG
>NZ_JARWPM010000114.1 GCF_029869215.1 Nocardia carnea
CAGACAATCGCGCGGCGCATAGCTGAAGAATCCATTGTTCTGTTGAGCAATGACGGAGTTCTCCCCCTCGATCAGGTCAGGGTCGAAGGACGCACCCCAAGCGGGGGGTACCGGGAACATCGTTGCCTTCCACGCGGTCAGGCCGGTGAGGCTAAACATCCGCAAAACGACGTGGGGCCCCGCACCTTGCGGTGCGGGGCCCTGTCATTTCGTCACATCACTCAGATGGAGCGAACATCCTGAGCCTGCGGACCCTTCTGGCCCTGGCCGATCTCGAACTCCACCCGCTGGCCCTCTTCGAGGGTCCGGAAACCGGAACCGGCGACTGCCGAGTAATGCACGAAGACGTCAGGACCGCCCCCGTCTTGCGCGATGAAGCCGAAGCCCTTCTCGCTGTTGAACCACTTCACGCTGCCTTGAGCCATGATACTTACTTCATACTTTCTGTTGCGAGCCAGCCGACTCTCGTGTGATCCGACTGATCTCTCTGACAACGATGCCACGTCCCGGGAAGTTCCTCCACATCAAAACCGGGTCTTTGTGAGGCAGAACGCGGTGACTTCGCACACGGTATGGCCGGGGCGGCAGAAATTCTCCACCACTGGGAGGAGACCCAGGGTAACCCCGTAGTACCGAGGGATGATTTCCGCGAAAATCGGTGACATACCAGCCCCGCTGCGCGAAGGTGAAGCCCTATCGCCGTTTTCGGCGCGCGCCCCCGTCGCGCCGAGGCGCAGTTCGAGAGGATTACACGTGTTCGGCACGAAACGAACATCCGCGACCGGCCGGGTCGTCGTCGCGGGTGCCATCGCCCTGCTCCCCCTGGCCGCCGTCGCCGCGCCCGCGGCCGCCGATCCCGCCGCACCGGCGCCCGGGTACACGCAGGTGGACCGGGACCGGCACTGGGACCGCGACCGTGACCATCACCGCGATCGCGACCGGCACTGGGACCGCGACCGCGACCGCCATTGGGACGACGACCGGGACCACCATTGGAACCGGGACCATCACGGCTGGGACGATCCGGCGAAATGGTTCCGCCATCTCCTCCGCGGCGGTTTCGGCAGCAGCTGATCGGTCGCCGATCGGGCCCGTACCCCCCCGTATAGGGGCCCGATTTCGTGGGCCGCGCGAGCGGGGGTCCCGCTGCACCCGGCCCGGCGCAGACGCTGGCACACTCCGTGGCCGACGAGATCGCCCGCAGCCGCACCGCCGGTGCGATCGACCCGATGCACGGCGGGTTTACGCCCGTAGCGTAATCGGTGCCGGCAATGGCCGGCGCAATTCTAGGCTCGAACCATGACCGAGCCGCGCAGACTCCACGCGATCCCCGGTGGCCGGGCCGAGCCGACGCGCCCGCAGCCGGTGGCAGAGCCCGAACCTCTGTGGCGCGAGGTACTCGGCAGCCGATTGCGCGCCCTGCGCGGCGAACAGCGCGAAACCCTCGCGGAAACGGCCGAACGCGCCGGAATCTCGCCGCAGTATCTCTCCGAAGTCGAACGCGGACGCAAAGAACCGTCGAGCGAAATGATCGCCGCGCTGGCGGGTGCGCTCGGCACCTCCCTGGGCGAGCTCACCCGGCAGGTCGCCGACGAACTCGGTTCCCGCCGGCGCCCCGCCGCGGCACCACGTCCCGGCACCGCCGGCGTACCGATGCTGCGGGCCGCCTGAACCGACCTGCCCGCCGGACGGGCACTGATCGCCGGCCCGCTCCCCTGCCTGTGCATCCCCGGGGGTCGCGGCCCGGCGTGGGCGGCCCGCCGATACCTGCCCCGCCCGGCCGCTGTGTTCGACGGTGAACCCGTGGGTCCGACCCGGGCCGGTTTGCCGGTCGGTTTCGACACCTGTGCCGGTGCACCGCAGGCGGCTATCGGGCGCGGTGGGACCACAGCGCGGTAGCTACGCGGAACTCGGCGCCGTCTCGGTCTGGGTGCTGTCGGTCGGCGGCGCGGAGGTCAGCTGCGGGGTGCGAGCACGGTATCGGCCAGCCCGTAGTCGACGGCGGCCGATGCGGTGAAAACCCGGTCGCGGTCGGTGTCGCGGCGGAGTTGTTCGGCCGATTGACCGGTGTGCCGGGACAGGATGGATTCGATTTCGGCCCGCATCCGGACCAACTCGTCGGCCTGCAGGATCAAATCAGGAATGGCGCCCTGGCCGCGGGCGGCCGGTTGGTGCAACACCACCCGCGCGTGCGGCAGCAGCGCGCGGTGCCCGGGGGCACCGCCGGCCAGGAGCACCGCGCCCACGGCGATCGCCTGCCCGACACAGGTCGTGTGGACCGGCGCGCCGATGTGCTGGATGGTGTCGTAGACCGCCAGCATGGACTGCAGATCACCGCCCTCGCAGTTGATGTAGAACTCGATCTGCTGGCCCGGACTCTCGGATTCCAGATGCAACAGCTGCGCGATGAGCGCATTGGCGACACCGGAATCGATCGGCGTCCCGAGATAGACGATCCGCTCCGCGAGCAGATGCGAATAGATATCGGTGATGCGCTCCCCCCGCGGATGCTGCGCGATCACATTCGGAATGGTGTACGTACTCATCGAATCTCCACTTCCTGAAGCCGTGGTGCGACTGTCGACCCGCTCATGCTGTGCCCGTCGCGCACGAGCGGGGGCCCTACGTGGTGACGCTGCGCTACCGCCTCCGGGCCTGACCCGCTCATGCTGTGCCCATTACGCACGAGCGGGGGCCCTACGTGGTGACGCTGCGCTACCGCCTCCGGGCCTGACCCGCTCATGCTGTGCCCATTACGCACGAGCGGGGGCCCTGCGTGGTGACGCTGCGCTACCGCCTCCGGGCCTGACCCGCTCATGCGGAGATCCCCACGCGCTGGCGTTGCGGTACGACCTGGGCGAATTCGCCGACGATATGGTCGATGAAGCCGTATTCCTTGGCCTGGGTGGCGCTGAACCAGCGGTCGTGCAGGGAATCCTCGTAGACCTGGTCGTAGGGCTGCCCGGTGTCCTCGGCGATGAGGCCGAGCACGGTTTCCACGGTGTAGCGCAGATCGTCGGCCTGCACTTCGACGTCGACCGCGGTACCGCCGATGCCGGCCGAACCCTGGTGCATGAGGATGCGGGCGTGCGGGAGCGCGTAGCGTTTGCCGCGGGTGCCCGAGGAGAGCAGGAATTGCCCGGCGCTGCACGCCAATCCGAGCGCGAGGGTGGAGACCGGGCACGGCACCAGCCGCATGACGTCGCGGATGGCGAGCATGGCCGGTACCGAGCCGCCGGGGGAATGGATCCACAGGGAGATCCCGGCGTCGGCGTCCTCGGCCGCGAGCGTGAGCAACTGGGTGGCGAGCAGGGTGCCGTTGTCGTCGTCGAGGGGGCCGTCGAGAACGAGGATGCGGCGGGCGAGCAGTTGTTCGCGGGCGCGCCAGCTGAACAGCGGGGATTTATCGTCGTGAGCCATGACTTCACGGTGCCCGGCCGGCGCGGGAACCGGAACCGCACGCTGCTGTGAGCGGATCTGCTCTCAGCAGCGCGGCCGGAGGCGGTGGGCCAACCGATACCCGGGTTTCACGCTGCGATACGTGGTTGAAACACAGCGTCCTTAGCGTAATTCCTCGTATACGCCGCTGTATACAGCATCGAATACGAGCGAGTCAGCGGGCTGACCTTTGCTGAGTGGAGGCCGAACGGTCATGAATGCAGCCAGAACCGAAACACCTACGAGCGCTGCGGCGATCCGCCAGAAGAGAGGCAACCGGACCCGGGCTCTGTTCGCGCTACCGGCCGCCGTCTGCGTGACCGCGCTGGCCCTCACCGCCTGCGGCAGCTCGGCGTCCGACCAGGCCGGTGCGACCGCCGAATCCTGTGTCGACACCGCCGGGCCCAGCATCAAGGTCGGGTCGCTGAACTCGCTGTCGGGGACCATGGCCATCTCGGAGGTCACCGTCCGCGATTCCATCCGGCTCGCGGTCGACGAGATCAACGCCGCCGGCGGGGTACTCGGCAAGCAGATCGAACTGGTGGGTGAGGACGGCGCGTCGGAGCCGACGGTCTTCGCCGAGAAGGCCGAGAAACTGATCAGCAGCGATTGTGTCGCAGCGGTTTTCGGTGGCTGGACCTCGTCGAGCCGTAAAGCGATGCTGCCGGTGTTCGAGGACCGCAACGCCCTGCTGTACTACCCCGTCCAGTACGAGGGCCTGGAGTCGTCGGAGAACATCTTCTACACCGGCGCCACGACCAACCAGCAGATCGTGCCGGCGCTGGACTATCTGAAGGGCCGCGGCGTGAAGTCGCTGTACCTGGTGGGTAGCGACTATGTGTTCCCGCAGACCGCGAACCGCATCATCAAGGCGTACGCGGAGGCCAACGGCATCGAGATCAAGGGCGAGGACTACACGCCGCTGGGGTCCACCGATTTCTCGACCATCGTCAACAAGGTGCGTGCCGCCGACGCGGACGCGGTGTTCAACACCCTCAACGGCGACTCCAATGTCGCGTTCTTCCGGGAGTACAAGAACGTGGGCCTGACGGCGCAGGAAATGCCGGTGGTGTCGGTGTCGATCGCCGAGGAGGAGGTCGGCGGTATCGGCGTGCAGAACATCGCCGGCCAGCTGACCGCCTGGAATTACTACCAGACCGTCGACAACCCGCAGAACAGCGAATTCGTCAAGGCGTACAAGGCGAAGTACGGCGCGAACAAGCCGACCTCCGATCCCATGGAAGCCGCCTACGTCTCGGTCTACCTGTGGAAGAACACCGTCGAGAAAGCCCAGTCGTTCGCGGTGCCGGACGTCCAGAAGGCGGCCGGTGGGGTGACGTTCGAGGGTCCCGAGGGTCTGGTGACCATCAACGGCGAGAACAACCACATCACCAAGACCGCCCGGATCGGTGAGATCCGGCCCGACGGCCTGATCTACAGCGTCTGGGATTCCGGCGAGGCCATCGAACCCGACCCGTACCTGGCCGGCTACTCGTGGGCCGAGGGGCTCGGGGGCTGATCTGAATGGAAGCACTTGTCGGGCAGCTGTTCACCGGCCTGAGCCTGGGTTCCATCCTGCTGCTGGCGGCCCTCGGGTTGTCGCTGACCTTCGGTCAGATGGGCGTGATCAATATGGCCCACGGCGCGTTCATCATGGCCGGCTCCTACACCGCGTACACGGTGCAGGAGTACCTGGTGTCGAATGCCGATGTCTCGTTGATCGTCTCGCTGCTCATCGGATTCCTGGTCGGCGGCCTCATGGGTGTCGCTCTCGAGGTGACGCTGATCAAACGGATGTACGACCGGCCCTTGGACACCCTGCTGGTGACCTTCGGTGTCGGTTTGATCCTGCAGCAGGCGGCGCGGGATATCTTCGGTGCCCCCGCGGTCCGGGTGGTGACTCCGGACTGGCTCGGTGGCGGGGTGGAGATCCTGGGCGCGGTGGTGCCCAAGACCCGGATCTTCATCATGCTGCTCGCGGTGCTGTGCGTGACGGCCATCGCGGTGACCATGAAGTACACCGCGATGGGCCGGCGCATCCGGGCCGTGGTCCAGCATCGCGATCTCGCCGAAACCAGCGGGATCTCCAGCCGCGGTACCGATATCACCACGTTCTTCATCGGTTCCGGCCTCGCCGGTGTGGCCGGTGTGGCGCTCACGTTGATCGGCTCCACCAGTTCCAATACCGGCGCCGCCTATCTGGTGGACGCCTTCCTGGTGGTCGTCATCGGCGGTCTCGGCCAGATCCGCGGCGCGGTGATCGCCGCGATCGCGCTGGGCTTGCTGAACTCGTTCATCGAATACAGCACCACCGCCTCGGTGGCGAAGGTGATCGTATTCGTCATCATCGTGATCTTCCTGCAGGTCCGGCCGCAGGGACTGTTCATGATCCGGTCGAGGAGTCTGGTATGAGGGAATTCCTGACCACCCGCTGGAAGGTCTATTCGGGGTTCGCGCTCGCGGCCGTGCTGCTGTTCGCGGTGGCGCCGGCGGTACTCTCCGATTTCCGGCTCAACCTGCTCGGTAAGTTCCTGTGCTTCGGCATCGTCGCGGTCGGCATCGGCCTGGCCTGGGGCCGGGGCGGGATGCTCACCCTCGGGCAGGGCGTGTTCTTCGGGCTGGGCGCCTACATCATGGCCATGCATCTCAAGATCTCCGACGCGCAGTTGCGCGGCGACGAGGTGCCCGATTTCATGCAGATCGCCGGTATCCGGGAGCTGCCGGCGTACTGGGTACCGTTCTCGTCGCCGATCGTCACGATTCTGGGCATCCTGATCGTCCCGCCGCTGGTGGCGGTGCTGCTCGGGCTGGGCGTGTTCAAACGCAAGGTCAAGGGCGCCTATTTCGCGATCCTGTCGCAGGCGCTGGCCGCGGCGTTCGCGATCCTGCTGGTGGGTCAGCAGTCCACCGGCGGCAGCAACGGGCTCAACCGGTTCCGCAGTTTCTTCGGGCTGGCGCTCAACGATCCGGTGAACCGGCGGCTGCTGTTCTTCATCGCGGCGGGCACCCTGCTGGTGATCGTGGCGCTGACCCGGCAGCTGATGTACAGCCGGTACGGCGAACTGCTGGTCGCGGTGCGCGATCAGGAGGAGCGGGTACGGTTCCTCGGCTACGACCCCGCCAACGTCAAAGTGGTCGCCTATGCGGTGGCCGCGCTGTTCGCCGGGATCGCCGGGGCGCTGTTCGTGCCGATCGTCGGCATCGTCTCCCCCGCCGATATCGGGATCGTGCCGTCCATCGCGTTTCTCACCGGTGTCGCCATCGGTGGCCGCACCACCCTGCTGGGCCCGGTGCTGGGCGCCATCGCGGTGGCGTGGGCGCAGACCAGCCTCTCGGAGAACTTCCCCTCCGGCTGGGTCTACGCCCAGGGCATCCTCTTCATCGTCGTGGTCGGGTTCTTCCCGGCGGGCCTGGCCGGCCTGGTCGCGCTGGTGCGCCGGCGGAAACGGGCCGAGGACCAGGATCCGGCACCACCCGGTCCGGCACCGCAAACCGCACCCGCAACCCCGGTTGGAGTGTCGTCATGACCGAGCAGGTGACCACCACGGCCCCCGTCGCCGGCGGGAACGCCGGTATGCACAGTGATTACCTGGAGGTCCGCGGGCTCAGCGTCGAATTCGACGGCTTCAAAGCCGTATCGAATGTCGATCTGACCCTTTTCCAAGGTGATCTGCGGTTCCTCATCGGACCCAACGGCGCCGGCAAGACCACTATGATCGACGCGATCACCGGGCTGGTGCCGGCCACCGGGTCGGTGCAGAAATCCGGGGTCGAACTGCTGGGCAAGAAGGTGCATCAGATCGCCCGCCTGGGCGTCGGCCGCACCTTCCAGACCGCCAGCGTGTTCGAGGAACTCTCGGTGCTGCAGAATCTGGATATCGCCGCGGGTGCCGGCCGGTCGATCTGGACCATGTTGCGCCGCCGCCCGGCCGAGGTCGCCGAATCGATCGAACAGGCGCTGGAAACGATCGGGCTCACGAAGCTACGCGACAAACCCGCCGGCACGCTGGCCCACGGCCAGAAACAATGGCTCGAGATCGGCATGCTCCTGGTACAGGACGCCTCGGTACTGCTGCTGGACGAACCGGTCGCCGGAATGAGCCAGGAGGAGCGCGAGGAAACCGGAAACCTGTTGCGGCGCATCGGCGGTGAACGCACCGTCGTGGTGGTCGAACACGATATGGACTTCATGCGCAACTTCGCCACATCGGTGACGGTGCTGGCCCGCGGATCGGTACTGGCCGAAGGGTCGGTGGCCGAGGTCCAGGCCGATCCCGCGGTCCAGGAGGCCTACCTCGGCACCGCCGCGCCCACGCAGAAGCTCGACGGACAGGGAGAGTGACGATGCTGGAACTCATCGACGTCCACGCCGGCTATGGGCGCACCGAGGTGGTGCACGGGGTCGGGATCGAGGTCCCGGCCGACGGGGTCGCCGCGATCATGGGACACAACGGCGCCGGGAAGACCACGCTGCTGCGCGCGGCGGTGGGACTGGTGAAAACGGCACGCGGCCGGATCCGTTTCGACGGGGCCGATATCACCTCGCTGCGTCCGAGCGCGCGGGTCAAGCGCGGACTGGCCTACGTCCCGCAGGGCCAGCAGTGCTTCGGTCATCTCACCACCGCCGAGAACCTGCGCGTGGTGGCGGACGGCCGCAAACGCGGGTCCGCGCTGATCGACGAGCAGCTGGATCTCTTTCCGGCACTGAAGGATCTGCTCAACCGCCGGGCCGGGTTGCTCTCCGGCGGCCAGCGCCAGCAGCTGGCGATCGCGCGGGCGCTCATCACCGAACCGCGCATGCTCATCCTCGACGAGCCCACCGAGGGCATCCAGCCGTCGGTGGTCGCCGAGATCGAGAACACCATCACCGAACTGGTGGGTCGCGGCGGGCTCGGGGTGCTGCTGGTGGAACAGCACATCGGGTTCGCGCTGCGCGCGGCGAGCCGGTATTACGTGCTGGAGAGCGGTCGCGTCACCTCGTCCGGGGAGGGTGGGGCCGGTGCCGTCGGCACCGTTCGCGCCGCCATGACTCTGTAGGTTGCGCGTCGTGACCGAACCACGAAGCAAACGCGAATCCCGCAGCGACACTGTGTACAAGGCGTTGCGCGACGAACTGATGACCGGTGCCCTGGCACCGGACGAACGGCTCGGCGAGGAGCGGCTGGCCGAACGCTACAGCGTCTCCCGGACCCCCGTACGCGAGGCACTGGCCCGGTTACAGGCCGACGGCCTCGTCGAACGCCGGGATGCGGGCCTGTTCCCGTACCGGCCGCGGCTGGACACCCTGGGCGACTACTACGAACTGCGGATCACCTTGGAGGTCCAGGGAATTGCCCGGGTGCTCGACGATCCGGAACTGGGTCACGACCGGGCCGTCCTCGGTCCGGAGATCGATCGGTGGCGCGCGTTCCGCACCGCACCGCCGGACCCGGACGCCGGTTTCGTCGACGCCGACGAACAGTTCCACACCGTGCTGCTGGAGTCGTCGGGCAACCACGCCCTCACCGAGGCGCTGCGCACGGTGAACGCCCGGATCCGCCCGGTCCGGATGTTCGACTACCTGACCCCCGATCGCATGCTCGCCACCATCGAGGAGCACATCGCCATCGGCGAGGCCGTACTCGACCGCGACCTCACCGGTGCCCGCGAACAACTCCTCGCCCATATCGACCAATCCCGCCGCGTGGTGGCCGACCGGGCGGGTCAGGTACTCCAGCTGACCCGCCTGGCCCGCGCGACCAAGACCTGACTTCCCCGGCTACCCCGGTAGCCGCACTGTCCACGCCGAGAGGATCGACCGTGACCGAGACCGCCCCGCAGTTGTATACGCCAGTGCATACACCCCTGCCCGAATGTCTGCTGATCGCCAATCGCGGTGAGATCGCCTGCCGCATCCTGCGCACCGCGCGGCGGCTCGGGATCGATACGGTCGCGGTGTATTCCGATGCCGACGAGGGGTCGCGGCATGTGCGGATGGCCGATCGCGCGGTCCGGCTCGGGCCGGCGCCGGCCGCGGAGTCCTATCTGCGTGCCGACGCCGTGATCGAGGCGGCCCTGTCCAGTGGCGCGACCGCAATCCACCCCGGTTACGGGTTCCTCTCCGAGAACGCCGGTTTCGCGGCGGAGGTGGAGGCCGCCGGTATCGCGTTCGTCGGCCCGGCCGCCGAACATCTGCGGCTCTTCGGCGATAAGCACAGTGCGCGCAATGCCGCCGCGGCGGTGGGTGTGCCGCTGGTCGCCGGGAGCGGATTGCTCACCGGGCTGGACGAGGCGCTCGCGGAGGCCGACCGGATCGGTTATCCGGTGATGCTCAAGGCGGCCGGTGGCGGCGGCGGTATCGGTATGGCCGCCTGTTCGACCCCCGGCGAACTCACCGACGCCTACCAGCGCGTGATCCGGCTGGCGCAGAACAACTTCGGTTCCTCGGCGGTCTATCTGGAGCGATTCGTCGCGCGGGCGCGGCATGTGGAGGTGCAGATCTTCGGTGACGGCCGGGGCCGCGCGATTTCCCTGGGCACCCGCGACTGCAGTCTGCAGCGCCGCAACCAGAAGGTGATCGAGGAGGCGCCCGCCCCCGGGCTGCCGTATACCGTGAGCGAGCGGCTGCTCGAATCGAGCCGGAAACTGCTGGGCGAGGTCGGGTATCGCTCGGCGGGCACCGTCGAGTTCATCTACGACGTGGACCGCGGCGAGGCCTCGTTCCTCGAGGTGAACACCCGCCTGCAGGTGGAACATCCGGTGACCGAGGCCGTCACCGGTGTGGACCTGGTGGAATGGATGCTGCGCCTGGCCGGCGGCGATTCCGCGTTCCTCGACGACATCCCCGACGCCGGCCCGCCGATCAGCGGTTTCGCCGTGGAGGCCCGCGTCTACGCCGAGGACCCCGGTAACGACTACCGTCCCGGCGCCGGCACCCTCACCGGAGTCGAGATCCCGGGCGCGAATGCCCGGGTGGAGACCTGGGTCGAAACCGGCACCGAGATCAGCCCCTACTACGACCCGCTGATCGCCAAGATCATCACTTCGGGCGAGAGCCGGCCCGAGGCCCTGCACCGGCTCCGCGCGGCGCTCGACGACACCCGCATGTTCGGTATCACCACGAACCTGCCGCAGTTACGCGCCGCCGCGACGAGCTCCCCCATGCTCGACGCCCGGCACACCACCGCGACCCTGGGCAGTCTTGCCACCACCCGGCCGCGCCTGGAGATCCTGCGCGCCGGTGTCTCCACCACCATCCAGGACTATCCGGGCCGCCTCGGCCTGTGGAATGTCGGCATACCGCCGTCGGGCGCCTTCGACGATCTGTCCTTCCAGCTCGCCAACCACGCCGTCGGCAACTCCCTCGGCGAGAACGGCCTCGAGGCGACGCTGCTCGGCCCCCGCATCCGCTGTACCGACACCACCGTCGTCTGCGTGACCGGCGCCGATGCCCCGGTCACCGTGGACGGCGAACCGGTGCCGATGTGGGAACCGGTCACCGTCCCCGCCGGTTCGGTACTCGATATCGGCGCCCCCTACGACACCGGTCTGCGCACCTATCTCGCTGTCCGCGGCGGTATCCTGGCCCCCGACTTTCACGGCAGCGCAGCCACTTTCACCCTCGGCGGTTTCGGCGGTATCACCGGCCGCGCCGTCGCCACCGGCGATATTCTCGGAATCAAACCCGACGCCGGCGGACTTCTCGACCCCGAGCCCATCCCGGCCGCCGACCGACCCGAATTCGGTCACACCTGGTACGTCGGTGTCGGCGAAGGCCCGCAGCCCGCCCCCGACTACTTCACCCCGGCCGATATCGCCCAGTTCTACGACGCCACCTGGCAGGTGCAGGCGCACGCCAACCGTACCGGCCTGCGCCTGGCCGGGCCGAAACCCACTTGGTCGCGTACCGACGGCGGCGACGCCGGCCTGCATCCGTCGAACCTGCACGACTGCCCGTACAGCGTCGGCGCCCTGAACCTCTCCGGCGACACCCCGATCCTGCTCGGCCCCGACGGCCCCAGCCTCGGCGGTTTCGCCTGCCCGCTCACGGTGGTTTCCGCGCACCGCTGGAAGTTGGGCCAGATGCGCCCCGGCGACCAGGTGCGTTTCGTCCCGGTCGCCGACGACCGCACCGCCGCCTTCCGATCCTCACCCGGCCTGCGCGGCCGCAATGTGTCCACGCCGGAACTGCTCGGTTCCCGCGAGGCGGACAACGGTGTGCTGGGCCGCCGCGACGCCGGCACCGGCACACCGGAGGTCAAATACCTGCGCGGTGGCGACGACAACGTGATGGTCGAATACGGTCCGATGGAACTCGACCTCGGCCTGCGAATGCGTGTGCACGCCCTGGGCGAACGCCTCGAACAGGCCTCCATCCCCGGCCTGATCGATATCACCCCGGGCGTCCGTTCCCTGCATCTGCATTTCGACCCCGATGTCATCGATCAGCGCACCGTGGTCCGCCTGCTCGGCGAACTCGAGGACGATATCCCCGATACCGCCGATCTGCGGGTCCCGAGCCGCCATATCGAACTCCCGCTCTCCTTCGACGACCCCACCATCGTGCAGGCCATCGAGCGCTACGGGCGCGGCGTACGTTCCGAAGCCCCGTGGCTGCCGTCGAATATCGAGTTCATCCGCCGCATCAACGGCCTGGACAGTATCGACGAGGTCCGCGATATCGTCTTCGACGCCCAGTACATGGTGCTCGGTCTCGGCGATGTCTACCTGGGCGCTCCGCTGGCCGTGCCGCTCGACCCGCGGCACCGCCTGGTCACCACCAAATACAACCCCGCGCGCACCTGGACCCCCGCCGACGCCGTCGGTATCGGCGGCAAATACCTGTGCGTCTACGGGATGGAATCGCCCGGCGGCTACCAGCTGGTCGGCCGCACCGTTCCCATCTGGTCCGGTTACCGGCAGCGTGCGCCGTTCGAATCGGGCAAACCGTGGCTGTTCCGGTTCTTCGACCGCATCAGCTGGTATCCGGTCTCGGCCGGGGAACTGCTCGACCTGCGCGCCGATATGTCGGCGGGCCGTTTCGAGATGCGCACCAGCATGGGCGAATTCGCGATGGCCGAGCATCTGGAATTCCTGCGGGACAATGCCGGCGATATCGCCACCACCGAGGAGCACCGGCAGGCCGCGTTCACCGCCGAACGGCAGCGCTGGGAGGCCAGCGGAGAACTCAGCGCGCAGGCCGAACCGGACCCGGCCCCCGAGACCGCCGAGACGCTCGACCTGCCCGAGGGCTGTGATATCGCCACCGCCCCCATGATGGCGAACGTATGGCGGGTGGAGGTCGCCGAAGGCGATCACGTCGAGGCCGGCGCCACCCTGCTGGTACTCGAGGCAATGAAGATGGAGCTGCCCGTGCTGGCGGAGGTCGCGGGGACAGTCCGCACCGTCATCGCCGCCGCAGGCGATCAAGTGACCACCGGCGCACCTCTGGTCGCCATCGAAACCGAAGGAGCGGCATAACCATGGAGAAACTACCGCTAGCCGGCGCGCGCCCCGAGTCCACGGGCACGCCGGACAATGCAGTCGACAGCACGACCGGCACAGTGGGCAGTACGACCGGCGCCGCCGACGCTGCGATCGCGGCGGCCGGCAGGGCACCCGGCACTGCCGATGACGCGACCCCCGCTGCGCGCAACGTGACGGGCGCCGCCGGGAACGCTCTTGCGGCGGTGGACAAGGTCGCGGCCGCGTACCGGGCGATCCGCGAGCACGACCGGCCCGAGATCTGGATTTCGCTGCGCGAGGAGGCCGATGTCCTGGCCGAGGCCGCGGCGATCGACGCCCGGTCCGAGCAGGGCGAAAACCTGCCGCTGGCCGGGGTTCTGCTGGCCGTCAAGGACAATATCGATATCGCCGGGATTCCCACCACCTGCGCCTGCCCCGGTTTCGCCCGCGCCCCCGAGCAGACCGCCCCCGCGGTGGCGCGGTTGGTCGAACAGGGCGCGATCGTGCTCGGTAAGACCAATCTCGACCAGTTCGCCACCGGACTGGTCGGCACCCGCAGCCCCTACGGCGCCGTCCGCAACAGCCGGTTCCCCGATCGTGTCTCCGGCGGCAGCAGTTCCGGTTCGGCCGTCGCCGTCGCCCTGGGCATGGTCGACGCCGCCCTGGGCACCGATACCGCCGGTTCCGGCCGCGTCCCCGCCGCGTTGAACGGCCTCGTCGGCATCAAACCGACCCTGGGCCTGGTCCCCACCACCGGCGTGGTCCCCGCCTGCCCCGACTACGACGCCGTGAGCGTTTTCGCCCGCGACCTCACCCTCGCCACGCAGGTCGCGAACGCCATGATCGGCCCCGACCCGGCCGACCCCCGTTCCCGTCCCTGGCCCGCCGACACCCCGCTCGGCGCCCCCGCCCGCCCGATCCTCGCCGTGCCCACCGACGACAACCTGAAAGCCCTGACGCCCGCCTATCGCGCCGCGTTCGACGCGACCGTCGCTCGCTGGCGGGCGGGCGGCGGCGAAATCGGCACGGTCGATATCACCGAACTCCTCGACGCCGCCAGACTCCTCTACGACGGCGCCGTCGTCGCCCAGCGCTACGCCGCGGTCGGGGAGTTTCTCAGTGGGAAGCCCGAAGGCGCCGACCCGGTGGTCTCCGCGATCGTCGAAGGTAGTGCCCGCCCGGCCGCGCACGCCTACGTCACCGACCTCGACCAGATCGCCCGCGCCGCCGCCACCGCGCGCCGCCTCTTCGCCGACTACCCGGCCCTGCTCCTGCCCACCACCACCGAACATCCGACGATCGCGGCCGTGGCGGCCGATCCGATCACCATCAACAGCCGGATGGGCACCTTCACCAATTTCTGTAATCTCCTGGACCTGGCCGCGGTCGCGGTCCCCGGCGAGGACACCGCCGAAGGCGACCCGTTCGGCGTCATGCTGGTGACCCCCGCCTTCGCCGATCAGGTCGGTATCGATCTCGCCGCCCGGCTGCTGGGCGAACCGTCGCCGCTGCTCACCGCGACCGGCACCGACCTCCTCGTCGTCGGCGCCCACCTGCGCGGCCTCCCCCTGCACCACCAGCTCGACGCGGCGCGGGCCCGGTTCGTCGGCGAAGTCGCGACCGCGGCGGCGTACCGCATGGTCGCGCTGCCCGCCACCCCGCCGAAACCCGGCCTGCTCCGGGTGGGTCCGGGCGACGGCCGCTCACTACCCGGCGAACTGTATCGCCTCTCCCCCGCCGCCCTCGGCAGCTTCCTGAGCAACCTGCCGTCACCCATGACACTGGGCAAGGTCGAACTCGAGACGGGCGAATGGGTCACGGGATTCGCCTGTGATTACGAATCAGCCCGCGACGCAACGGATATCACCGAGTACGGAGGGTGGAAGAACTACCTGAACGCCGCTCGATAACAGCGGGCCGCCGCGGGGAACCCCGGCCCACCGCACCGATGAGGGGTGAGGTGGGCCGGTTCCCGTCACGTAGTCGAGCACCGCTCAGGGGACGGCGGTGAACAGTTCGTAGCTGTGGCCGTCCGGGTCCCGGACATAGACCCCGCGACCCCCGGCAAGCTTGTTGATCCGGCAGTCCCAGCCGTTCTCCGGCCCCGAGCCGTAGTCGACCGCGGGCCACTGCGCGAGCCGCCCGAGAACCGCATCGAATGTGGCGTCGTCCACCAGGAACGCGTAATGCCCCGGCTCGACGCGCCCGCAGTCGTCGAAATCGAAGGTCAGCTCGTCGTTCACCCGTACCGGAACGAACGGTCCCGCCGGCGGCGCGACCGGCAGGCCCATCAGTTCGGCGAAAAACGCTGCCGAAGCGAGCTTGTCGGTCGCGGGGACGATCGTGTGATTCAGCACGAGGGACATGCGGTGCCTTCCAAGGAGCCGAACTGTATGCGTTACGCATACAAATATAGGTGCGCAACGCATACAATGTCCAGCGTGCGTGCTACACCAGACCCCATTCCCGCCACACCGGCCGACGGCGGACCGGCGCTTTTCCGCCTGGTACGTTTCTGGTCCCGTCGCTGGAGCGGCCGCGTCTTCGACGGATATTCCACGGAGCCGGCGGCGGATACCGGCCGAATCCAGCACATCCAGGTCCTCGAGGCCGTCGCCGCGGCCCGGCGCACCCGCGACGAGGCCACCGTCAGCGATGTCGCGACCCAGCTCGGTATCGATCACTCCGGCGCCAGCCGCATGGTCCGCGACGCCGTCACCGCGGAGTACCTCATCCGCCTCACCTCCCCGCACGACCGCCGCCGGGTGGTCCTGGAACCCACCGAGACCGGCGAGCAACTGCTGGACGCCGCCCATGCCTGGCAGCGCGAATGCTTCGACCGGCTCACCGCCGGCTGGCCGGCCCGGGACCGCGGGCAGTTCGCGATCTACCTCCAGCGCCTCGCCGACGAAACCGCCACCTGACCACATCCGGCGGGCCCGCACCAGCAGCCCGGCGCGAACTGGGCACCCTTATTCAACCAAGGGGTTGAATAAGCCGCCGCAGGGCGCTATGGTCTTATTCAACCGAGAAGTTGAGGAAGAACAGTGGAGGAAGACACCGAACAACTCAACCGCGTATTCGCGGCATTGGCCGACCCGACCCGGCGCAATCTGGTCGCCCGGCTCGCCGCCGCGGACGCCACCGTGGGCGAGCTGGCGGAACCCTACGACATGAGCCTGCAGGCGATCTCCAAGCACGTGAAAGTCCTGGAGGACGCCGGACTGGTGACCCGCAGCCGGGACGCCCAGCGCCGGCCGGTGCACCTGGACGCGGAGGTATTGAGCCTGATGACGAAATGGATCGAACGCTACCGCCGGCAGGCGGAGGAGCGCTATCAGCGCCTCGACGCCCTGCTGCGCCGGATGACCGAAACCGGCGAAACCGACAGAAAGAAGGACGCATCATGACCACCACCGAGATCATCGCGGACGACAAGGTCCCCACCATCGAGATCATCCGCGAATTCGACGCCACCCCCGAGCAGGTGTTCCGCACCCACGTCGACCCGGAGCTGTATGCGCAATGGGTCGGCCCGCGCAGCATCACCACCCGGATCACCACCTGGGACGCGCGCACCGGCGGCGCGTGGGCCTTCGCCAACGACCGGGACGGCGCCGAAATCGCCACCTTCTTCGGCAGCTTCCACGAGGTCCGGCCCAACGAGCGGATCGTCTGGACCTTCACCTACGAGGGTGAACCCGACGGCGTCGCCCTGGAAACACTGACCTTCGAAGCCCTTCCGGACGGCCGCACGCGGCTGCGGGTCCTGAGTGTGGTCGAAAGTTTCGAAATACGCGACGGCATGCTGGCCAGCGGTATGAACGTCGGCGTGGAAGAGGGCTACGCCAAGCTCGACGAACTGCTCGCGGAGCAGGCGTGATGGCGGCGCCGGCCGGCCCGGCCGCACAGCATGCGCAGGATGCGGCCGCCTTCACCGAACTCGTCGAATCCGCCGCACCCGGCGACTGGTCGCGCCCCAGCCCGGTCGCGGAGTGGACGGCACTGGATATCGTCACACATCTGATCGAATGGTCCAGGGGCCTGCTCGGCGGCGCCGGCATCGACCTCCCGGCCCTGGATGTCGCCGCGGATCCGGTCGCCGCGTGGAAGCGGCACGTCACCGAGATCCAAGCCGTTCTCGACGACCCCGCGGGCCGTGTCCTGAGCAACCCGCACTTCGGGGAGCGCCCGGTCGACGAGGCCATCGACGAGTTCTACACCCCGGATATCTGGATGCACACCTGGGATCTGGCCAAAGCCCTCGGCCGCGAACCCGATCTGGGCGAAAACCGATGCGCGGCAGCCTTGGCGGGGATGCGGGCGGTGGAGCCGATGCTGCGGGAAAGCGGCCAGTTCGGTTCCGCCGTCCCCGTCGCCGCGGATGCCTCCGCACAGGACAAACTGGTGGCCTTCATCGGCCGCGACCCGGCCTGGACTCCGCGCTAGCCGCCGCGCCGCTGCTGTGCGAGCAGATCGGTCACCCGGGCCTCGGACAGCGGCCGGTGGAAATACCAGCCTTGCGCGGTATCACAGCGCAGGCCGCGCAACTGGTCGGCCTGGAAACGGGTTTCGACGCATTCCGCGGTGACCGTGAAGCCGAGGGCGTGGGTCAGGCCGACGATCGTCTCCAGCACCACCAGATCGGTGGCACCGGCGCTCTCGCAATCACGGATCCGCTGGATGAAGGGACCCGCCAGTTTCACCACCTGCAGCGGCAGCTGGCCCAGATACGCCAGATTGGAGTAGCCGGTGCCGAAATCGTCCAGCGCGATCCGCACCCCGGCACTCGCCAGGGTGCGCAGGGCCGCCAGCGGTCCACCGTCGTCGGCCATGAATGCCCGCTCGGTCAGCTCCAGTTGCAGCCGATCCGGCGGGATACCGGTCTCGGCGAGCGTTTTCTCCACCCGCGCCAGCCAGGCCGGGTCGGCCACCTCCACCGCGGAGACGTTCACACTGATCACAGGGGCGCCGTCGGGGTCGAGGTCGTACCACCGGCGGGCAGCGCGGCACGCCTGTTCGAGCACATGGGCGCCCAGGGCCGGGATATGACCGTGGTCCTCGGCCAGATCGATGAATTCGACGGGTGAGAGCACCCCCAGATCGGGATGGCGCCACCGCACCAGCGCCTCCACGGCATCGATGCGGTCTCCGGACAGCGGCACGATCGGCTGGTATTCGAGGAAGAACTGCCCGCCGGCCAGTGCCTCGGGGATCGCCGCGGACAATTCGGCTCGCGCGTGCTCGCGGCGGCCGCGGTCGGGATCGAAGACCGCGTAGCAGCCGCGGCCGGCCGATTTCGCCCAGTACATCGAGGTATCCGCGGCCTGCAGGAATTCGTCCACATCGGCGCGGTCGGAGCGTTCCTCCACCACCCCCACGCTCGCACCCAGCCGCAGCCGCTGACCGTTGATCTCGAAGGGTTCGGCGAGTGCCGCCAGCACGGTCTCGGCCAGCGCCGCCACCTCGCCGGGATGCTCCGGGTCCGGTACCAGGATCACGAACTCGTCGCCGCCCATCCGCGCGACCAACTGCCCGGGCCGGGTGAGGCACTCCCGCAGCCGGGCCGCGGCGGCCACCAGCAGCTCGTCGCCGACCGCGTGACCGTGGGTGTCGTTGACGGTCTTGAAATGGTCCAGGTCCACATAGCACAGGCCGACTCCGGCGGCCGGGGCGGCGAAGGCGTCGGCGAGGGCGTCGAAGAAGCGGGATCTGTTCGCCAGACCCGTCAGCTGATCGTGGTGGGCCCGGTAGCGCAGGCTCGCCTGCAGCGCCCGCTGCTCGGAGATGTCCTCCACCAGCACCAGGGTGTACTGCGGGGCGCCCCGCTCGTCCCGGATCAGCGAGACGTTGAGGTTGGTCCACACCGCGTGCCCGTCGCGATGCGGATAGGCCTTCTCCAGCCGGACACTGTCGCATTCCCCGGACATCAGCGCCCCGTACAGCTCCCACATCCCCGATTCGTCCTCGGGGTGGGCGAGGTCGGTCACCATCATCCCGCACATCTCCGCGGGCTCGTACCCGAGCATGTCCGCGAACGCCGTGTTGACCTCGATGATCCGGCCGGTCATATCCGACAGCCCCGTACCGACACCGGCCTGCGCGAACACTCCGCGCATGCGGGCCTCACTGGCCCGTAGCTGTTCCTCGACGGCGCGCCGGGCCTCGATCTCGGCGGCCCGGACACTCTCCTGCTCGGCGAGCAGCCAGGTGCGGAAAGCACGCAGGTAGCCGTTGGCGAAGGCGCCCAGCGTCGCGACCACCCCCGGCGCCGGGACACCGGTGGCGGCGAGGTGGGCACCGAGCACGTCGATACTGCGCCCGAGCACCTCATCGCCCACGAAGTGCGACCGTGCCAGCTGGGCCCCGACGGCGGCCGCGCGCTCCGGCTGCGGGTTCGCCACGTCGGCGGATCGGTCGAGTTCGGCCGCCAGCCGCGCCAGCAGCTCGGCGGTTTCCCGCGCACTCATCGGCACGACATGATCGCGTGCCCCCTCCCGCAGTGCCGTCATCCAGCGGCCGGCCAGGTCGGCGTACGAGCCCTGGGGTAACGCACCGGGCCCGGCATCCCAACCCATGGGGTGATGCTAGCCGGAACCGGCCGCCGATGTGGAACGCACCCGCTTACCACCGGTGTCGGTTACGATGACCGCAACCCGGTACGGCGCTCCCGCCGGTACCGAAACGGTTGGTGCGAAAGGAAATACCCGGCCGATGAGCAGACCGAGTTGGGCCCCCGACGGCATCGACCTCGACCGCCCCAGCGCATCCCGCGTCTACGACTATTTCGTAGGCGGTATGCACAATTTCGAGATCGACCGGCAGCTCGCCCAGCAGATCGAGACCTTCACACCGAACGTCGCCGAAACCATGCGCGCCAATCGCGACCTGCTGCGCCGCTGCGTCCGGTTCCTCACCGATCAGGGCATCGACCAGTTCCTCGATATCGGCTCCGGTATACCGACGGTCGGCAATGTGCACGAGGTCGCGCAGGCGGCCAACCCGTCGGCCCGGGTCGTCTACGCCGATATCGACCCGGTCGCGGTCGCGCACAGCGAGGCCATCCTGGCCGGCAACCCGAACGCCGCCGTGGTGCAGGCCGACGCGGCCCAGCCGGAAACAATCCTGGCGGACGAGTCGGTCAAAAGCCTCATCGACTTCGACAAACCGGTCGCCGTGCTGCTGCTCGGTGTCCTGCATTTCGTCCCCGACGAGGCCGGTCCCGCAGCCTGCGTGACCCGGCTCCGCGACGCCGTCGCCCCGGGCAGCTACCTGGCGATCACCCACGCCACCGCCGACGGGCAGCCGGCCGAGGTGCTGGAGGCCCAGAAACTGTCCGGCCGCACCTCCACCGAAATCGTGCTCCGCACCCGCGCCGAAATCGAAACCTACTTCGCCGGCTGGACAATGCTCGAACCGGGCCTGGTCCACCTCCCGCTGTGGCGCCCCGAGCACCCCGGCGATATCGGCGAACATCCAGAACGTTCCGGAGCCTTCGGCGGGGTCGCCCGCAAGGACTGACCCACGTCCGCGCGGCCGGGCCCGAGTGCCTCGTGCCGAGATCGATTCATCTGCGCCGGCCATACCGGGGCGAGGAAATCGGGTCCACCCCACCGGCATGTCTATGGCCGCCAGGAGCGCAGCGCGGCCTGCACTCGTTCCGGATCGATCGGTTCGGTCAGTTCCCAGATCTCCCTCGCCCATTCGAGTTTGCCGACGAGGTTGGCGATCAGCGCCTGCTCACCTGCCGGACCTCGGTCTCCGGCCGCCAGCACTTTCGCGTAACGGACAGCGTCCACGACGACGGATTTGACACGTTCGTGGTTCAGGTAGGTGCGGAGATCCGTGGCCCATTCATCGCGGGCCGCGGCCGGCTCCGCGGTGACCCATGCCGTGAGGAATGCCTCCTGCTCGTCCGGGAAGTACCCCATCTTGTGGATATGCGTCGCGACGTCGTAGACCGGGTCGCCGAAGAGCGCCAGCTCCCAGTCGATGAACACGACCCGGCCGCCCCGAACGATCATGTTCTTCCGGTGCACGTCCGAGTGCAGCAGCCGGAAGGGCCTGTATCGCAGCGTGGTCCAGGCGTCGAGGATGCCTGCGAACGGGTCCGCGGGCACTTCCAGGTCGCGATAGAGCCGGCCGAATGCCTCCCGCGACTCCCGGTACACGCGTTGCGAAACATCCGACAGCCGCCGCGCGAACGCTACCGGATCGCCCCGGTTCTCCCCGGTTGTGGCCGGGAGCCGGTCCGCGGGGACCTGCCCCAGCGAGCCGAAGAACGCGGCCACATCCGTGGGCACGTGTGCGGGGACCGCCACCCCGCGGGGAGCGATCCGGTCCAGTAGCTCACCCTCGATGTAGTCGTGGATCTGGTACACCGGCGACCGCGACTCCCAGCGCAGCCGAGGTGCGGGGATACCGGCCCCTTCGATCGCCCGCAGCACCAGCGCTTCGGGCCACTGCCGCAGATCCATCACGTCGGCACCGGGGACAGGTATGCGCACATTCACGGTGCCCATCGCGCCGTCGACGCGCACATTGTGGTTGTAGTACCCGGCCGCCCTATCGGTTCGGGCCACGGCCTCCCGGTAGATCAGGTCGGGGTCGATACCCAGGACCCGGGCGATCAGCCGCTGGGCTCCCCGGTCCAGGTCGTCGTCCGGTGCCGGAGGCTGAATCCGGCCCAGGGCCCGCACCGCCGCGTCGGAGACATCCGGTTCGATCCAGCCGTAGAGCGTCAGCACCGCGCGCGCGACCAGGATCAACCCCGGATATACCGCGGCGGCTTCGAGTTCGGAGATCGCCCACCGCACGCAGCGGATCGTCTCCGCGCGCGCCCCACGACGGGCGTGCACTCCCGCGCGGAACAGTTCGGCACGGGCCCGCCCCGAGCGATACCCGGCCTGTTCGAGGACATCGCAGCCGTCGGCCAGGGCGCGCTCCGCGGCGTCGAGTTCGCCGAGCGCCAGCCGCGCCAATCCCAGTGCCGTGTAGGCCTTCCCGAGTTCGTGCAGGGCGCCGAGTTCGCGGTGGCGAGCGATGGCAACGCCGGCGGCGGCGATCGCGGCCTGCGGGTCCGTCAGCGCCAGCAGTTCGGCGCGGTTCGTCACGATATTCGCCTGGCCGACAACGCTGCCCGCGGCAACGTAGTGGTCCTGTGCTTCCGCCAGATAGCGTGCGGCGGCCTCGGTGTCGAAGGCCAGCCGATAGGACAGGTAGCGAAGGCGGGCGATATCCCCCAGGAGCTCCCGATCGTCGCCCGCGGCGCCGGCCAGCTCGTCACACAGGCCGAGCGCCTGTCCGAATCGGCCTTGGCACATGTGCAGATCCGCCGCCCACAGTCCCGCTTCGAGCCGCGCCCGCCCGGCGCCGCCGGCCCAGACCGCCGAGTAAATGGTCAACGCCGTATCCGTCTCCCCGAGGATGCGGCGCGCATGGCCCGCGGCGACGGCGAGCCGGTCCGCGATCGGCCCGGTGCGAGTGAGATCGATATCCCGCGTCAACCGGTCGGCGGCTTTGGCGTCGCCGAGCAGCAACGCGGCCTCCGCCTCGAGACAGGCCGCCAGGTCCGAGATCTCCGCCATGGTTGTTACGTTCCCACGTCCCTCCCGTAGGTAACGGTGCAGGTCGCTGATCACGCCGTCGATACCCTGATACCCGCCACCGGCCACGATGCGGTCCACGTAGCCCAGGAGATCCACCGCGGAGAGGGCACCGGAACGCAACCCGTGATAGCCGGCTTCGCGCCATGCCGACACCTGGTTACCCGCCTCCTGGGCCCGTTCCCACCACAGCTGGTGCAGCACCGCGTGTAGTTCGGCGCAGACGTCCGCGGGCAGGCGGCGGCGCAGCGCGGCCACCATGAGCTGGTGCAGCTGGTAGCGGTTGCCTTCGCCGTCGGCGGAGTCGACGAACGAATAGGCGATCAGCGAATTCCAGAGCAGCGGATTACCCGGCAGATCGAAGCGGGCGGTGATCGTGCGGAAGATATCGTGGTCGAAGGTGCGCGGCAGGCCGAGCAGTTCGAGTATGCGTATCTCCTCGTGCGGGACATGTTGCAGAAAACGGTCGAGTATCGCTTCCGGCGACACCAGCTCGTCCGCACCGGCCACCCCGAGATGTCCCCGGGCGTCGATCGCGAGATGCAGATAGAAGGGCACGCCGGCACTGGACACGGCGATCACCCCGCGTTCGGCGAGGTCGGCGACCCCGCACGCGTCCAGTAGCGCGTACCGGGCGTCCATCGGCAGATCGTCGACCCGCACCTCCCGGATCCGTTCACCCCATTCCGGATCGTGCCGCTCCCACCCGAGCGGTTCGCGGCTGGCGATCACCACGAGACCGGTATCCAGCTGGGCCACCACATCGCGCAACCACAGATCCACCGCCGCCGCCCGCCCTTCCCGCTGCGGCCCGCCCGTCATCGCCTCGTACGCATCGAAGAAGATCGCATAGGAGCGCCCGGCGGTGCCCGCGGCCAGATCCTGCGCGAACAGATACGACACCGCCTCCTCGAGCTGTCCCAAGCTCATCCGGTCCAACTCCCGCAGCACCGGGTCGTGCCGGATCCGATGGCTCCGGACCACCCGGCGCGCCCCGGTCTCGACCAGCTTGGCAGCCGTGCCGAAAACCGGAATGCCGGTCGCGTCGTTGAGCACCTCGGTCAGGATCTCGCTGTGTTCGGCCAGCGCGAGCGAATCCCCCGTGAACCGCAGATGCGGATGCAGCCGCTGCCAGAGCACCGCGCAGGCGATATCGAACCGGTGGAATTTCACCTTCTTCTCACCGAGCTGGATCCGCAACGCGACCAGCGCCTCCGCGGGCTGCCGCTGACTGGGCACCTGAAAGTCGAGTACAGCCGTCGGAACGTCGCCACCGACCCGCCCCCGCAACTCGGTGAGCAACCGGGATTTCCCGATCCCCCCGACACCGCTCAACAACAGCACCCGAGGACGGTCCGGGAGTTCGGCGAAGGCCCCGTCGAACACCGCGAGCACAGTCTCGCGGTCCACGAACGGCCGCCGTGTCGATCCCGGCTGAAACCGCGCGGTGAGCGCCATACCGTCCCCCTCGCCGTGGTGTCCCACAGAAATCTTCGTATCTGTAGAACCCGAATCCTATTGCAGCGTAACCATGAACGCCCGGGCGGAGGTGGACGCCCGCGAACCCTTCGGGATGCGCATCAAGTCGGTTGAGAGGCGCCGGTTCGTGGACGAAGGCACAACCCATGTGTCGCCCGAGCACGCCCGCTGCCGAGACGGGCTGTTTACGCTCGGCAGCGCCGCGGCCGGACCGCACCCGGTCAAGCTGTTTCGAGCGTGGTCTCGACCGGCGTCGCACCGGTGGTGAGATCCAGGACCGGGCAGTGCGCATCCACTGCGGCCTGCAGTTCCGCATAACGCTCGGCGGTCTCGGGTCCGGTGACTCGGACCCGGACCCGCACCGCCTGAAACCCGGGGCGCACAGCGTCGTCGAGGCCGAAGAACCCGCGCACATCCAGATCACCTTCGGCTTCGATCGACAGATCGTCGACCACGATTCGCAACCGCTGCGCCCAGAACCGATAGGTGACGATTTGACAGGAGATCAACGCACCGAGATACGCCTCCACCGGATTCAGCGCGGTGTCCTCGCCACCGAGCGACGGCGGTTCGTCCACCCGCAGCCCATGCGCACCCGCGGTGATGGCGCTACCCACCGTCCCCTGCGGAATTCCCGACGCACGGAAAATCACAGCAGCTTTCGCCGGATCCTGTGCGACCGCGTCGGCAGTGGCGGCGGTGATGTCGTTGAGCGGTGCGGTACCCGTCGTCATGGCCGTGACATTAGGTTCCGGCCCGGACCTGAGCCAGCATTGCGCTCGCGCTGAAGCGAAACCTCGCGGTCCCGCTGCGAGGTAGCCGTCGGGGCCAGTAGTAGGCGGCGAACCCACGGCTGACAACAATGCCGACCGCGGCGGTGCGCCGAGTCGACCGGCGCCGCCGCGGGGCCAGGCATAGAACAAAATAACGCATGAGTAGATAGTGCAGCCGAAGCGCCACGGCCCGACCGACCGCCAGCGTGTGATCGGTGCGCAGCAGATTCGCGCCATCTGCGAACACGTGGAACTCCTCATGGATCGGGACCCGCGCCGCCCAGCAACGATCCCCCTCCACCACCGTCACATAGGTACCGTCGGCCCCGAACGCCCCCGGCGGCGACACCAACCGCAACGCCCCACCCTCGGCGACCTCCGGCCGCAGAAAGACCTGCACATTCCCCAACGGCAGCGGAAACGACACATGCACACTCGGCTGATCCGACCCCGGCAGCCGCGAAACCCGATAGAACCCGCTATAGATGTACTCGCCCGTGGCCCGCGACGTCCGCAACCACGCCGCTCCGCGAATCCCACCGTCCCCGCCGACCACCCGCTCGACCCGGCTGTCGATCCCCGCGCGGTATCCAGCGACCGAACCGGCAGCGCCAACTGCCCCACCCGCCGCCCGAAGAACCTGGTCACGAACCACCCGCCGACCGAAAAAACGGGCGTCCACTGCACCCACGCCTCCATCCGCCACAACGCGGTGCGCTCATAGAAATCCCGGACATCCGGATGCAACTGCGCCGGATCGAACCCGGAACCCCCGAGCGCCCCGATATCGGCCAGCAGCCCGGCCGCCGGATCGTCATCGACCCACCCACCGACCCGATCGGCCTCGGCCCGCAACCACTTGTCCTCCACGGCCCCACCGGCATCGGTGAGCACGGGCGCCCGCAGCCAGGAATGCCTACCATCGAGGTCGACCGCCCGGCCGAACGTCTTCCAGTACCGCCGGGTCCCGCGATCCACCGTCGCCCACAAGTCCACGGGGCCATCATCCTTTGCCGGGGTCCGGCAGTCGACCGGGGCAGCGTCGGTGTGCGCGGCCGCGGTCAGCCGGCAACGCTTACCGCGCGGACGCTCTCGACCAAGACACCGAGTGCCAATCCATATTGGACAATACATATATGTGCGCTAGCCTTCTTCCATGTCACTGCGGCACGCGATCCTCGGACTCCTCTCGATCAAACCCATGAGCGGCTACGAACTGAAAAAGGTGATCGACGAAAGCGTTGCGCATTTCTGGACATCGGATCAGTCGCAGGTGTATCGCGCCCTCGCCGATCTGGTCGACAACGGGCTGGCCTCCCGTCGCACCGTCGTGCAGGAAGAACGTCCGAATATGCACGTCCACACCGTCACCGACCGCGGCCTTGCCGAACTCGACTCCTGGCTCGCCACCCCGCTACGCACACCCCCGACACGGGACCCGTTCCTGCTGCGGCTGTTCTTCGCGGACAGATTGCCGCCCGACCGGATTCGCGAACTACTACAGGCACGGCGCCAGGAACTGAGCGAGTATCTGGCGACGCTGAAAGCGATCCCCATTCCGGCCGAACCGGCCGATATCGGCCAGGCCCTCCGGCTCACCACGCTCGAGTACGGAATATCGATCACCGAAGCCGAAATCGCCTGGCTCGACAGAACGCAACAGCGGGTGGAACGGATCGCCACATGAGCACACCCCTGACCACCCAACTGGATCGGATCGCGGCGCGCTGCGCCGCCAAACCGGCAGTGTCGGCATTCAGCGCCGCCATCGAACAGCCGTCCACCGGATTCACCTGGGGATACGGCAATCTCGATCAGCCCTATTTCATCGCCAGCATCACCAAGCTCTACACCGTCGCAATCCTCATGCAACTCCGCGACGAAGGAACCTTGACCCTCGACACCCGCGCCGCAGACGTTCTCGGCGCCGACACCATGCGTGGACTCGTCGTGCACGACGGACACGATTACGGTTCAGCGATCACGGTCCGCGAACTGCTGACCCAAACCTCCGGAATACCGGACTATTACGAGCAGAAGCGCCCCGACGGCACCACGTTGGCCCACGAAATGCTCCACACCGACGTCGTCCGGACCTTCGAGGACTACCTCGAGACGGCCAGGAGCATGCCGAGCCGATTCGCCCCCTCGACACCGGGCCGCGCCCAATATTGCGACACCAACTATCAACTACTCGGGCGGATCATCGAGATCGCCACTGCCGGAAGCTTCGACGACGCACTGCGCCGCCGCATCCTCGAACCTCTCCACCTCCAGCACACCTGGCTGTTCACCCCGCAAACCCTGGACCGCTACGCCGAGGTCGCCCAGCTCCGGCACGGTCGCATTCCGCTGCATATCCCGAACACAATTGCCTCGTTCCCACCCGACGGCGCGGTGGTATCCACAGCCGCCGACCAAGTACGTTTCCTGCGCGCATTCCTCGCCGGCGAACTGTTCCCCTCCCGATACATCGCCGAGATGACAGCCCGGTGGCATTCGGTATTCTCACCGCTGATTCCCATCCACTACGGCATCGGCATAATGCGCTACCGGCAACCTCGATGGCAGAATCCGTTCACCCCGGCCCCACCCATGATCGGCCATTCCGGCGCCTTCGGCACGGTCCTCTACCATGTCCCCGACCACGACCTCTATCTCGCCGCCACAGTCAACCAGATGCGCTCGGTCAGCCTCCCCCATATCCTCCTGCTGCGCCTCGTCTCCCGATTCCGTTGAGGGTCGGTCGCTCGAGGGTCCGCCCGTCCCCTGGATGAACAACTTGCGGAAATCGATTGAGCATCGCAACGGCGCAGCCCTAGCGTGCCCCATGGAACTCGACTACGACCGTGTCAGCGATCTCGACCACACCAACCCGACACAGCGTCACGGTGCCCTGGTGACTCATCCGGCACAGCCGTGGACCTCCACCGTGCACGCGTTCCTGCGGCACCTGGAGGCGGAGGGCTTCGATGCGGCGCCGCGCGTAGCCGGCTCGGGATTCGACGCAGCCGGCGATGAGACACTGACCTGGCTCGAAGGGACGATCTGCCCGGTCGACCCGATCGACGAAGTCGCGGCCACCGCCTTCTACTGCGCACAATTGTTCGACGACGATGTCGCCGAACAGATCGGACTTCCCGACGCCGCTATCCGTGCGCAGTGGTTCGCGGCCTTTCTCGACGGTTATGGGCTGCCGCGCCGGCAGCGCGCCGATCTGGTCGACCGGATCCTGCGCTTCGTGATCAAAGACAACGGCTGGTATGCGCGCGTCCAAGGCTTCACCCAGCAACACACCCACACCGAGGCATTGTGGACTCCGGCCTGGCAGTCTCGCGCGGCCCTGTGGACCCTGGAACACCGAGATATCCTCACCACACAGCTACCCGTTGAGCCATGCGATGCCCCGGAACAGCATCGGGCTAATTCCTCGCTGGCGGAAACGACACTTGCACACCCGGCTGATCGAACCCGGCAGCCGTGAGCGGTCGACGATGACCGCGTACGACCGGGCGGCTCGGCCCGGGGCTCCGGCCATGATGACTCGGCCCGTTCCTTGCAGGAGGCGGCGCCGCGGACAAAGGTCTCCGAGCAGTGACCCTCGCCACGGCCGAAATCCATTTTTCCCAAGCATATTCGCGACCGCCAGCGCATCGATCAACGCTCTAAAGTGTTCGGCAGCCGGACGTCAGGCAGGAAGAGACGGAGCCCTATGACCACGCAGCAGTTCCCGCCCGAGGTTCCTGCAAGGCCGCCACGCGGGCCGGAAAGGCCGTGGTACTCGAAACCTGAATTCTGGGTCGGTGTGGTCGTGGTGCCGCTGATCATCGCGTTGATCAGCCTCGGGGCACCGTTCCTGCTGGGAAAACTCGTCGGTGACGATGCACCCTCCACAGTTGCACCCCCAACTCCCGGCCCATCGGTTCCGGTAAGTTCTCCGGCTGTCAGCACAACGATGACCGCTCCAGACGACCCACGTTGGCAGCGTGTGTACTCGCAGCGATCGATCGACATCGAGGAATCGCTCGACGCCTGCCGCGGCTACACCATCCGCACCATCGTCATCTGGGACAAGGCCGAACCCACCGTCCATACGGGGAGTCATCAAACCCCGGACTTTTCGTTTGGGCGCCGCTGCGATGGAGATCGCTATCCTTTCGTGAGCGGAACTATCGGCGTCGGCAGCGTCCTCGAACCGACGCCGCAACTGTGTTTCGAGCAGGCCGGCGGCGAGAACCCGGGGACCGGACACCCATACGTCCTCCGCGAGGGCGCTACCTTCTGCGGTATCACACTTCATAACAATGTCTTGTGGTTCGAGGTTGTCGAGGTGGACATCGAGGGCGGACCAATGGCACGGATCGAAGCGACCCTGTGGACTCGCCGGGCCTGAACTACATCGCCAAGGCTTGTAGCAGCAAGTCGTGCACCGGGTCCACCAGACGTCCGCTTCGTGGATGCCGCGGCGGGACGCATCAGCACTCCGAGCGCGAATGATGATCCGGGCGGCCGGGACCGCCGCCGAGAGGAGCATCAAGTCGGCAGGATACGACGTGATCACCCAGGCCACCGGCCGACTGACCAGCCTACGAGATCTATCGGCGCTCTCTTCCGAACTCGGCAGCGATGCCGATGTGGACGGCGACGCGAACGCAGGACGTCGAGCAATGCGGCGATGGATGAGACCATTCGCCCGGACTGCATGGCCAGCCGTTCGGTGCGAGGCCACACCAGCGTTCCTGTTCCTGCCCCAGGTGCACCGCTTCCCGAGCCCGAAGGACTACACGAGTCCATCAGGCCTGACAGAATCCACTAGTGGATACCAGTGTTGAAAGAGTCTTGCGGCAGGCGATTTTCGATCATCTCGAGGAGATGGTGCGTGACACCGGGGTCGTCACCCGGGAGCAACTTTCGAAATTCACCGTCGATGGTGAGGTATACCGACTGATCGACCACAGTCGCGGCATCCGTAATCCGGCTAGCATGCTCGGCACACTGTCGATCCTCTCGGACCCGAAAGGTAAGTATGCGGACGTGGAAGTAGGCGATTCGTTGTTCGCCTACGCCTATCGCGAGGGCAGTACCGCGGGCGACAACAATAAACTCCGTCGAGCCTACGACCTGCGCCTACCGTTCATCCTGCTCCGAAAGATCGAGCCAGGACTGTTCGTGCCCATCTTTCCTGTATACGCGGTGGCTGACGACCGAGCAAACAGGCGGTTTCTCATCGCATTGGATGAGACGCTACTGTCCGTCGACGACCCGCTCCACCTTCACCCATTGGAGAAGAAATACGCCGCGCGAATCACCAAGCAACGTCTACACCAACCGGAATTCCGCGGGCGCGTTTTACATGCCTACCGCGGGCAGTGCACCGTCTGCAACTTGAAGCATGGCCCACTTCTGGATGCAGCACACATCATCTCCGATACGAAACCACACGGGAATGCCGAGGTGAGCAATGGACTCAGCCTCTGCAAGATTCACCACGCAGCCTACGATCGCAATTACTTAGGGATATCTGCGGACTACCGCGTCGTCATCAATCGAGATCTCCTCGAGGAGGAAGACGGACCCATGTTGCGGCACGGCCTACAGGAGATGCACGGACGGGGAATCTCTGTACCACAGCGCCTCGCTGACAGGCCGTCGCGCGAGGGTCTGGCCGAAAGGTTCGCGGAATTCACCGCATCGTCTCGTTGAGGCCGTGGCCTGGCCAGCCGCGATCATGCCCACGTCTCACTGGCATAGATGAGCCATACCTTACGACTCTCGTCGACGATCACGAAGCGGATCCGCCGCCACTGGTTACTTCGAATTCCCATTGTTCGAGGTCCAGTCCGTTGCGCCGATGAGTCCGCAGGTCACCGCGCATCAGAATTCGATCTGATATTGCCTACAAAGAAGACGCAGCCGCCGGACTGCGGGAATCTTGCGACTACTCGTCGATGACCTGCATACCTCCTGGCGGCCAGAAGAATGTAACGACGGCCTGCTCACTTCGAATCCGTCCGCAGAACCGGCGGCGGCCTCCACCCTCCGGTCGTGGCGGCTGCCGTGGGCTGGTACATCCGTAGAACCAGGAAGAATCGGTAGGGCGGGCACGGCAACCAGGTGCTCGAGTCCGTAGGCGGTGTGGTGCTCACTGTGATCACTGTCGGGCCGCCGAAACGGGCCGGGTGTTCGGGGCCGGCGCCGCTCCCGACCGAATACCGGGCGCCCGGTGCGTCGTAGAGCCGGCCGGTTTCGGCTTCGTAGAGAGTGATACTCCAGAACGCCTCGGCGGGCGGCGGGTCGGCGAGGTCGATGCGGTAGGCGCGGTCGCCGGCTCCCGTGAGTGGCTCGCCGGTGGCGTCGACGTAGGTGTTGTAGGAACAATTCTCCTCGACGACGTTCGCGGCGAGCCCGACGAAATTCATTACAGCGCGTGCCAGGAAGTTGTCGCCGTGGGCGCCTTTGTCGAGGACTTGTGTCCAGCCGGTGCCGATGGGTTCGCCGAGAAGTGGCCGCGATTGTGCCAGCAGTGCCAGCGCGTCGTGAAAGCCCGTTTGCATACCCCGGCGGCTCGGTTCGTCCAGTTCGCCGGGGTTTCGGTCGGCGGCGCGGAGGCCGAGCGCGCGGAACTGTCTGACGTACGCCGCGTCGCGGAGGGGAGTGCCGTTGATCTGCAGTGAGGTGTCCAGGGCGCTGAAGAAGGCTTCGGGCGAGGTTTCCACTTGAGCCTGATCCAACACGGGCCATGGTCTGTGGCGGTCGTCTTCGTGGTGGATGCGGACAGCGTCCTGGAGCCGGTGGACATCGGTGAGGTCTTGGGGCCCGAACACTTGGATACGCATCAGGATCCACATGAGCGGAGTGGCGACGCGAAAGAGCGTGCAGCCCGGTGGTACCGAGCCCGACCAGTCGGTTGTGGCGATCAGGAAGCGGTGGTGTCCCGGGTGGGTGCGGGCGCTGATATTGCTTGCGTTGCTGTAGGCATCGAGGAAGTTCAGGGTGTAGTAGCGGTTGCCGAATTCGGGGAGTTCGAGCAGCGCGGGCCCGTGGGTGAGATCGAGCCAGGCGTTGGAGTACAAAGTGTCGACGTTGGGCACGCGGAACGCCCGATAGTCCGGGCCGGCCGGCTCTCGGCTGTGGGCGAACTCGTTCAATCTCCAGAGGTCGTCGGCGCCACTGGGTGCGCACTGGGCACACATGCTCGCGTACTGGTACACGCTGGGCAATCCGTAGACCACCGCCTGCAGGGACAGCATGCGCGTCAGCAGTTCCCGGGCACCGGGGTCGTTCGGGAGGATATCGGGCCGCGGTGAGGCGGTCAGTTGTTCTGCCGAACCGAGCTCATACGTCCGCAGACCGATTGCCGCAGAAGATGACGGCTCGTTGTCGTACCGGCCGCTGTGCATCGGCGCCACCCTTCTCGCTGTCGATCGTCACCGTGCGTCGCATGGACTACGGAACGTGATTGACACCACTCTGCCATATCTGCTGAACTGATGTCAGTTCGACTTCAGAGAGTGAGACAGTGGTGGCGAGATTCAGACGACGGCTGGCAATGATCATCGGCGCCGCGCTCCTCGCGGCGGGATGCGGTGGTGGTGGCACGACCTCTTCGGTCGAGGGCAGCTGGGAGGATGTGGTTGCCGCGGCGCGCGAGGAGGGGTCGGTGTTGCTGTATTCGAGCCAGAACCCGGCGATCCTGGAAAGCCTGAAAAAGGCGTGGAACGAGAAGTATCCGGAAATCACCCTGGAATTCGTGCGCGGAACGGATGCCGATTTGATCCCGCGTGTGGAAACCGAGAACCGGACCGGCCGCGGCACCGCGGACGTCCACATCGTCACCGATGCCTCGTGGATCGCGACCGCCGCCGAGTCCGGCAGCTATTCGCAGGCGTTGCGCGGCCCCAATCGTGAACGGCCGGAATATCAACCCGACCGCAGCGTGAAGAATGACCGCTTCTTCCTGGATGTGGCCGCCACATTCAGCTTGGGATGGAATACCGATGCGGTGCCCGGCGGGTTCGCCGATCCCCGCGAAATGCTGGATCCAAAATACGCCGGCAAGATCGGCGTGGTGAACCCGGCCGGGATCGCCTCCTACATCGATCTCTACGACTACTACCGGGAGAACTTCGGCGACGATTTCGTCGACCGCCTCGCGGCAATGCAACCACGTATCTATCCCAGCGCCTTGGGGGTTGCGCAGGCTCTGACCTCCGGCGAGGTGGTTGCCTCGCCCACGGTGCAGCCGCTGGTTCAGGAAAAAGCCAAGGGAGCGCCGGTGGACTGGGTCCTGCCAGAGCCGTCGTGGGGTGTGCCTTTCTACGGACATATCACCGCGACCGCCCCGCATCCGAACGCGGCTCAGGTCCTCGCGGATTTCATGGTCGGCCCGGAAGCGCAGGCCGCGCAGGCGATCGGCGTAGCCACCGCGCTGCCCGGTATTCCCGGCGCCACCGCCGACGCACACGACGTTCGCATACCCGACCCCTCGAAGCTGACCGCGGAATACGTGGACCGCTCCTCGACAGAATGGCAGCAGCTCTTCCAGGGTTGATGAATGCGGGGCCGCCGGCCGCGGTCAGCCGGCTTCGCCGGTCGGCCACCGTGCGGCCGCGCCACTGCACAACACCAGCAGACAGAGAATTCCGAACAGCGTGACGAGCAGCGCCGGCACGAGCCCGCGCAGACCGGTCGGCGAACTCGAATACACCACTTCGTGCTCGTTCTCGGCCAACGAGTGACCGGCCGCCCCGCCCGACACACCGCTCAGCATCGCCAGCAGCGTGGGCGCGGTGGCCGCGAGGAACAGGACGGCGATGAATCCCTGGTCTCCTTCGGCCGCCACCCGGGCAGCCGCCAATTCGAACACCAACAGCGAACATCCGGTGCGCCGCCACGCCAGGGCGGTCCGTTCCAGTTGCAGCCCTCCGTCGGTGAGCGTGACAGCACCCTGCGACCCGCGCGGACGGCGCCACCTGATCACAGCAGGATCGCCCCCAGCACCAGGCCACTCGCGAGGGCGAGGACCACAGCCAACGGTCCGGCCATACTCGGCGCCGGCAACGGTGCACCCTCACGCAAACTCCGTTCGGCCCGAGCCCAACTCACCCAGGCGGCAACCGGTAGCACGATCGAACAGACGATCAGCAGAGTCGAAGCCAGCACGCTGGGACCGGAACCTCCACCGACTTCGAAAACCTGCAGTGCCACCCCGGCCGCCAGTAACGCCACCGAGGTGCGTATCCAGGCCAGGTAGGTGCGCTCGTTCGCCAGACTGAACCGGGCGTCCGGCTCGGTGCCGCGACCGTAGACCCGCAGGGGAAATCGCCGCCGGACCTTGTACCGCGCATCGGCCACCACGGGCATCTCCTCTCACCGACCCAGCACGACCGAAGTTTCGGCCCGTTGCTCACCGTCGAGTCTAATTGAAGTCAGTTCACTAGAATGGGATGGCCTATGAACAGCCGGAAACTGCACCTTGAACCGGACGTCGTGGCACGACGATCCGCGGACCTGCACATCTGGGGCTATCCCTACGTTTTCGCACAGCGCCTGCGATTTCGCTTCACGCTGCCACTCACCCCGGATGCTCCGCGGCCGGATACCTCGGCGGGTGCGGCGGTGAACTGTCTCGGCCATCAGCGGAGGCTCTCGGATCCGACGCTGACGAGCGGCGTCGCCCCAAATGTGGACACGCTCTACTCGCTGGCGTTCCTGGATCTCGCCTGCGGCACCTTCCGGCTCCGGCTCCCCGATTTCGCGGACCGGTACTACAGCATCCAGATCGGTGAGGCCGATTCCTCCACTGCCGCGGTTGTCGGACAACGTACGCACGGCCCACAACCGCCGGAGATCATGGTGCACCACCGCAGTCGTCCGGTGTCCGAGGCGGATTGCGTCGCTAAGATCGGGTGCCGGTCACGATTTGTGATGGTGGCGATCCGAATACTCGTCGACCCCTGCCGCAGCAACGATCTACGCGTAGTCCACGAGTTGCAGAATCGCATCGAACTCAGCGGACCGAGCACGCCTGCGGCCGCACCACCTCCTCACCTCGTGGAACGCCAACGGCAGGACGAAACCCAGGACACCGCCGCGTTCCTGGATTCGCTGAGCGCGGTACTCGCCGATACGGAGCCGGCCGAGGTGCCGGATTGGGTCACGGACGCAGTCGGCACCGTGCGTATCGCCCTGAATGATCCGGCACTACGACGTTCGGCCGATCTGGGTCTACAGGAAGGACTCCGGGCAATCGAACGACACGTCGCCCAACTCGGCCGCACAGTGAACGGATGGTCGATCAACGACCGCGGCACCGACTTCGATGGCGACCACCTGCTGCGCGCCGCGGTAGCCCACTCGCAGATCTACATCAACCCCGCCGAAGAAGCGCTCTACCCGGTATGTGAACGAGACGACCGCGGCAGACCATTGACCGGAACCCACGGCTACACCGTCCGGTTCGGACGCGGGAACCACCCACCCGTCGACCAGTTCTGGTCACTGACGGTCTACCACGCGGAAGGCCTGCTCTACGACAACGCGATCGACCGCTACGCGATCACCGATCGCACCCCTGGACTGCACCTGGGGGTCGACGGCTCCCTCACCATCCACCTGCAAACACAGCGGCCCACGCAGCCGGATGCCAATTGGCTACCGTGCCCACCGGGTCGTTTCCGGCTGATGCTGCGCCTCTACGGCCCGAGGAATCCGACGTGGGATCCCCCTCCGGTGAGGCAGTTAGGCCGGGCCGAATCCACCTGTGGTCATAGAAACATCCCGCAGCAGTAGATTGTCCGAGCGCATCGAAGGCAACTGTGCTCTGTCTGCGTCGGTCGAGTGCGACGGCTTGTTCCGCGATTACTGCCCGAATTCGGCGTAGAGTTCGGGAAGGAATTGGGCCAAATGGTTCATTTCCTGACCGCAGTGCAGCATCAGATCGCGTGCGGTATCGAGATTCGGAAGTAGATCGCCGGGGTCGGCGGCGGGCCCGCGCTCGAAGGCGCGGACGGCGTGCTCCGAGTCGAAGACGTGAGTACCGTACTCGCGCAGGTAGAATCTGCTGCGCATTTCGGAACCGCCGGGCGCGGGCCGTACCTGGTGGGCGAGCCATCCCAGATCGATCGGGGCGATGGCGCTGCCGACCCGCCCCACGATCACAGTGTGCCCGTCGGGCACGGTGAATCCGAGAGTGCGTGGATCGTGGAAAGCGATGGCGAGCTGCTGCAATTTCGGGCCGATGTATTCATCGACGTAGGAGACGTTCCCCATATAGCGTTGCCGATCCGGTAGCTGCCGGCCGCTGTGGTCGGTGGCGACCTCGGCGTACAGGTGGGCGTCCGGATGCCACAGTTTATAGCGCGCCGATTCCGCCAGGTGCCAGCCGAACCACCAATCCCACATTGCTGCGGTCACCCGCGGCATCGGTGTGTGTATCGCGACCCACACAACTCCGGAATCAGTGCAGCCGTATCCGGTTTCGACTGCCGAGTAGCCGGGAGATCCGAGTTCACCGGCCAGGGACGTGAATGGCGGGATCCGGGCGGCGGGAGTCGGTGGCCCGGCGTAGGCACGGGTGACGGCAGCCTGTGGGGGCGCCGTACGCTCGGCCATGAACCTGGCGTAGGGCTCGGCACGGTCGGCGGGGGAATAGCCTGCGTAGCGGCTGTTGTCCTGGGCATACGCGGACACCGGAACCGTCATCGCGGCAGCGAGCCCGGCAGCGAGAGTCAGGGCGCCGCGCCGGGTCACCGGCGATGGTATCGACACCTGGTGAGGCTATCGGGCGGAGCGACGCGTCGGCGCCGGTGCCCGCCCCCGATTTTGCACAATCTTTTCGCCCGTACACCGTCCCCTGTCACAGGCAATCATTCGTCGACAACCTGGGTGCCGCCCGCGGCGCGGTCGTGCCAGCCCTGTTTGGTCGGGCTGGAGCTCACGGTGAAGGCGATTGCGAGGGCGGCGATGAACCAGAGGAGGCCGCCGATCCAGGGGATCAGGTTGAGGAGCATGTAGGCGTTGCGGACGGCCGAGTCCTTGAGGCTGGGTTTGGGGGCGCCGTCGGAGCCGTTGACGTGGAGGCCGAGGAGTTTCTTGCCGGGGGTCGATCCGGAGGAGACCTCGAAGGCGATGAAGTAGAGCCAGCCGAAGGCGGCGCCGGGGAGGATGGAGACCCAGTCGGGGAGATCGGCTACCACGCCCAGAAGCCAGAAGAAGATGGCGCCGATGATGCCGGCGATGATCCAGTCGACGAATCTGGCTACAGCGCGTTTGCCCAGGCCGGCGGGCCTGAAGCCGGTTGTGGGGCTGTAGGCCGGGTCGAATCCACCTGTGGTCATCATGCCTCCTGGCGAATGCTGTGCGGCTCGTTTGCCGAGCAGGTACTGATCGCGGCATCTCGATCTTCGAGCATGGCATGGGGGTAGATGGGCATGGGAGCATCGACACCGATTCGTGTCCATGCTGAGCTGCATATTCAATATGGAATCGGTGCTGGATGTGCCCGCCGCAACGCCGAGTAGGTCGGATCGCCATCGGACAGCGGGCGACTCCATCAAAGACCGAATCCCGCGTCAGGCCGCGGGGCGAAGCTCATTCGCATCCATGGGATCCATCGGCCGGTGTCGAGCTCGCGTTCCCAGAGCGCCGACATCGACGAGTGGTCGGCGGCGGGCCACAGGGTGCTGCGCATTGCCGGGCCGGCGAACAACCACGATCCGTCGGCGTGGGGGTGGGCGGTCATGGCGCTGAAGTCGCCCGACGCGTCGAAGGCTCGCATGGCGTACGTATCGGTCCGGGGGTCGTGGTCGCCGATGAGTTCCAAGGCCTGGGTGCGCTGCTCCCCCATCATCACGTCGACGTGGTGTACGAGCCAGTGGCCGCCGGCCATCCACTCGTATTCATCGGAGCCGTGGACTTCGATGGTGGGGCGGCCTTGTTCATCGAGGACCACGCCGGTGGTTCGCCAACGGCCGACGACCGGGTTCCACCGCTGCATGGCATCCGAGGTTCCGGGCATTTACGCTTCTCCGTTCGATCATGACGCTCGAGCCGCCCGCTATTTGTGCGGTAGGCCGGAAATGCAGACGAATCCAGGTGCGCCGATTCATCGGCACATCACCGCACAGGGCTCCGGTGTCGCAGATACCGACGGAATGAATCAAAAGGTCACTCCGCCCCCCGAATGATCGCACCGAAGTCTATGCCCCGGCCGGACAAAGAAACGTGCGCCGGCGACCAGCGTGCGTCAGCAGGCCAGGTATAGCCGTTCGCACGGAAGGCGGGGGTAGACCGGAAGGGGATCCGGGAAGGATGGCGGCGCTATGGGTGCCGTGGTGGGTGGTCCACTCCTGAAGGAAGAGGTGGGCGGCGGCTGGGTCTACCCGGTAGTCGAGCCGGAGGCCGTGCAGGAAGACGGAGAGGTGGAGGTCCGGGCTGGGTTCCGGATCTCGGCTTGTCGGCATGGTTATGCCTGGGTGAGGCCGGTGAGCAGGCGATGGAGGAGTGCGATCGGCGGGCCTGCGCTCGTGGTGGCCGGTTCGGCCGGCGGGTAATGAAGTCCACGGGCGGCGGCTCGTTCGCGGGGGCTGCGGGTGGCGGGTACGAGTCGGCCGGTTTCGGTGAGGACGGTGAAGGCGGCGGCTTTGTGCGGGCAGTCCAAGGGGTTACAAGCACGGTGGGACTGCATGATTCGATGCGCATCGGTGATGCGCAGCCGGGTGTCGGGTTCGCTGTGCCAGAGCTCGGGCAACCAGACCGGTTCCTGTATCGGCTCACCGGTGTTCGTGCCGGCCTTCATCCAGAGCTGTTCCGGACAAACAGCGAGCAGATCGCAGGTGTCGCAGACACGGCCGGGATGGTTTTCGAGATGGGCGAGGTCGGGGACGATCAGAGTCGTCGCTCCGGTCGCGCGGACGAGATCGAGCACGTGACCGATGAGGTCGGGTACGGAGTCGGGGCCGAGTCGCACCGTGTAGATCAGCGTGAGGCCCTGGCGACGCGCCAGACGGCGCATGGCGTCGGTGTGGCGGGGCTGGTGATCGAGGGAAACATCGGTTCGGAGGTAGCCGATCGCGCGAGAACGATGCGCGTGCCATTTCTCGCAATTCGGACCTATCGTCATTTATTCGAACCCTTTCGGAATAGCGGGCTGGGCCCGTTAACCGGGCACGAGTGTTACTGCCGGTGGCACGGTGGGCCGAAATCCGGCAGTGTTCTCACGGTTTGCGATGAAAGCAATTGCGCTCGGCAGTAATCCGAGCTTCCGGTCAGCGGGTGGCTATAGTAGACATCGAAAGTTGCTCGCTGAGAAGCCCATTCGAACCGATTCACGGATATCGTCGGCGGTCCAGTATGGGTAGGTCCAGAAAACATAGGTCCGTTCTGGACCGCGACGAGATAGCGAGGGTGGGCATGGCTATTGGATCGACACTTCCGCGGCGCGCATTGGGGCGGCGATTGCGGGAGCTGCGGTTCGAATCGAAGAAGAGTCAGTTGGCCGCGGGGCTGGCCATCGAGGTGTCCAAGCAGGGCATCGGGCGCCTGGAGGAGGGGCAGCCGGTTCGGATCAGTACCGCGCAGTTCCGGGATCTGCTGGACTTCTACGGGGCCGATGACGAGGTACGCGACGAGGTTCTGGGCCTGCTCCAAGAAGTAAAGGCAGCGAAGGGAGATCCGTCACGAGGATGGTGGCGTGCGTACTCCGATGTGGTGAATCCCCACTTCGATCACTTCATGAGCCTCGAACAGGCGTGTTCCCGAATGACTGCCTTCCAGCTGACTTTATTGCCCGGACTGTTGCAGACCGCGGAATATCGCCGGTGGCTGGTCCTGACAGAAAACCCAGGGATATCGCAGGTGGACATCGATCGACGGCTGGAGCTGATGGCGAGGAGGCAGCGCAGAATCACCGACAGCCGCGGGTTTGCGGTAGATGTCCTGCTGTCGGAAGCAGTGTTGCGGCATCAGGTGGGCGGACGACAGGTAATGGAGGGTCAGATCCGGCGCCTGGTCGACCTGGGAAGGCTTCCGAACGTATCAATCCGGATGATCCCATTCGGCGTCGGCGGACACCCCGGGTTGATCGTTCAGTCGTTTACCTTGTTCGAGTTCCCTGCCCTGCGCGAGGGTCGTGCACCCGAACCGCCAGTAGTCTTCGTAGAAGGTTTCACAGGCGCACTGTTCATGGAGGATCCGAGCTCAATCGAACGCCACAAGCAGGCTTCCGTCGATCTTCACGGGGTAGCGTTGAGCGCAGACGACAGTGAGCGTCTCATGCAGGAGATCGCAGAGGAGTATGCCGCGTGACCAGGGACCTGACCGGCGCAAGTTGGTTCAAGAGCAGCTACAGCCAGCCCAGCGGAGATTGCGTGGAAGTCGCGCACCACGACGACGTAGTCGGTGTTCGTGACTCGAAGAACGTGTCCGGTCCCGCACTCGTTTTCGCGGCGCGTGAATGGGATGCGTTCATTCGCCGGGTTGCCGCAGACAACTGAGGCCGCCGGAGCTCCGGCCCACCGACACCTGTCCTACGATCGGGCATCACACCGCCACCGCGGCCGTGTGCCGCGCACCAGCGACCTTCGGCAACCCGACCGCACCGACCGCGGTCGGAATCGCCGAGGGACGTCCCGTTCGCGTGGATGGCCGCGACGCGGCGCGGGGGAATCCGGCCCGGTTCCGGGTCGGTGGTTCCGGCGGATCTCGTTGCGCGACATATCGCCCGGCTGGGGCCGCCGGATGAAACCGCTGGTTCTTGCCCGCCAGAAGTTGCCTGACACCGGCATTCCCGATACGGATCGCGCGACCTCCGGCGCTGTTCGACCTCACTGCGTGGAACGAGGGCGGGCCGAGGGAGGGCGTGGCAGGTATTCTGGTGCCGTGCGTTGGCAGCAGCGATTTCGTCGCCCCCGGCCGGGATACGGCCGCGGGGTCTTCGACGTGCGCCGATAGCACCGGGTCTCCGCAGGCACGGCCGGGGGAATTCCCTTCCTTCGCCGAACCTGCAACCCTTTCGGAGACCTTCTCATGTCGTATGCCGGCTATCTGACTTCCGACCAGCTTTCCCGCGCGCTGAATATCCGGGATCTGACCGACCCTGCGCAAGGCGGGCATGCAATGCAAATGCTTCTCGACGCGACAGTGACCGCGTTACGAACCGAGTGGGGCAGCACCGTTCGTTATGTGCGCAATTCGCCGATAGTGCCGGTGCGGGAGAATTACGACCGCCTCGGCTACGACCGGGGCGATATCACCCGGGCCCGTCGCTACACCCGCTACCTCAGTCCAACGGTGATGCTGCGCAGTCATACGAGCGCGGAGGTTCCGGGCGCGCTCGAGGACTACGCGGGCCGGGCGGATGTCGACGAATTGATCGTGGTGCCCGGTCTTGTATACCGGCGCGATGCGGTGGACCGCAGCCACGTCGGCGAACCGCACCAGGTGGATCTCTGGCGCATTCGCAGCACCGCGACGACCGACGACACCGATATGCTCACGATGATCGGACTTCTGGTCGACGCGGTACTCCCGGGTGCCGAGTGGAAAGCGACCGAAGTCGTGCACCCGTACACGGTGGGCGGACGTCAGATCGACGTGCTCCACCACGGCGAATGGCTGGAACTCGCGGAGTGCGGGCGCATTCATCCCGATGTGCTGCGTGGATCGGGCCTGGACCCGCGGCGGTGGTCGGGCCTGGCCTTGGGTATGGGCTTGGAGCGCGCGTTGATGCTCCGGAAGTCCATCCCCGACATCCGGTACCTGCGAGCCGAAGACCCCCGCATCGCGTCGCAAATGCTCACCCTGGCGCCGTGGCAGCATGTCTCACCGCTTCCGGCGACGCGACGCGATATCTCCGTGGTTCTGGCGGAAGAGGAGGACGAGGAGACGCTCGGCGATCGCATTCGCACCGCCCTCGGGGACGATGCGGACGTGGTCGAATCGGTCGAGGTACTCGGCCGGACCCCGCACGACGACCTGCCGCAGGCCGCACGTTCGCGCCTCGGAATCCGTGCGGGTCAGGTGAATCTGCTGTTGCGAATCGTTCTGCGCCCCATCGACCGCACGCTCACCTCGGAACAGGCCAACGCGATCCGCAACACCATCTACCGGGCCGTACACGAAGGACCGGTCGCGGAGCTGATCTGATCACCACCGGCCGGGTGGAGACCCTCGTTGCCTGTGCAACGAACAGCTGGTCAGCCCAGGACGACCGCGAGCACGGCCAGTAGCAGGCCCGCGGCGATCAATGACCAGTACCCGATCGTCCATGCTCGCGCGACCGACAGCCCGGGACGCTGCTGGGGCTCGTATCCGGCGGCGCCTCGGTGATAGATGGTGTGCGGCGAGGCGTAGTGGAACAAGACGGGTCCGCGCGTGGTGTCCACGTCCAGACTCGCCTTACCCACTCGCCAGAACGTGTACTGCGACCACAATTGGGCCTGGCACCGGCCGGGCGGGAGAAGGATCCGGTTATGGCCTTTCGAGAGGGGGAGGCCGAAGCCCGGGCCGGCCAGTGGGGAAACCAGTGGCGATCGGACAACCGGCGGCCGGCAGACACCGAATCGCTCTGAGGAGCGCCGCCTCGGTCCGCGGCGCGTGGGTGCGGAGGGTCCCCGCACGACCGCACCCGCGCGCGGAACCCGGCTCAGGCCGCGAGTACGATTCCCGCTCCGGGGATCACCGCGGTGGATTGCGGCGGAGCCTGGTATTGCTCGCGGTGGTGCGTCGCCGTGACCAGTACGGGGCCCGCGCCGGTCACCACCGATGCGCTGGTGGGCAGCGCGGCGGCGTACATCTGGTCACCGGAGGCACCGGTTCTGTTCCAGTGCCGCAGATCGACGCTGCCCGCGGCGCCGGTGCTCAGATTGCGCCAGTGCACCGTGATCCAGCGGTAGTTGTATTGATAGTGGTACGGCGCCGGAGCCGGCACCGAGAAGGTGACCGTCCCCGGATGTTCACCTGTCGTCCCCACCACCGAGATCGTTTGTAGAACTCCGCCGGGAACGGCTCCGGGGCCGATTTCCGGGCCGGTCACCACCGGGATCGGCAAAGGGGTCACGGCCGGGGCCGCGGTGGCCTCCCCCACCGCGGAACCCAGTGTCAACGGAACGATGAGTGCGGCGATCAGCACGGTCCTGCGCATACGAGACATACGATCCCTTCCTTCGATCAACAGTTCCCCTTGTGCAGCGGATCCACGCGACAGGACCTGGAGGTCCGCGCGCGGCGGCGCGACACCAACCGCTCCCGCATGCGTGCTGAACATTATCCGAGCAGGCTCGCGCCGACCCCGAAAACGCCTGACCGGACAACGTTTCAGATCAGAACCGGCGGCACACGAGGATACGGTGTCCGACTCCGCTCCCACTGCGAACATTCGCGGGTCCGCCCCTTCGATGCTGTCGTAACAGAAGCCGTAGCCGCCGATATCGATGGCAGGAATTTCGCATGGCCCGACGGCCGGCCACCGAGTGGGCCTGGTCGACCCGGTCCATGTTCGACAACACGATGTGACAGCGAAGATCTGACGATACCCGCTCTCCTGCAAGGTGTTTGGGACACAAGCATCTGGACGGGCCACACGGCACGCACGTAGAATCGAACACGGCGCCGACCCGATCCGTTCCCTCCCCCAGTCGAGAGATCTTCTGCCGTACCGGCAAGTCCCACCCCACTGTTCCCTCGGAACTCCGGTGATCAGCACACGTTCCGGAATTACGCACCTCGGTACGCACGGACATCGCACGAACGGGTCCGCGCACCGGCCCCGGGGTCACCGGACCGCGGAAAGTAACCCGTACGGACCGCTTCTCGCGTCCTGTACCCATCGATCCCCCGCGGCCCGGACCTCGGCCGGCGATTCCCGAGCTCATCGATCGACCGGCCCTCCCGGTCGGCAGGCCCTGCCGGAGGCCACCGGCACACAAAGAGACTTCGGAGGTCTTGATGACATCGAATACCGGCGCACACCAGGGCGCCTCGGCAGACGCGGTCGAACATCACTACGACATCGGGACCGACTTCTACCGGCTGTGGCTCGACTCGGACCTGACCTACTCGTGCGCCCTGTGGGCCGACGGCGACGACCTCGATCGCGCGCAGCAGCGCAAACTCGACTACCTGATCGAACAGGCCGGACTCACCGGCCCGGAGCGGATCCTCGATATCGGCTGCGGCTGGGGCAGCCTGATGCGGGCGATCACCGCCCGGCATCCACAGACACGGGTCACCGGGCTGACGCTCAGTCGCGACCAGTACCGCCATATCCACGCCCAGGCCTGGGACCGCATCGATGTGCGGCTGGAACATTGGCAGGATCATCGGCCCGACGCCCCCTACGACGCCCTCTTCTGCATCGGAGCGCTCGAGCATTTCGTGCGGTTCGGCCTGTCGCGCCGCGAACGCACCGCCACCTACCGGTCTTTCTTCACCTACTGCCACTCTGTATTACGTCCCGGCGGCGGCTTGGTGGTCCAGACGATCGGCAAAGGCAACCGTCCGCTCGACCAGAACTCGATCACCGATGTGCAGTTCCTGGCCGACGAGATCTTCCCGGAATCGGATCCACCGCGGCTCGCCGAACTCGCCCACGCATCGGAGAAGCTGTTCGAAATCCGCTCGGTGGTCAACGACCGCCACGACTACGCGACCACCTGCGCGGAATGGCTACAGCGGCTCCGGGCCCGGCGCACCGAGGCGGAGAAGCTGGCCGGAACACGGGTCGTCGAGGCCTACGAACGGTATCTGGAGGCGTCCATCCGGCAGTTCGAACGGCAGCACCTGGTGCTGTATCGCATCGCGCTGCGCACAGTGGACGGTACCGAGGCGGGGTCCGAATAGACCGGTTACGCCGGTGGGTCGAGCAGCCGTTTGGGGTGCATCCCGTCGACCGCACCCATGAACGGCGGGTGGATGCTGTACCCCAGCATCCGCCGGATGTTCTCCGATACCGCCCGCGCGGTATCCCGGCTGGTGGCCAGAGTGTAGGCCTCTTGCGGCCGCAACCAGGGTTCGCAGTACTGCACGGTCACCCCCAGGCGGGCGCCGGTACTGCGATTCGCACCGCCGCCGTGCCAGAGCGTTCCGAGGTAGAACGCACAGGATCCGGCCGGCATCCGCACCACCGTCCGGACGTCGGCGGCGGCGGGACCGCGCTCGGCACCCCAGCGATGACTGCCCGGCAACACCACCGTGCCGCCGTTGATCTCGGTGAACTCATCGATCGCCCACATCGTGGCGGCGCTCAACGGTGGCCGGGGGCGCGGGATCGGATAGAAACCGTCGTCGTGGTGCAGTAACTGCGCGTTCTCACCGGGAAGGATATCGATGGCCTGCAATTGCGAAAGAAGATAATTCGGCAGGAACAACCGATCGAGCAGCGCCAGCACCCGGGGATGTTCGACGAGCGCGTCGCAAGCGCGAGTTTTTTCGAGCAGGTTGTAGGCCCGCCGGGTCCGCTGCCCCTCGAAGGTATTACGGCCGGAACGGTCGAGGAACGGGGTGAGCGCGCCCCGGAGCTGTTCGCATTCGTCGAGGGTGAGCAGGTTCTCCCAGACGACATAGCCGTCGCGTTCGAGAGCTGCCAGATCGGCGGCGACCATTGCCGGATCGACCGCGTCCGAGCCGGCCGTGGTCGCCGGATGACGGCGCGCCAGATCGCCGCGCAGATCGTCCAGAGAGGTGATGACATCGACCGGTGGCGGAGATTGTGCAGGATCCACGAGTGCTCCTCCAACGATTCGGTACTATCGACCGGCCACACCCAATTATGTTGTCGCTCTTGTATTTCTGCAACACTTCGCGACCCGTCCACCGCCGTCTCGTACCACCGGAACCTATGCCGGACAGCGCATCTCGCCGCGTGTCGTGTTTTCGCAGCGCACATACCCAACGGCGTCGGCTCCACCACCTGCGTTGTTTCCGGGTCTCGAACCTCGAAACGGACTGAACCTTGCGTTGCCTGGCGAGCGGCCCCATATTCATGAGCTCCATCAACCTGGTCAGAACGCCGGGGCGTCCGGTGTGAAACGACGGTGCTCAGCCGGCCGGTGGTAGCGGCACGATCTGCAGTCCGTCGACGAAGGTGTCGAAATCGGCCGGAGACCATCATCCCCGACGTCGAACGCCCCTGAACCGGAGAACGTCGCCCGGTCATGCGGTCCGGTCTCCCGGTGCATCGACAGGGGTTGTCTGCGCGGCCGGCACCCTGCGCGGCGTCTCGTCCGCGGCGACTATCCGCCGGCGGCCGCCCGGCGCCTGCCGCATGGCCCCACGGAGCCCGTCCAGCGCGGTCAGGAACGGATTGTGGACTGCTTGCCACTCCGGTGAGCCCGCACCGGCGCGCTCGACTACGACAGGCCGGGCGATCAGCATCTCGCGGATATCGCGCAGCCGCCGGTAGACCTCCCATGCGCTGTCGCTGACCGGCTCCGGTGCGATGAGCTCGAGTTCGTAGATGGTGGCGACGAGATCGTGCGAACGGAAGGCGGCGGTGGCCTCGGCCCGGCCCAGCGGGGTCGGGCCTTCGATCGCGAGGGCCTGCAGGGCGGTATCGGTCTGGGTCAGCGCGGTCAACGTTTTCACGTACACCTGCCGCCGGGTCTCCTCGAGACGGCCCACTCGCTCCCGCCGCGCGCGCAAGGTCTCGACCATCATTGTGGAGCCCGCCCCGAGAAGCGCCCCACCCAACGTTCCGGCCACCGCCAGCCACTCCAGTGCCACACCGTTTACTGTAGTCAGGGCAACGGCTTTCGTGTCCAACGCGACGGTCACGCCCAAGCCCGGGGCCGCGCCGGCCTTCTGCCGGGGACCCCGGACAACCGGGAATTTCCGCCTTTGTGCCCGGAATTCGGGCCACTGGCCTACGCGGTAGCTCTAGCGTCCGACCGTGTCGCGGATGGCGGCGGCGACGGCGGGCGAATCCTTACGCAGGATCTTGGAATGGTTGCTGGCCACCTTCGCGCTGATCGTGACATTCGGGTTGTGCGCGAGGATCGGGTCGAGCACGGCCCGGCCCGATTCCATCTCGCCCTTCTCACTGCCGAGGCTGTCTCCGGTGGCCAGGACGAAACGCACGGGACGGGTCGCTCGTTCGAGCACCGGTGCGCTGGCGGCGGCGATCTCGTTGAGTTCGATATTGCACTCGGCATGCTCGGCGGCACTCATCCGCGCGGCCATTCCGAACGGGCGGGCCAGCGGCAACAGGAACCGCATCTTGTGGAACAGCTTGCGGATTCGCTCGGCGCCTTCTTCCCCGGTCAGGCCGATGGGAAAGGCGTCCACCGTCACCACGCCGAGGACGCGGTCCGGGAAGCGGTCGGCCCAGTGCCAGCTCAGCACCCCGCCGTAGGACCAGCCCACCAGGACGACCGGCCCGTTCACGCCTCTGGCCGCGAGCACGGCATCGATATCGCGCAGGCACGCCTCGAAGGAGTAGTCGGCGGATTGCTTCGATTTGCCGCGGGCTCGTTCGTCGAAGGTGATGTGACGGTAGCCGGGACCCAGGTCGGCGATCACGCGCTTCCAGTGCGACCGGTCGGCGTAGGCGCCGTTGAGGTAGACAATCGTCTGGCCTGCGCCACCGGTGTCGGTGACTGCCAGTGCGGTGTCGTCGACCGGCACCATGCCGGTCCAGGTGGTGATGTTCGATTCGGTGCTCGTTGCGTTGCTCATGGGAATACAGTCGCCGCAGCGGCTGATATCGGCCTGACACCGACCTGATACGTCACCTGACAGTTTCGGCGGCTTGGGCTCGGCCGCCGCGCCGCCGGTCCGGCCGCCCTTCGTACGGTCGCAGGTATTCGTGCAGGATCTCGAGAAACCTCCGGCCGGTCGGCGGCGGGTCGGCGGGTAACCAGGCGGCTGCCATCGGGACGGCCGGGGCGCCGGGCACCTCGCGGAACACCACGCCGGGCCGCGTCGCGCGGGCTACCCCGCGGGTGACGAAGCCGATACCGGCGCCCGCCGCCACCAATCCGGCCAAGGTCGTCACCGGTGTGGCCTCCTGGACAACGCGCGGTTCGGCACCGGCGGCGTGGAAGCATGCGATGAGCTTGTCGAACAGCACCGGTCCCACCGCGCGGGGTGCGGTGAGCAGCGGTTCGCCGGCCAGCTCGGAGAAGGTGATCCTCGGCTGCCCGGCGAGCCGGTGACCGGCCGGTACCGCGAGCACGAGTTGTTCCGGCGGCAGCGGCGCGGTGCGCAGGTGCGGACGTTCCAGCGGCGGGTGCAGGACGCCGAGATCGATATCGTCGCGAACCAGCGCTTCTTCCACGGCGGGAGAGTTCATTTCGGCCAGATCGACCGCTACCTCGGGGTATTCGCTGCGGAATGCCTGCACTGCCTGCGGTAGCGCGGTGTAGGAGGCCACGACGGTGAAGCCGAGGCGAAGACCGCCGTGTAATCCGCGTTCGGCGCGCTGGGCCACATCGACGGCGCGTTTCCCGTGGGCGAGGGTTGCCCGCGCCGGGGCGAGGAACGCTGCGCCGGCGGCGGTGAGGCGGACGCCGCGGCGGTTGCGGTCGAGGAGGGTGGCGCCGACCTCGCGTTCGAGGGTCCGGATGCGCTGGCTCAACGCGGGCTGACTCAGATGCAGTTCGGCGGCCGCCCGGGCGAAGTGCAGGGTTTGTGCTACGTGCAGAAAGCATTCGACCGATCGCAGATCCACGCTGTGATCGTATTCCGTTATCACAGGCGCCGATATACCGATTGATCGGCGATCACCCGTGGCCCGAAACTGGACCCATGACCGGAACAAGAATGATCTCGGCCTGCCTGGCGGTCGCGTTTCTCACCGCTTGCGGGGCGCAGGACCGGGACAGCGAGCCGGCGATCGAACGTATCGTCACGATTTCCGACGGCGACTATCTGGCGAGCACCTACGCCGACGGAATCCTCGCACCGGCCGCGGCGGGCCACCGCGACCTGCTCAGCACGATTCGCGTGCACGGCGACGAGGTGGAAACCGAGCAGCTGGAAGTCTCCAATTCGGTGACCGCGGCACCCGAAGTGCTCGCCCTCTCCCCCGACGGCGGCACCGCCTTCGTCACCGAACGGCTGCGGCCGCGCCGGCCCGGGGATACCCGGGCCCAGCAACTCGCCCCGGGAGATCGTCTCTTCGCCGTGACGATCCCGGCGTCCGGCGCCCCCACCACCACCGATACCGTCACCATCGCGCCCTCGCCGGAGGCTCTGGCGATACATCCGCGGGGCACACATATCGCGGTGGTCTCCAACACCCCGGAAGCCGCACTGCTGCAAGTGATTCCGTGGACGGCCGCGGGGTTCGGGGAACCGGTGCGTTACGACCTGGCGGCTCTGGGCATCACCGGCACCGCGGCCGGGCCACGCGGCGGAGTCCTCGCCACCAATGTGCAGTGGCATCCGAGCGGCCGGGCGCTGGCGGTGAACATCACCACGCAGAACAGGGTGGCGTTCTTCGCCGTCGACACGGCGGCCGCGGCCGTGCGCCCGTGGGGTGCGCCGGTCGAGACGGGGGCCGACCCCTTCGTCGGGCGGTTCACACCGGACGGCAGGTACTACGTGACCTCGGACTGGGGCCGCAACCTGAACAGCACCGACCTCGCCGAACGGATACCGCTCACCCGATCGAAGGTCGGGGTGATCCGGCTCGGTGAACTCGATACCGCCGCGCGACACCAGGTCACCGCGGCGGTCGAATCGGACAAATCCGCGGAGGGATTGGCGATCAGCCCCGACGGCCGGTACATCGCCACCGTGAACATGCGCGGTACCGCGCTGCCCGCCGACAGCGCGGGCTACGACGACACCGCGTCGGTGAGCCTGCTGCGCTTGGACGCCGGCACCGGTTCGCTGACGAAGATCGGCGACTATCCGCTCGACGGTGTTCTCCCCGAAGGCGGAACCTTCGATCCCACCGGGGCGTACTTCCTGGCCACCGTTTTCCAGGGTCGCGGCGGCGGCGCACCGGGGCCGGGTGTGCAGATCTTCCGGGTCGGCCCGGCCGAATCGCCCGGACTCACCCCGGTACAACGCATTCCCCTGCCACACGGTGTGCACCACGTCGCCGTCGGATAGCGGCCACCGAACCGGGACCCATTCCGCCGCGCGCCCTTACGCTCGACTGGTGCCAGGATCCAGGGAAGTTCCGGGCCCGCCGCGGGAGGTCGAGTTGACCACCCCTTGGGCGGCGCGCACGGAGAGGTTGTTCGCCGCGCTGCTGATCGTCACCGGTCCGGCGATGGTCGGTATCGCGGCCGGGAGCGGGGAAGCCCGGTGGGCGGTTCCGCTCACCGCGCTCGCCGCGCTGTTGCTGCTGTTCATCGGCCTCGCGGCGTGGTTCAGCCCGGCGCAGCGTCTCGACGACACCGCGGCCCTGCACGCCTCGGGCATCGCGGCGCGCGCCGAACTGATCGCCGCCGCGGAAGTCGGTGACGAGGATACGGTCTACCTGCTCACCTTGCGTCTTCGCGCGCCGGGCACCGAGCCGGTCGAGGTCACCCACCGGTGCCGGAAGGAGATCTGCCGGCGGCTGGGTGAACACGGACCACCCGGCGAACTCGCCGCCCTCCTCGATCCGGAAGCCCGCACCTGGGCGATCACGCACCGCTGAGGAGACGAGATGTTCGCACCGTACCGCTGGTATACGGCCGCTTCGGGTCTGTTCCTGCTGAACGGGCTCGGTTACGCGGCACTGGCATCGAGACTGCCCGAACTGCAGTCGGCCTACGGATTGAGCGACGCACAGCTGGGATTCGCCCGGACGGGATTCGTCGTCGGACTCACGGCAACCATGTTCGTCGCCCCCGGACTGGTCCGGCGGGCGGCGGCCCGGCGCGCCGCCCCGATCGCCGCCGGAATCTATCTGCTCGGGATCGGGGTGGCCGGTGCGGGCACCGGATTGTGGTCGATGGTGGGCTTGATCGCGGGCGCGGCGAATGCCCTGCTCGATATCGGGCAGAACGTGATCGCGGTGCAGCTGGAGAAGGTTCGTATGGATGCCGCGCCGCATACCCGCCCCAACGGCCTGTTGTCGCCGATGGAGGGTTTTCAGGCGATCGGCGGTGTCCTCGGGGCCGCGTTCGGGACCGCGACCGCCGGGCGGGTCGAATTGGCACCTGCTTTCGCGGTGGTGGCGTCCGTGGGAGCGATCGCGACGGTGATCGTCTTCGTCCTGCTGCGGACGTTCGATCCCGGAGCCGGCCCGGCGGGTATCACTGCAGCCACGAAGACCGCTTCGTCCGGCAGCCCGCTGAGCCGGCTGCGCGCGGCCTATCCACCGCGATTGCGCAGGCTGACCGTGCTGAGCTTCTCGGCTCTGCTGCTCGAAGGAACGCTCATGAACTGGATCGCCGTCGTGGTGGTGGGCTCCGGTGGCTCCCTGACCGCGGCGAGTCTTTCCCTGACGGTTTTCGCGGGCGCGATCTGCGTGGGCCGGCTCGGCTACGGTCCGGTGAGCCGATGGGCGGATCGTGTGGTGGCGGTCCGGATATCCGGGGTTCTGGTGCTGACCGGAATCGCCACCCTGGTCCTCTTCCCCGGTGCCACTTCCACCGCGCTCACCCTGCTCGCCGCCGCCACGGCGGGGCTCGGCTTGGCGAACCTGCACCCGTTCTGTACGGCCACCGTGGGCCACGCCGCGCCCGCCGGAACCGAGGAAATCGCCTTGGGCCGGCTCAACCGGATCGCGTACGCGGGTATCGCCTTGGAAGGGGTACTGGTGGCGGCACTGACCAGTTCGGTCGGCCTCGACGCGGCCATCGGGATCCTGGGGCTCCTGGCCCTGTTGTTCGTTTTCGGGGCGCGCCAATTCGCCACCGAGCCGGACCGGGTCGCCGCACCGCACGGGTGACCATGCCCGCCCCCGGCTCCCGTCCGGCGCCGGCTCACCCGGCCGGCTTCTCCCGGGCCGCGGTGCGGCGACCGGCGAATCGGCGCATCAGCGGGGCATCGACCCAGTGGTAGATGGCCGCGGCCGCCACGGTGGACACCACCAGGCTCAGCCCGGCGAACCCCAGCCAGCCCCACGGCCCGTACTGCTTTCCGCCGATGAGGAAGCGGGTGATCAGCACCATGACCGGGAATTGGATGAGGTAAAAGGCGAAGGAGATATTGCCCAGCCAGACCATTCGCGGAGCGGCGGTGAAGCCGCGGATACCCGCCAGGTCGCGGGCGGCCAGGGTGGCCACCACGGCCGTCATCGGCGCGAGCAGCAGCACCGACATTTTGTAGTTCGGTGGCACCGCCCACGTCGCGGCGTAGGCGATCGCCAGCGCGATCATCGGCGGCGCCAGCCGGAGATTGCGCCAGCGGCCCTCCAGTACCAGGCGGGCCGCGAGTACGCCGAGGAAGAATTCGGGCAGCCGGGAGAGCGGGAAGTTGTAGCTGAGCCAATAAGAAAGGGCCACCGGGATATCCGACTGCTCGAACCAGATCGGCGCGGCATGGATTTCGAAGTACGGCGAAACGTCGCCTGGCAGCAGCCGCGGCGCGAAGGTATTGGCGATCCCCTTCGGCCCGGGCAGCCACAGGTAGTACGCGGTGTGCAGCAATAGAATCGCCACCAGCAATCCCGTCAGCACCCACCACACCCGATCGCCCCGGATCCGGCGCACCAGTGGCAGCAGCAGCGGAAAGCTCAGGTAGAACAGTATTTCCGCGGCCAGCGACCAGGACGGCACATTGAGCCCGCCGACCGTGGTCCACTTCGGCACCCAGGTGTGGATCAGCGCCAGGTTCGGCGCCCAGACCACCGGGCGCGTCAGCGGGACACTCGCCACCAGAATGAACGCGACGGCGGCGACCAGGTGGGTCGGATAGATCTTCAGCACCCGGCGCCAATAGAACCGCGGTACCGAACTCCCCGGCCGGAACGACCAGTAGATGATGAACCCGGACAGGACGAAGAAGAAGGTCACTCCCGCGGCACCCAGCTGCATCGGCATCAGCTGATGAATCTGTCGGAACAACTCCGACTTCTGGAACGGATACACCGGCAGGAACACCAGGGCGTGCAACAGGAATACCGCGAACGCCGCCCACCAGCGGGCGCCCGTCAGCGACGGCAACGCGGGCCGGACCGCCGCCGTATCGAGGAACTCCGGCGCGGGCCGGGCCGGCGCCAGGCTCACCGCCGGATCCGCTCGTACACCACTTCGGCGGCCACCGCGTCACCGTGTGCGGAGGGATGGAACGGAATCCCGGCGATATCGGCCGCGGGATCGAAGACACCGTTGAGCCACGGATCGCCCGAGCACAGCCCGTGGCCCGCGGTCGCCGCACGGAGACCGACGAACTCGAGGCCGAGCAGCTGCGCGGCATCCCGTTGCGCGGCGTCGAGGCGGTCCAGGTATTCGGTCACCGCCCGGCCTCTCGGCTGCACGACCGGCCCGGCGCCGAGTACGTTCACGCAGACGTGCTCCTGCCCCGCGGGGAACAACTCCGGATATCCGACCAGCAGGATCCGCGCGTTCGGCGCGTAATAGCGCATATAGGTGACCACCTCGCGGATGCTGTCGGCGTAGACCTCACCCGTGAGATTCCGGTAGTCGACGAACCGGCCCTGGTCCACCGCCTCCGGCCCGCAGCCGTCGGCGAAATTGAATACGCAGCGCCGCAGCGACGAAATCATCGTCACCTTGCCGGTCGGGGACCAGACATCGTTCATCCCGCTCTGAATGGCGATGACCTCGGTCTGCGGCCCGAACGCCTGCTGCTCGACCGCCGCGGCCACCTCGTGTACCAGCCACCAACCGTCCCCCGTGGCGATCGTGGACCCACTACAGGACACATCCACGAAATCCGGGCTGCCCGCCAGACCCATCCGCTCGCTCAGCCGGGTCGGCCAGGACGTAGGGGCATGTAGGCACTCTTTGGTTGCCGAGAAGAACTTCGGATAGTTGGCGGTGAACGAATCGCCCAGTACTACAACCGATTTGCCTTCGGGCTGGTTTCCGGCCGGGGCCGCCGCGGCCGGAGCGGTCAGGGCGGTCACGGTGAGCACGGCCGCGACAACGGCTCCGACGACCCCACCCCACTGTTGAGAAATTGTGCGCATTACGACTTTCCCGTCGTTCAGTAGCCGGCCCGCGGATCGAATTCGGGGAGAGTGAGTGTCGGCTCCGGCTGAGCGGGTGCGGTCTGCACGGGCGCCGGCGGCGGCTGCGGCGCGGGTTCGTCCGCCGGTGGCGCCGCGGGCGGCGGTTCCATGACAGGCGGCTCCGCCGGTGGCGGGGGTTCGACGGCAGCGGGGGGCGGTGGGGGACTCTGCGGTGCCGGGGTGGTCGATACAACGCTCGACGGCGCCACCGTACTCGCCGGAACCGAACTGGAGGTCGTCCCATGATTGGTGTGCGTTTCGGTGTCTTCACCACATCCACTGGCCGCGAAAAGCACTGCGGCACAAGCGAAAACAGTTGCGATAGAACGTTTCATGAGATTCCCAATCCTGCCGTTCGGCGTCCTGACCTCTACCCATTCGGGGTCGCGGAGTCGTCAGCAATGAATTCGCGGGATCCGCAGGCCCTGTTACGACCCCAATTCCATGGGCGGCGCGGCCGGCTCGGCAACGCACTGCCGCGCCGGGAAACCGGGCTGTCCCGACGGCGGAGAACCAGTAGAGTCGGCCCGGTCCACCGACTGGGAGGGTTCGATGCTCGAGGTTACGCATCTGGTGCGCCGGTTCGGCGACAAGACGGCGGTCGATGATGTGTCGTTCAGTGTGCAGCCGGGCGCACTCACCGGATTCGTCGGCGGCAACGGCGCGGGCAAGACCACGACCATGCGGATGATCATGGGGGTGCTGGCCATCCACGGCGGCGAGGTGCGCTGGGACGGGCGGCCGGTGACGGTCGCCGATCGGCGTTCGTTCGGATACATGCCGGAGGAGCGGGGGTTGTATCCGAAACAGCCGGTCCGCGATCAGCTGGTGTATCTGGCGCGGTTGCGGGGCCTTTCGGCGGCCGAGGGCCGGCGGCGGACCGCGGAACTACTCGAGCGATTCGGGCTCGGGGATCGCGGCAAGGACAAACTGGAGTCGTTGTCGCTGGGTAATCAGCAGCGGGTGCAGATCGCGGCGGCGGTGGTCACGCAGCCGACGGTGCTCGTGCTGGATGAACCGTTTTCCGGGCTGGACCCGGTCGCGGTCGATTCGATGGCGGACCTGCTGGCCGAATACGCCGGACAGGGGGTGCCGGTGCTGTTTTCCTCACATCAGCTGGATTTGGTCGAACGACTGTGTGATCGGCTGGTGATCCTCGCGAACGGAAAGGTCGTCGCGCAGGGCTCGGCGGCGCAGCTGCGGGAGGCCGGCGCGTTACGGTACCGGCTGCGAACAGCGTCGGATACCGGCTGGCTGGACGAGTTCGCGGGGGTCGGCGTGGTGGAACGAGACGGCGCCGGAGTGCTGCTCGAACTGACCGGTGCGACCACCGGCCAGGTACTCACCGAGGCGCTGGCGCGCGGCTCGGTGCAGGAATTCGCCGAGGTGCGGCCGTCGGTCGCCGAGATCTTCCGGGAGGTGACGGCATGAGCGCGCCGGGACGGGACGAGACCGCGGCCGGCAGCGCGCCGCGCGGAGTGTGGCGAATCGTCACCGAGCGTGAGGTGATGGTCAAGCTGCGCGACCGCAACTTCCTGATCTCGACGGCGATCACGATCGTCGCGATCGTCGCGTCGCTGGCCGTCAGCGGGTTCCTGGGCGGGCGCACCGAGACGATCGATATCGCGGTCACCGGCGCGGATGCGGGCGCGGTGGTGCAGGCGGCCGGCGCGCTCGCCGAACTCGCCGACAGCAACGTCACTTTCGTGACCCACCCGGTCGCCGATCTGCCCGCCGTCGAACAACAGGTGCGCGACGGGGAGGCCGACGCGGGTCTCGTGGCCGCTCCCGGCGGGTGGCGGCTCCTCGGCAAGGAATCGGTGAACGACGACGTCAACACCTACGTGAGCACCGCCGCCCGGCAACTCGCCGTACAACGCAATGCCGAGGCCGCAGGGGTCTCACTCGACGAGCTCGGCCGCGGCGGCCAGGTGACCTATGACGTGCTGGACGAATCCGCGATCGACCCCGGTTTCGCGAAGATCATGACGGTGGTGTTCGCGTTCCTGTTCTACGTTGCCTCCCTGCTGTTCGGGATGTCCATCGCGCAGAGCGTGGTCGAGGAGAAGCAGAACCGGATCGTCGAGATCCTGGCCAGCGCGATCCCGCTGCGGCAGCTGCTGATCGGCAAGGTCGTCGGCAACACCCTGATGGCGTTCGGGCAGCTGGTCCTGTTCGCCGCCGCGGGTCTGGCCGGGCTGGCGGTGATGGGCAGCACGGAGCTGGTCACCCAGATCGCCGGTGCGGCCGGCTGGTTCATCGTCTTCTTCATCGTCGGGTTCCTGGCCCTGGCCAGCCTGTGGGCCGTCGCCGGCTCGCTGGCGACCCGCAACGAAGACCTGCAGTCCACGTCCACTCCGCTGAGCATGCTGATCATGATCGTGCTGTTCCTCGGCATCTTCGCCTCCGGAACGGCACAGACCGTCACGTCGTATGTCCCGATCGTCTCCATCGTGAGCATGCCTGCCCGCCTCGCCGAAGGCACGGCCGCCTGGTGGGAGCCGGTGCTGTCCCTCGCCGTCATGGCCGCCGCCGCCTACGGAATCGTGGTCGTCGCGGAACGGATCTACCGCCGCTCGCTGATGCAGACCCAAGGACGCCTGACCTACCGCCAGGCCCTCAGCGTCGAGGACTGACCACCAGCCCCGGCCGAAAACCGCGACGCGCACGTAGCGGTCGGTCCAGCTGAGCCGGCGAGCAGGCCGGTCGCGTCCATCGACGTCATCGGGAACGGCCGAGAGTGGCCAAGAGGTCTTCGTGCAGTTCGAACCAGACCCGGTGGGCGGACTCGCGGTCGGTCGCGGTCAGCCAAGCGGGATCCGTTCGGGCGCGGTCCACTGCCGTATCGAAACGCTCATGGTAGCCGCTGTACCGCGGCAAACGGTTTGCCAGACGCTTTTCGAGCACCGCCCACCCTGCGCTGCCGCGGGAGAGATCCGAGAGGACATCGGCAAGGCTCGTGGGTGGTTCGGTGATGCCCATCTCGGTCAGCTGCCAGCGCGTGCACGCGTCGACCACCAAGCGGTTGAGTGGCTCGAACTCGGCCATCACGGACTCGGCTAGGGGCCGGGCGTCCGCGCTCTCCAACTCCTCGGCCAGGAGCTTCTCTCCCAGCGTCTTACCCGCTTCGGTCAGCGACCATCCGCCGTCGTCCTCGAATCGGCTCCAAGTCACCAGCCCGGCCGCGTGGGCCTCGCGCAGGAATTCCTCGGCCACGGCGGACAGGACGCCCGCGCGCTCGCTCACGTGCGTGGTTCCGGCGTAGCCGAGGATACGCAGTGCGTAGAGGACCTGTCGCCGGACGTCGGATGAGTTCATCGGGCCTTCTGTGTGGTGATGGTTCCGGTGCTGCCGTCGACGTCGACGAGCATGTTGTCGGGCAGGTCCATGGCCGAAGTAACGTCGGTGACGGCGGGGATGCGCAATTCCCGGGCGACGATCGCGGCATGAGCGAGCACCCCGCCACGGGTGGTGACGACGGCCGCGGCCCGGGCGAGCAACGGCGTCCAAGCCGGTGACGTGGCCCGGCACACCAACACTTCACCCGGTGCGAACCGAGCGAAGTCGTCCAGGCCGCTGACGATGCGTACAACGCCCCGTGCCCGGCCCGGGCTCGCCGGCGTTCCCGAAGCGACGGTCATCGCGTTCATATCCGGGAGACAGGCCGGACTGTCGCTCCGCGGGGCCGAGGTGATCGGCCGGGCCTGCAACACCCAGACCTGCCTGCCCGTGAGCGCCCACTCCAGGTCCCGGCCGCCACCGAGGAGTTCCTCGGCGCGCATCGCGACCCGGCCCACCGTGACCGCCTGCTCGGCGCAGAGAACCTCGGGTGTCGCGGCTGGCCTGGGGCCACCACCAGGGACGATCCGCCATCTTTCCGGACTCGCCTGACCCGATACGAGCCGGTCACCCAAACCACGAACGGCCTCGAGGACGACGGCCCGTCGCCCGCTGATGGGATCGCGGGTGAAGGCGACACCGGCCGCATCGGGTACCAGCATCCGCTGCACGATGACGGCGATGCCCCGAGGAACCGGCCGGCCGACGGCACCAGCGTAGGTACGCGCCTCGTCGACCGCGGCAGCGGTTCGTCGCACCTGGAACTCGACGTCATCGGACGACACGTTCAGGGTCGTGCGGAACTGTCCCGCGAACGACGCCTCGCTGCCGTCCTCGGCCGGCGCCGACGACCGCACTGCGAAGCGCGACCCGCCCAACGTCTCCAGGACCCTTGTCAGTTCACGCTCCCAGCCGACGCCTGCACCGACGGGCAGGGCGAATCCGTCCGGGACCGCGAACCCGGCTCGTAACAGCCGCCCCAGCGTGGCCGCCTTCGCCCCGCACGATATGTCCGCCTCGCGGAGCGGAACGAACGCGGTCACGGCCGCGATTCCAGCCGGGCGAGAACCCGGGCCATCCGCTGCTGCGCGGCTTGCCCGGATCCCAGCCCGAGCGCCGCCCCGATCTGCTGGAACGTGACGCCGGCGGCCCTCGCCGCGAACAGTAGGGCCGCCTCGGCCTGGTCCAGTTCCGACCGGGCCGCTCCGATCAGCGCCAGGCCGGCGGTCACGACCTCCGGGTCGACATTCCGGTCCGACGCCTTCCATGCCGCCAGCCGCACCAGATCGCAGTCGCTCGGCGGTTGTCCGGCATGTTGCCAAGGCCGGTCGGACAAGGCGTCGCCACCGGCAGCGCCCAGAACGGCGCGGTAGGCCGTGAGAGCGGCCGCATGGGAACGGTCATCGGGAGGCATGGATCCATCACACGTGATCAACACAGTGTTGTCAACACAATGTTGATGTCTTCGTGTCCCGAGCAAGCCTGAGACACCGCCGGTGCGGACCGCTGCCGTGCTCGACAGCGGCATACATGACTACCCGCATCGAACACATGCCTACCTACGCCACCGCGGCTCGATCGTCCGCAGCAACAAGGGGCCCTACCGCAACCGCGGAAGGGCCCCTTTCGGCGCTGTGCCGAAAACCGCTCAGGCGGTTTCGGTGATCGGGCGGTCGACCCAGCTCATCAGGTCGCGCAGCTTCTTGCCGGTGACCTCGATCGGGTGCTCGGCGTTCTGCTTGCGCAGGCCCTCGAGTTCCTTGTTGCCGCCCTCGACATTGGCGACCAGGCGCTTGACGAAGGTGCCGTCCTGGATGTCCTTGAGGATGTCCTGCATCCGCTTCTTGGTGTCGGCGTCGATAACCCGCGGGCCCGAGAGGTAGCCACCGAATTCGGCGGTATCGGAGACCGAGTAGTTCATCCGGGCGATACCGCCCTCGTACATGAGGTCGACGATGAGCTTCAGCTCGTGCAGCACCTCGAAGTAGGCCATCTCGGGGGCGTAGCCGGCCTCGACCATGACCTCGAAACCGGTCTTGACCAGTTCCTCGGTGCCACCGCAGAGCACGGCCTGCTCACCGAAGAGATCGGTTTCGGTCTCTTCCTTGAAGGTGGTCTTGATGACGCCGGCACGGGTGCCGCCGATGCCCTTCGCATACGACAGCGCCAGGGCCTGGCCCTCGCCCTTCGGGTCCTGCTCGATGGCGATCAGCGCGGGCACACCCTTGCCGTCGACGAACTGGCGGCGCACCAGATGGCCGGGGCCCTTGGGGGCGACCATACCGACGGTGATTTCGGCGGCCGGCTTGATCAGGCCGAAGTGGATGTTGAGGCCGTGGCCGAAGAACAGCGCGTCGCCGTCCTTCAGGTTGGGCTCGATGTCGTTGGTGAAGATCGACGCCTGGGCGGTGTCGGGGGCCAGCAGCATGATCACGTCGGCCCACTCCGAAACCTCGGCCGGGGTGCCGACGGTCAGGCCGGCCTCTTCGGCCTTGGCCCGCGACTTCGAGCCCTCCTTGAGGCCGATGCGCACCTCGACACCGGAATCGCGCAAGCTCAGCGAATGCGCGTGCCCCTGGCTGCCGTAACCGATCACCGCGACCTTACGGCCCTGGATGATCGACAGATCGGCATCGTCGTCGTAGAACATCTCGACTGCCACTTGGTGGTATCCCTTCTGACTTATTCGAACCCGCGAAACGCGGGAAACGGTAAACGAGGCGTGAAAGACGGCCGGGCGCGGGGTGTGCCCGGCCGTGGTTCAGCGGGTGGCGGTGATGGATTTGGGTCCGCGGCCCACGGCCACCACCCCGGATTGCACGATCTCGCGGATGCCGTACGGCTCGAGCATCCGCAGCAGGGCGTCGAGCTTGGAACGGGTACCGGTCGCTTCGACGGTGAGGGCGTCGGGCGACACATCGATCACCTTGGCGCGGAACAGGTTCACCGATTCGATGACCTGGGTGCGCACGCTGGCATCGGCGCGGACCTTCACCAGGATCAGTTCGCGGGCCACCGAGGTCTCCGGATCCTGCTCCACGATCTTGATGACGTTCACCAGCTTGTTGAGCTGTTTGGTGACCTGTTCCAGCGGCAGATCGTCCACGGTGACCACGATGGTCATCCGGGAGATGTCCTTGACCTCGGTCGCGCCGACCGCGAGGGATTCGATATTGAATCCGCGGCGGGAGAACAGGCTGGCCACGCGGGCCAGCACGCCCGGCTTGTCCTCGACCAGGACGCTGAGGGTGTGGGTCGTACTCATGCCGGGCTGTTCCCCTCGGTCTCGTGCTGCTCACGGGTCATGGCTTCGTGGATGACAGCGGGTTCGGCGGCCTGCTCGTCCTCGTCGAACAGCGGGCGGATACCACGGGCGGCCATGATTTCGTCGTTACTGGTGCCGGCGGCGACCATCGGCCACACCTGGGCGTCCTTGCCGACGATGAAATCGATCACCACGGGCCGGTCGTTGATCGACTGGGCCTCGCGGATCGCGGCCTCGACATCCTCTTCCTTCTCCACCCGGATGCCGTGGCAGCCCAGCGCCTCGGCGAGTTTCACGAAATCGGGGATGCGCAGGCCGTGGGTTTTCAGGTCGGTATTGGAGTAGCGCTGGTCGTAGAACAGCGTCTGCCACTGCCGGACCATGCCCAGGTTGCCGTTGTTGATCAGCGCGACCTTGATCGGCACACCCTCCACCGCGCAGGTTGCCAACTCCTGGTTGGTCATCTGGAAGCAGCCGTCACCGTCGACCGCCCACACCTCGCGGTCGGGCATACCCATCTTGGCGCCCATGGCGGCGGGCACGGCGTACCCCATGGTCCCGGCGCCGCCGGAGTTCAGCCAGGTGCGCGGTTTCTCGTACTTCACGAACTGAGCCGCCCACATCTGGTGCTGGCCGACGCCCGCGCAGTAGATGGCATCCGGACCGGCGAGACGGCCCAGGGTTTCGATGACGTACTCGGGCGAGAGCGCGCCGTCCGAGGGAGCGGTCCAGCCCAGGGGGTAGGCCTCGCGGACACCGTCGAGGTAGGTCCACCAGGCGGTGAGATCCAGTTCGATACCGGCCGGATCTGCGCGCAGGGTTTCGATCAGTTCGGTGAGGACCTCGCGGCAGTCGCCCACGATCGGGACATCGGCGTGCCGGTTCTTCCCGATCTCGGCGGGGTCGATATCGGCGTGGATCACCTTGGCGTCGGGGGCGAAGGAATCCAGCTGACCGGTGACGCGGTCGTCGAAACGGGCGCCGAGAGTGATCAGCAGATCGGATTTCTGCAGCGCGGCCACGGCGGCCACGGTGCCGTGCATACCGGGCATACCGAGATTCAGCTTGTGGCTGTCGGGGAACGCGCCCCGCGCCATCAGGGTGGTGACCACGGGGATGCCGGTCAGTTCGGCCAGCTCCAGCAGTTCGGCCGACGCCTCGGCCTTGATCACCCCACCGCCGACGTAGAGCACGGGCGCGGTGGCCTCGGCGATCAGCCGGGCCGCCTCACGCACCTGCTTACCGTGCGGTTTGGTCACCGGGCGGTAGCCGGGCAGCCGCATCTCCGGCGGCCAGCTGAAGGTGGTCTGCTCCTGCAGCACATCCTTCGGGATATCCACCAGCACCACGCCGGGACGGCCGCTGGAGGCCAGGTAGAACGCCTCCGCCAGGATGCGCGGGATATCGACGCCTTCCTTGATCAGGAAGTTGTGCTTGGTGATCGGCATGGTGATGCCGGAGATATCGGCTTCCTGGAAGGCATCGGTGCCGATCAGGCTGCGGCCGACCTGACCGGTGATCGCGACCATCGGCACGGAATCCATCTGGGCGTCCGCGATCGGTGTGACCAGGTTGGTCGCACCCGGACCGGATGTGGCCATACACACACCGACCTTGCCGGTGGCCTGGGCGTACCCGGTGGCCGCATGACCCGCGCCCTGCTCATGACGCACGAGCACATGGCGGACCTTGGTCGAATCGAAGAGTGGATCGTAGACAGGAAGGACCGCACCGCCCGGAATACCGAATACGGTGTCGACGCCGAGCTCCTCGAGGGAGCGGACGACGGACTGCGCGCCGGTGACCCGCTCGGGCGGGACCTGGCGGCGGTTCGCCGGGGTGGTCGGAGCACCGGCCGGGGCCGGCGGGTTCGAGGGCGCGGGCTTGCGGGCCGCGGGCCCGGGCCGGGTTGTTGGTGCGCTCACCGTCTTGGTTCCTTACTGCTTGTCGTTCACTTGTCCCGACATAAAAAATCCCCCGACAGCCGGTGGCTGTTCGAGGGTGGCGCGTCGCAGTGCGAGCTGACGTATGCGGATCGTCTGGCTCAGCGCTGGACGCGCCGGCCGATTACGAGCAACTCGATTCGATTCACGCGCATGACGGTATGTGTGCGCGTGGTGCGGAGTCAAACAGCTGACCGCTGACTTCCCATTATGTGAGAAGGTAGCGGGTGCTCACGCCCGTCCACCATGATGCGAGGATGGTGGTGTGTCATCACCGCATCAGTCCGTGCCACCACCGGAATCGTCCCATATCCCCGCCGCCGCGGAGGTAACGGGTGGGGATACGGCGCCGCCGGGCCCGAAGCGTGTGATCCGCACGACACGGCTGGCTTTCCTGGGCGTGGTGATCCTGGCGCTGTGCGTGTTCTTCCCGATCGTGGGCTGGCCGGCCGGGTTGTTCTGGCTGGCGCTCTTCCCGATCGCGGTGGTGGTGTGGATTCTGCGCACCCAGACCACGGTCTCCCCCGCCGGACTGGATCTGCGCTCGATGTTCTCCTCCCGGCATATCGACTGGGATCAGGTGCGCGGCCTGAGCATCCCCAAACGCGGCTATGTCCGCGCCCACCTCGACGACGACACCGAGGTGCCGCTGCCCGCGGTGAGCTACGACCGGCTGCGGGATCTGGTGGACGCCGCCGGGGGGCGGATTCCCGATCCGTTCGCCCAGCCCGACCCGGACACGGCCGTCGACTCCGGCCCGGCGGACGCCGGTGAGGAAGCAACCGACACCGACACCGACACCGACACCGACACCGACACCGACACCGACCCCGACCCCGGCACCGACCCCGACGCCGACGGCGACGATCAGATCGTCGACGCCGGGCAGTTGCCGGGCGGCCACCCGGACCTGGTCGGGGATATGCCTGTTCTCCGGCTGGTCGGTGAGTTGGTCGGCGAACACCATGAATACGAAACCGAATCCGAATATTCCGG
>NZ_JARWPM010000115.1 GCF_029869215.1 Nocardia carnea
GGCGGGCTTCGGCTGCCCACCGCCGGATCTGCTCGTCCATCGACGCGGCAGCCGACCCGGCTGCATCGTCTTCCGACTTCTCTTCAGTCACAACAGCATCCATCGTTCCCAGGACTTACACCGGAGAACTTACAGACCCTCCTGAAGCTCTAGAGGCTGGGGATGCGTGCCTGCCGTATCGGATTGGCAATGGCAAAGGGTGGCGACATGTAGCTGTCAGTGATTCTGAGCTCTTGCTGGTGGCACGTGGTCGAATGCGTGTGTCGGCGTGCTCGGTCGTTTGCGGTGCGTGGCTGGAGGGTACGGGCCGCTGCTCGAGACCTCGCCTGTCGTTGTTCACCTCGGGTCCGGGTCTGAGTACCGTCGCGGTTCCACCGGGCAGGTGGTGGCGGCGATCCGCGCTGGGACAGCGAACCTTGCCCATGCCGCGGCGGTGGCGACCGCTTTGTTCACCGCGTTCCTCTCGCCGCTGAACATGGGCGTGGAACAACGCATCCAGCGTGGGCGAGTGACGGCCGTCGACGACGGTACATGCCGCGGCGACGCACAACGCGCGGATCGGGTTCTGGTGCGCGCGGGCTGTGGGGGGGGGGGGGGGGGGGGGGGGGGGGGCGGGCCCCCCCCCCCGCGGGGGGGGGGGGGGGGGTGGGGGGGGGGTTGGGCGCCCCCCCCCCCCCCCCGTCCGGTGAGGTTGCAGGTCTTCACCGGAGGACCGACCGAACAACGCTGGTCGTCTGCGGGTGGCAGGGGCTGGGGTCCAGGAACGGCGAGGTAGAGGGCGGAAGACGCGCGGTGCACGGGGGCTTCGGTGGTCGGCGCACGGGCGGTGTGGGCGGCTTCTAGGGGATGGCGTAGGCGGCGCTGGCCGTGGGTAGTGGAGGTGCGGGTGTAGCACGGCCACCGCACCTGACTGCTGAAACTTGATGAAATCGATCCCGCGTGCCCCAGGTACGTGACTCTTGCCCACCCCTTGACTCGAGTGAGATTGCCGTTGCTGACGTTCTCGGCGAAAACGGCCTGCACGCCTCGTTCGGTGATGCCCACAACTCGGGGGAGATCGCGGATGATGACGGCCAGTACCGCTGGTTACGTCAACCACCGACACCGACACGATCGCCCCCTTTCTCCACGGGATCGGATAGGTCGGGGAACTCGCCACACGCCGCGCGCGTCCTGTCAGGTGCTCATCGGCCTCGCGTCGGGCCAGGCGTAGTCCTGAATTCGGCGGATCCGCAGCCCGGCGGGCGCGGTGTCGCGCAGGTGGCGGCGAGTGCACTCGGTGATAAGCCACGCGTCCGGCCCGGCGGCCAGGACCAGCAGTCCCGCGCCGCGGTCGCGGCATAGCCGCGCCAGCACGCGTGCGACGCGGCGCGGCAAGGCCGAGAATCCGGTGCCGGGCACCTGCGAGACCGCGCTCACCGTGATTCCGCGCCCGCTCGCGGTCGCCCGCAGTCGCGCGGCCAGCGTATCGGCGCGGTCGATGCGCTGGGCCTGGCGCCACGCCAGCAGTCGTGCGTTCAGGCTCGCGCGGGCGGGAGGAGTCAGCACCGCCAGGATCAGAACCCCGTGGTCGGGCACCAGATCCGTCACCACCCGGGCATCGACATCGTCCACATCGGGATCGGTGACATCCAGTGCCAGCACGACCGGGGTATCGACCGCAGCAGCCACGACGGCTCCTTCTCGGACAGCAGCGCACGCGGCGCCGCGGTGGTGGGCATCGGGGGCGTCACCACGGTCGAGGGGTGTGGGCGACCACCCCCGATATATGAATCGTAACTTACGAATTACATTTCGTCGATTGGGTTGTGTGTCGCTGCCCGATGCCTGCGCGGGCGAGCCGCCGCGCTGGCAATCGGGTGTCGACCGTTGGTCACGTTGGGACAGCCCCCCGGTGGCGTCGCTACCGCGTACGTTCGTCGTCATCGGGGAGCGGGTGTGTGGTTGAGCAGTAGCCGCTCGACCGCGGCCCGCTGTTCGGGCAAGGCAGGCGGGAGAGCGGGTAGCGCGGCGATCAGCGCGGTGGCGAACGCTCGCGCATCCGATCCTGTGTCCTGGATCCGCCAGGTGAGCACCCGCGCCGCGTGAGCGGTAGGCACCCCATAGACCGCCATCAGCACACCGATGGCCTGCTCGATCACGGCCGCTTCTTCGACCAGGACCGGCAACGGCACATCCGGACGGGTGCGCTGCTGTGTCAGGAACCACTCCCCGGTGCCCGGCACCAGGGTCGACGGCGCGGGGGTGCGGGTCGCCTCGGGCCCGCGCGGCTCACAGTGGTCGTCTGGCATGGTCTTGTCTTACCCGTTTCTGTTCGGTTCAGCGGAAGTGATCGGGCATCCGGACGGCTCCGGGGCGCGAGCCGACCGGGCGCGGCACTCGCTGGTGTGGTGGTATGGTGTTCGCTCCCTGTCCACGGATCGCCCTCCACAGCGCACCGCCGCAGCGGCCCATAGGAACGGGTGGCGGGTGGGTTACGTGAAGTAGTCGGGTCGGCTGACGTAGGTGTCGGTGACGAACATGACTCCGGAGGCGTTCTCGAGCAGGGGGCGGAGGCCGGCGATGAGGGCATCGGCGCGGTGATCGGGGATGACGGTGATGAGCAGTGCGAGGGTGTCCTGTTCGTTGAACAGCAGTCCTCCTTGGTGGTAGCCGTTGTGGCCCAGGCCGGAGACTCCGGAGATGGCGGTGTATCCGGTGGCGCCGGAATGCTCGATGAGGCGGCGGACCTCGGATGCGGCGGTTCCCGGGACGATGACTTCGATTCTGGTCATCCTCGTGAGGTCGGCGCGGGTCATGGCTGTGCTCCGTTCGTGGGATACAGGGTCCATCCGCTGCGGGTGCGGTGGTGCCAGGGCGAGGACGGGCCGGTGCGGGCGAGCAGGGTGATCCAGTGGTTGTCGACGAGATCGCGAAGTTTGGGGTTGCGGGCCAGAATGGTGTCGATTCGCTGGTGTGGTGCGTAGGCGAGGACGAGCAGGCGCATCGGTTCGTGTACGAGGCGGTCCCCGACCGCGACCGATTGCCAGGGCAGGCCGGTTCGCAGGTCGCCGGCCGGGCCGGTGAGAACGCCGATTCCGCCGACGACGTTGTGAGTGGTCTTGGTGCCTGCGCCGAAGGTGTCGGGGGCGACGGTGGAGAAGTAGTACTGGCAGTTGATCCACTGCGCGACGATGACCGGTGCGGTGAGGATCGTTTCCAGCGCGGTCGCGGTCGGGTCGTCGTCGGGGTTGTAGGAGTGCAGGAAGCAGCGGCGGCGTAGGTCGATGCCCGCGGACATAGTGCGTGGTCCGATGATGAACGCGGCGTTGCCGGCCAGGCCCCATTCGGGATATACCTGCGCCCAGTCCGCACTGCGGGTCTGGGCGTGGCGGGCCGCCGCGTGCGGGCTCGGTCGGTCTGGTGCGCCGGGAAGCAGGGGGGATCGTTCGGCGGCGAGGCGGCGTCCGGCTTCGGCCAGGTCGGAGGTGAGGCGATCGAGGTCGGGGCGGTGGGTGTCGGGTACCCGGTGGCGATCGAGAATGGTGACGTGGTCGCTGGTGGTGTCGTGTTCGGCGGCGACGAACCAGCTGTCGTCGGGTATGTCGATGCCGCGGCTGAGGAGCTTGCCGCGGACCTCGGTGTCGTTGAGGATGTCCACGGCGGCGCGAGCGTTCGGCCCGCCGGGGTTGCCACCGCAGGCGCCACAGGCCAACGCCGAGTGGAGGGGGTTGTTCTCGGTGTTGGCGCCGTGTCCGCAGAACACCACCAGTCGAGCGAAACCGCGAGTGAGTCCCATGACCGTGAGGGCGGTTTCGGCGATCTGCACGCGCTGGTCGAGACCGAGCGCGCCAGCGGTGTCGATCACGGTGCGGGCGGGGGGCGCGATCCGTGCCCGGGTGCGGGTGCGCCAGCGCCGGTAGCGGCGGGGGGCGATGGTTTTCGCGGCGGCCACGGGTCCGCTCGCCCAGCCGAGGATCTCGGCGAGGGCGAATGGCGCCGCCAGGTCGGCTTTGGCGGTGTGGACCGCGTCGGTGGTGGCGGCGAGGGTGTGCAGTCCGGCGATGTGGCGCTGCGCCGCAGCGGGCGCCGTCGGATCGGGTTGTTCGTACAGGTCGATGTGGGGTGTCACCAGAGCAGGCGCCGCGATGGTGGGGTCACCGTTGGCGAGGGCGTGGATGCGGCTGGCCACAGCGAAGAACCCCGCGAATCCGAACGTGTCGTAGTCGCCCAGCGCCTCGAGATGCCGACGCAGTCCTTCCGAGCGGGGATCGATGCACAACACCAATTGCGCGTCGGCGCGGGCGCGGGTCGGGGCGGGGGCGGGGTGGTCCAGTTCCTCGAGCAGACCGCGGCGATAGTGCGTCTCATAGGCGTCGAGCCACACCAGGGGGCGCGAATCGACAGGCATGCGTTCGAGAATCCCGCTGATCGACGCCTCGGCGGCGGCATCGAGATCGATCGTGCCCAATGCCTGTGCCGCGCGGCGGGCGCGGTGTGTGGCCGTATCCGATGGACGAGCGGGAACAGGTGCCGTCGGTGCGGGTAGTTGGGTGGTGTCGAGCAGCTGCGCCTCGTAACTGAGCCGGACGGCGAGATAGTCGACCAGGTCGATTCCGGCTCCGGGTGTGTTGCTGCGCCACAGGATGTGACTGGCCCAGCCCGGCAGCCGCGTCAGATGCGCGCGCAGGTAGGCGATCCGTTCGCCGCCGGATCCGACACCGAGCACAGCCAGCGCTTGCGAGACAGCCTCGGCGGGATCAGGGGGGAGGTGGCGCAGCGCGCGGCGAGCCGCCGCCGGGAGCCGGGGATCGCGTGGCGCCAGATCGGCCCAGGCCCGGTAGAAGCCTCGGTCGCGGCCGGGCAACACCCAGCTGGCCTGGCAGAGATCCAGATACGCCGAGCACCATTTGACGGTTTGGGCGTCGATCGCTGCCGCGGTGCGTGCGCAGAAGCGTTCGCTCAGAGTGAGAAGCCGACGAGCGTGGGGTGACGGGATCGATCCGTGGACAAGGTCGGCCAGCAGGATATCGACGGCGGTGTGGGCGCGACCGCCGATCTCGACCGGTGCCGCGGTGACGGCGTCGGGGAATCGGCGCTCGAGAGCCTCGCTCAGATCGGCCGTCGTGATGCGGCCGGTGGTGTGGGCGGCACGGAACTCGGCCTCGCCGAGGGTGCCGCGGGCACCGTAGAGATCACTGGCGATGGTGAGGGCGTCGTCGAAGCGGCGATGTTCCAGCCCGCCGAGCGGGTTGACCGCGATGAAACTGCTCAACGGCCACACAGGAGTGAGAACGCGGGCGGCCACGCTGATCTCGGCTCGCAGCTGTGCGCGGCTGACCGCGCTCTGATCGACGGTGACTGTATCGACGGTGACTGTCATGATTCTCCTACCACAGCGGGAACGAACGATCTGGCGGGCGCTGTGCGGCGCGCGCCACCGGGGAACGAGGTCCTGCGAGCGCGCGGACCGAGATCGCCGAGACTCAGACACGCCACATACAAGGTCTTGTGCAGTGAGGCCAGCGCGGGGACGGTGGTGACCCGCGCGAGGGTGAGCACCGCGATCACCGCGAAGACCGGGATCAGCGTCCACGCGCCCAACACCGCCGGACCCTCGGCCCGCAGCGCGGGTCCGGTGAAGGCGCTGAAGACCGACAGCGCGCCGAGGTAGGCGACCATCACCGCGACGAGCACCGCGATGAACACACAGGCAGGACCGGGCCTGCTCACGCGCCGGGACCAGCCCCACACCAGGTGTGTGCCCGTCACCCACGCGAACGCCAGCAGCAACACCGTCCCGGAATGAGCGAGCCCGAACACCGATCCCCACAGCCACACCGCACCAGCGAGCGCCACTGCGGGCACCACAAGCGCGAGCGCTCCGAACGCGCGCCGCGCGCCCGCACTGCCCAGTGGTCGCGGTGGCGCGGTGCGCTCTGCGAGATGGTCGCCGACCGCGGACCCGGACCCCAGGAAGAGAGCGGCCTTGTACATGCCGTGTGCGACCAGGTGGAACAGCGCGGCGGAGTAGGCGCCGAGAGCGCATGTCATCACCATGAATCCCATCTGTCCGACGGTGGAGTAGGCCAGTGCGGACTTCACATCGGGTCGGGTCAGCATGAGCGCGGTGCCGTAGACGGCGGTGAGCGCGCCGGCGACGAAGGCCAGACCCATCACCGCGGCGTAGGAGTCGATCATCGGGTGCAACCGCAGCATCAGCACCCCGCCCCCGTTGACGATGCCGGCGTGCAGCAGCGCCGACAGTGGTGTCGGCGCGGCGACGGTGGCCGGAAGCCACCCCGCCATCGGGACCAGCGCGGACCGTGCCACCGCCGCGACCACGAGGGCTCCCGCGACGAGCGGCCCCGTCGGCGCCGACGTCGTCGTCGGCAGCTCGAGAGCGCGCAGGTCGACGTTCCCCCACTGCACGGTGGCCACGATCACCCCCGTCCACAGCGCGATATCGCCGACGAGCACCATGCGTGCGGTGCGTGTGACCGCCACCGGCACCCACGCATCGGCGCGATAGACCCGCAACAGCCACCACAACCCGAGGCCGATCGCCGACCAGGCCACAGCCATACCGATCAGCGTGGCCGCGGTGACCATCGCCGCGGTGGCCGTGGTGAGCAACCCGGTCGCCGCGACGAAACGGTCCGCCCGGGCGTCCCCGCGCAGGTACCGCGTCGCGAAGCCCTGCACCACGGCACTGACACCCAGCACCAGCAGCAGCAACACCACCGACACCCGATCCGCGTAGAACCCGGCCATCACCGACCCACCCGAGCCGATGGTCACGACCGCGTCGACCGGGCCGCGCACCGCCACCGACCACGCGACCACCACAGCCGACACCGCAGCGAACGCCGTCACCGCGACTCCCCAGCGACGGCCGGTGCGCCCTCCCGCGAGCAAAAGCAGACCGGTCATCGCCGGCGACAGCACCGATATCAGCAGCAGCACACTCACTGACCTCTCCTCCCAGCGGACAAGCCGCTGATCACTCACCACCGCGCGTTCACCCGTTCCCGATGACCACCCGAACACGGGCCCGGTTGCCACCCGATTGCCGCGAGTAACCTCCGGGAACTCGATCGCGCGCTGTCGATCACGCCATAACGCGATTCAAGATACACGAAATCGAAAACACGTATTTGAATGTGTTAAATCACTGTCGCATGTTGTAGCGTGCGAGGCGTGACGGACTGGACGTTTCTCACCAACCACGCTCGGGTGCTGCTGTGCATCGCCCGTGACGATCAGATGCGGCTGCCCCAGATCGCCGAGGAGGTCGGCATCACAGAGCGGGCGACCCGGCGCATAATCACCGAACTCGAACGCGCGGGGTACCTTGAGCGAAACCGCGACGGTCTGACCGATCGCTATCGCCTCAACGGCAAGCTGCCTTTCCGGCCCCGGACCGACCGGGACGTCGCCGTGGGCGAGGTCCTCGACCTGCTCGAACACCACACCCGAGACGACGAAATCGTGGCCGAGGTCGCCCGACTGGAGCCTCGGCTGGTCGGCACGACCTCGGCGTGGATGATGCTGCTGGTGCGCAGCGTCGATGATCTGGACGCGGCCGTGTCCGCGGTCAACGACTACGTCAACCACCTGCGCGAAAGTCTCTCGCCGGCGAGTCGGCACGACAGCACACTGCTGGGCATCTGGGTTCGCGGCGACCTCGAGGAGGGACTGCCCGAATGGCTGCACTACGAATCGGCCACCCCCGCGGCCCAGGGCGAGGCCCCACGAACGGCCATGGTCGAGGCCATGGTCGGAGTCCGCAGATCGGTGTCGCTGTCGGGGCTGTGGACGCTGTGCTGGATCGACGGCCCCCTGCTACGGGCGACCGACACCACCGACCAAGCCCGTCGGCATGTCCTCGACGCTCTCGTCGCGGCGACCTCCGAACCGGGAGGGTCACGCCCGGGCGGCCTCTTCTACGCCAGCTTCGCCGCGAGCCGCCCCTCGACATTCATGGCCGCCGAGGTCGCCGATCTGCGCGCCCGTCATCCGCGGCTGGTGGCCGAGCAGTGGTTCGTCGTCGACGACGACCAGGGCATCCAGGGGCTGATCACCTACTCCGAGATAGACCGATGACGCACTCAGCCCGATCGACGAAAGCCGACGCCCCTGAGACACTCTCCGACACGGTCGCCCCCGCCCCAACCCCCGCGGGCCCCCCCCCCCCCACACCCCCCCGCGCGGCGCGCCGCCCCCGGGGGCCCCCCGGCCCAGGCGCGGAACATCCGCCACGCCGCGGAGATTCTGCACCGCGGCGGTCTGGTCGCCTTCCCGACCGAGACCGTGTACGGGCTCGGCGCCGACGCCGAGAACGCCGAGGCGGTCCGCCGGGTCTTCGAGGTCAAGCGGCGACCCGAAACGCACCCACTGATCGTGCATCTCGCCGATCCCTGCCAGCTCGGCGACTGGGTCACCGAGATATCGGGTCCCGCCCGGGTGCTCGCCGAGTGGTTCTGGCCGGGCCCGCTCACCCTGGTCCTGCCGCGCGGTCCCCGCGTTCCGCCCGTTGTCACCGGCGGATGCGACACCGTCGCGGTGCGGGTCCCGCAGCATCGCGTCGCGCTGCAGTTGCTCACCGCATTCGGAGGGGCGATCGCGGCGCCGTCGGCCAACCGCTTCGGCGCCGTCAGCTGCACCAGTGCCGACCACGTCGCCGACGAACTCGGTCCCGTCGTCGACCTCATTCTCGACGGCGGGACCTGCCCGGTCGGGATCGAATCCACCATCATCGACGTCACCGGCGACGAGCCGACCCTGCTGCGCCCGGGCGCGATCGGGGTCGACGATCTCGCCCAGGCGCTGGGCCGACCGATCCGCACGACCACACCATCGCGCGGGCACCGCGCGCCCGGGCAGCATCCATCGCAATACGCCCCCCGAGCGCGCGTGATCCTGGTCGAGGAAAGCGACGTCCTCGCCGAGGCCCACCGGCAGCAATCGCACGGCCGGCGAGTCGGAGTCCTGCGATCCCCCACGAGTGCGGCATCGACCTTCACCGGCAACGTGCTGGTGATCGAGGTACCGACCGCCATCGGCGACTACGCCCGCGATCTGTACCGACTTCTGCGCGAATTCGATCGGCACGACTGCGAGGTCGTCATCGCCTCGCTCCCCACCCGCGCGGGTGTCGGCCTGGCCATCGCGGACCGCCTCACCCGCGCCTCCGCTCCTCGCCCCGCAGCAACCGCGTCGACCAGCACAGCCGCCGAGAAGGGAGGCGAACCGTGTCAACGACGTCGCGCGAGCGCGACCAAGCACATGCGCAACTCAATTCACGTAAGACAAAATGGCAATCAGGGATCGTAGATTGTAGGGTGATCACGGTGGCGGACTGGACGTTTCTCACCAACCACGCGCACGTGCTGCTGTGCATCGCGCAAGACCCCGGGATGCGGCTACGCGACGTCGCCGACGCGGTCGGCATCACCGAACGCGCGGCCCAGCGCATCGTGGCCGAACTGGAACAGGCGGGCTACCTCGACCGCGTCCGCGACGGGCGCCGCAACCGCTACCGATTGAACCAAGAACTGCCGCTGCGGCACCCCCTCGAACGCGACCACGCGGTCGGGGAAATCCTCAGCGTCCTGACCGCCGAGCCGAAGAACGCACCCGGCCGCAGCGCATGAGCGCACCCCACCCCTACCGCGACCGCGACGTCGCCCTGGCCACCAAACACGGCAAGGAGCAGGTACTGGCCGCCGCCCTGGCCGAACGCCCCGGCCTGACGGTGCAGGTCGCCACCGGCGTCGACACCGACGAACTGGGCACCTTCACCGGGGAGATCGAACGCCCGGCTCCACCGCGCGAGACCGCGTTGAGGAAAGCCCGCCTCGCCATGCAGGCCCTGGGGTTGCCGCGTGGACTGGCCTCCGAAGGCGCCTTCGGCCCCCACCCCGGTATCTGGTTCGCCCCGGCCGGGCTGGAAATCCTCGCCTTCGTCGACGACGATCTCGGCCTCGAGCTCACCGTGCACCACCTGGACTGCGACACCAACTTCGACCACACCGTCGTCGACCACCTCGACGAACAAGCCGCACAATTCCTGCGCACCGCTCAGTTCGGCAGCCACGCGGTGATCGTGCGGCCCAACAGCGCCCCCCGGGGCGACGCCCCGCTCTACAAAGGCATCCGCACCAACACCGAACTTGCCGACGCCGTCGCACACTGCGCGACGGCGTCGTCGGACGGGCGCGCCCGCATCGAAACCGACATGCGCGCCCACCTCAACCCCACCCGCATGCGCAGCATCGCCCGACTGGCCACCGAACTGGCCGAACGCCTCGACCGGCTCTGCGCGCGCTGCGACGCCCCCGGGTTCGGCCACATCGCCACCGAGCCCGGACTCCCTTGCAAGTTCTGCTTCACCGCTACCCCGCAGCCGGCCGCCGACATCCACGGCTGCGCCCGCTGTGAACACCGCACCAGAATCGAGCGTCACGAACTCGCAGACCCGGCGGGCTGCCCCTCCTGCAACCCGTAACGCTCATCGAGCCCCGCACTCGCCGCCCCAAGGCGCAGTGCAACTCACGCACCATCGATACGAACCGAGGAAACAGATTATGGATGTCCCCACCTGGCTGTGGGCGGTGTTCGGCGCGATCTTGACCGCCAGCCTCGTCGTCGATCTCGTGCTGCATCGCGGCCCGCACGTGATCGGCTTCAGGGAAGCGCTCCGCTGGAGTGTGTTCTGGGTCGGCCTGTCGCTGCTCTTCGCAGTGCTCGTCGCGGTCGCGGTCGGCCCGACCGCCTCGGTGGAATTCACCACCGCCTGGCTGCTCGAGAAGAGCCTGTCGGTGGACAATCTCTTCGTCTTCGCCCTGATCTTCGGGTACTTCAACGTGCCCCGCGAATACCAACACCGGGTGCTGTTCCTCGGCGTGCTGGGCGCGCTGGTCTTCCGCGCGATATTCCTGCTCCTCGGCATCGCCGTGGTGCAGCGGTTCACCGTAGTCCTGTTCGCCTTCGCCGCGATCCTGCTCTACAGCGCCTACAAACTTCTCAAGGACGACGAGGAGACCTACGATCCCGGCAAGAGCACCGCGGTACGGCTGGTACGCAAGTTCATCCCGGTCCAGGAGGAATACTCCGGCACGCACTTCTTCGTCCGGTCGGCCGGCAAATGGGTCGCCACACCCCTGCTGATCGTCGTCGCCGCTATCGAGGCGGCCGATATCGTCTTCGCCGTCGACAGCGTGCCCGCGGTGCTGGCGGTGAGTAGCGAACCACTGATCGTGTACTCCAGCGTCGCTTTCGCCATTCTCGGATTGCGCGCCCTGTACTTCCTGCTCTCCGGAATGCTCGAGCGCTTCCACTACCTGTCGACCGGTCTGGCGATCATTCTCGCGTTCATCGGCGTCAAGCTCATGCTCCAAGCCGCCCACAAGACGATCAGCACCGCGGTGCCGGAGGTCCCGTCACCGGTCAGCCTGGCCGTAATCGTCGTCGTGCTGACGGTTTCGGTGGTCCTCAGCATCCGCCGACCACTGCCCGAGCAGCCCGCACAGCCGGACTCCCTGGGCGCCACCGAGAAGCCGGACTGAGCGACCACCTCCTGCACGGATGTCACCGGAGACGTATTCGCGGTTCGAACTATCCGCTGTGGGATACTCCGAGGACAACGATCGTGCTCGCGTGAGGACAGTCAGTTCGCCGAAAGTGGGTGAGCGAGATGTCTGGCCACCCTTCGGCGCCGATCCGGATCTGGCGGATGCGGCCGTGGAACACCAACCCTCTGATGCATGCGCACATGCGATTCGAGACTCTCGCGGTAGCCCTGTTACTGCTTGCCAGCATCATTGCGGTGCCGATCGCCGGAGCCGTGGGGACCGCGGCCTACAGCGGTATGCGAACCCGGATCCTGACGGACAACGCGACGAAGATTCTGGCCTCCGTGACGATCGCCGACGATCCGGTCCACCTGAAATCCGAGCGGCGATTCCAGGCCACAGTCCGGTGGTACCAGGACGGGCAGGACAACACCCTCATCGCTCCCGTGCCGCACACCGCCGAACGCGGCCAGCAGGTTACGGTGTGGATCGGCGCTGACGGCACCCCGGTCGACCCGCCCCGGCAAACCAGCGACGCAGTCCTCGACGGCCTCGGAGCCGGCATAGCGGTCCTTTGCGGAACCTGGTTCACGGCAACACTGCTGATCTGGTGCGGACGACTGCTTGGCGACCACCGCCGAAGAACCGCCTGGGCAGCGGAATGGCAACAACTGAATCATCCGACCACGCAATGACCCCACCGTCTCCGGAATCACCGCGATCACCCGCGAGGGCATAGCCAAAGCCCGCGCGAAAAGCCGACTCAAAGGAATACAGCCGAAACTGTCTCCGACAGCACGCAAGACGACGATCTGGACCACCGCTACCACGACCCCGGCGACGACGCGAGCCTGACCGACCCCGCCGAGGAATACAGTGTCGTCCACACCACTCTTCACCGCATCGTCAGCGGCCACACTTACGTCGGCTGACTTCTCATCGGCAAGGGTATGATGTTCCCCCGGTTTCGTGGAGTCGGTGATGTTCCCCCGGTTTCATGGAGTCGGGATACTGGACTTCAGGCCACGGGTTGGATGGACGGTTGCATCATCTCGTACTCGATCGGGGTCCGCATACCGAGCGCCGAGTGACGGCGGCGCCGGTTGTGGAAGATCTCGAGGTACTCGAAGATCGCGTTCGCCAGCTCGATCCGAGTTTTCCAGCGCTGCCGGTTCAGCAGCTCGGTTTGCATTCTGCCCCAGAATGATTCGATCACGGCGTTGTCGTAGCAGTCACCGATCGACCCCATCGACGGCACCAGCCCGGACTTGCGGGCCCGGTCGGTGAAGGCCCAGGACGTGAATTGAACGCCGTGGTCGGAATGAATGATCGTGCCCGGCTCCGGCGACCGGTTCGAAATCGCCATCCCGAGTGCGTTGGTGACCAGCGCCGCGGTCTGGGTCGAGTCGATGGACCAGCCGACGACCCGCCGCGAGTAGGTGTCGAGCACGACCGCGCAGTAGACCTTTCCTTCCCTCGTGTAGTGCTCGGTGATGTCGGTGACCCACAGCTGGTTCGGCCGTGACCGGGTGAACGCCCGGTCGACCAGGTCATTGGCGGTCGGGGTCTGATGCCGTGGCCGTGCCCGTTTGACCCCAGGCAATCCTTTGATCCCGGCGCGGGCCATCAACAGTTCGACCTGGTTGTAGCCGACCCCGATACCGAGGCCGAGGGTGAGTTCGGCGTGCACCCGCGGGGCGCCGTAGGTGCCGCGGGAGGCGGCGTGGACCGCGCGGATCTGGTCGGTGAGCCAGGCGTGGCGGATCGCTCGTTGCGAGGGCGGGCGTGATTTCCAGTGGTAGAAACCGGACTCGGAGACGTCCAACAGCCGGCACGCGACCTGCACCGGCAATCCCTCGCTCGCGATCGTGGCTATGGCCGCGTAACGCCTTTTGGGCCATTGCCCTGTTCTTTCAGCAGCTCACGCGCCCTTTTCAGGATGGCGACCTCGTGCTCGAGCTCGCGGATGCGGCGCTTTGCTGCGATCAGTTCGGACTGTTCGGCGCTGGTTGCGCCGGGTATCTGGCCGGTGTCGATCAGTTCTTGTTTGCGCCAGACGTAGATCGTCTGGTCGCTGATGCCCAGGTCCGCGGCTACCTGCGCGACCGGTCGGCCGGCGGCGACCAGGTCCAGGACCTTGCGACGGAACTCTTCGGGATAACGCCTTGGCACGAACAAGTCTCCTTCGATGACTTCGTGACCAAGAGTCAAGCAAACCAACTCCGGAAAACCGGGGGAACATCACCCTCCAAGGAAGCGGGGGAACCTCACCGGCCGCAGCAGGTGCTCCGTACGCTCCCCGGGCGAGGAGTCCGCACCCGCATCGCTGGTGGTGCGCAGGATCAGGCCCATCGCCACACCGGCCACCGTGGCGTGCACCCCGCCGTGGTAGGTCAACGCCCAGATCGCCAGCCCGAGCGGCACGTACCACCACCAACCGCGCACCCGGTACCGCTGGAGCAGGTGGAAGACCACCAGCCCTGCCAGAGCCGCGCCGAGGGCCGCGGGATTCAAGTCGGTCGTGAAGAAGACGGCGATCACGAAGATCGCGCATTGACCGTCGAACCGCAGGTGCTGCTGCTGGACGAACCGACCTCCGCCCTGGACCCCACGACCACCGCCGTGGTGGGCGAGTTGATTCGCGATCACACCGCCGCCGGGGGCACGGTGATGCTGGTCAGCCACGACGAAGGGTTCGTCGCGCAGGTCGCCACCACGGTGTGGCGGCTCGAGCACGCGAAGCTGACCCCCGACACCCGGGGGCTCGACCGACACCACGGGCCGCGATGAACCCCGAGGTGTCGCTGCCCGGCTGGGGTGGCGTGGCGGCCAGTCTGGCGCTGGTCGCGGTAGCGGTCGCCATCGCCTACCGGCAGCGGCTGCGGTTGACCCGCGACCTGCTCGCCGCCACCGCGCGGGCCGCGATCCAACTGGCGGCGGTCGGTGCGATCCTGCTGATCGTGTTCGCGCACACCGGATTACCGGGCGCGCTGGCCTGGGTCGCGGTCATGGTCGTCATCGCCGGGCAGGTAGCCGGGCGGCGCGGTGCGGGCCTGCCGCATGCGCGCCGGGCCGCCACGATCGGCGTAGCCGCGGCCACCGCGGCCACCCTGTCCGTGCTGGTGCTGCTCGGGGTGATCTCGACCCAGGCCCGCGTGGTGGTGCCGGTCGGCGGCATGATCGTGGCCGGGGCCATGCAGGCCGCCGGCCTGGCCCTGCACCGGATGCTCGAGGACGCCCGCCGCGCCCGGCCCGGTATCGAGGCCCGCCTGTGCCTGGGCCTGCCCGCCTCGGAGGCGTTCGCCCCGTACCGGCGCTCGGCGCTGCGCACCGCGCTCATTCCGGCCATCGACGCCACCAAGGTCGTGGGCCTGATCAGCCTGCCCGGCGCGATGACCGGACTCATCCTCGCCGGAGTGGACCCGCTGACGGCCATCCGCTACCAGATCGTGGTGATGTACATGCTGCTCGCCGCCGCCACCATCGCCGCCGCAAGTAGTGGTGCGCTGGCCCAGCGTGCGCTGTTCGACGACGCGCACCGGCTGCGGAGCATGAATTAGCGGCGCTTCCCGCCCACGGTGTCGCCATCGATGGCGAGGTCAGCAACGGCGGGCAATTCCACGGTCACGACGGCGCCGCCGTCGGGATGGTTGGCGGCGTGGACACGGCCGTGGTGGCGGGCGGCGATGGCCGCGACGATCGACAGCCCGAGCCCGTTACCGCCGCGGGTGCGGGCGGCGTCGGCGCGGGTGAACCGGTCCAAGGCGTGGGGCAAGAACTCGGGTGGGAAGCCGGGCCCGTGGTCACGGACAGTAATGGTGACCATCGAATCGTGCTGTGCCGCCGTGAGGTGGATGGGTGGAAGCCCGTAGTCGAGGGCATTGTCGATCAGGTTGCCGATCGCGCGTTCGAAGCGGTCGGGGTCGACGCGCACCGACAGCCGCGGCGGACAGTCCAGCCCGATCGGGTCCGGGTAGCGGTCGGTGATCGCTGCGAGGAGGGGGTGTAGTTGGTGGGTATCGCCGGTGAGGAAGCTGTCGTCGTCGCTGCTGCGCGCCAGCAGCAGGAGGTCCTGGGCCAGGCGGGAGAGCCGGTTGGTGTCGTCGAGCGCGGCGCGCACCGTGGCGATGAGCTCGGTATTGCCGCGGGGTGCGCGCAGGGCGAGTTCGAGTTCGGTGGTGAGCAGGCTCAACGGGGTGCGCAGTTCGTGGCCGGCGTCGGCGACGAAGCGGCGCTCGCGGTCGAGCGCGTCGTGCAGCCGCGCGAGGAGATCGTTGAATGTGGTTCCCAGGCGCGCGATTTCGTCGTCGCTGTCGGGAATCGGCAGGTACGGGTCCGGATCGTCGGGGCGCAGCTGCGCGGCGCGGGCGCGCATCCGCTCGACCGGGCGCAGTGCGGCGGTGGCCAGCAGAAAGGCACCGGCGGTGGCGAGAATCCAGATCAGCGGGAACGCGAGGAGCAGTTCGCCGCGCAGGTCGGTGATCATCGCCTCGATCAGTGCGCGGCTGGGGCCGTCGGTGACCGATTCGTCGGCGGCGTCGCGGGCCTGGCGCACGGTGACGACACCAATACCCGACAGCACCAGCGCCATCAGCACACCGAAGGCGACGGTGAGCCGGATCCGGATGGGCCACCGCGAGATCACGACGGCTCCCGCTGTCCGGTCGCGGTGACCGGGTTGAGGCGGTATCCGACCCCGCGCAGGGTCTCGAGGCTGGTGACCCCGAACCGGCGGTCGATCTTGTCGCGCAGGGCGCGGATGTGCACCTCGACCACATTCGAGCGGGACTCGAACGCGAAGTCCCAGCAGTGTTCCAGCAGCTGCTGGCGGGTGAACACCGCGCCCGGATGCCGCAGGAAGGTTTCCAGTAGCGCGAATTCCTTGGCGGTCACCTCGATTTCGGTCTCGCCGCGCCACACCCGGTGGGTCACCGGATCCAGCCGCAGATCCCCGGCACACAGCGGCGGGGGGGGGGGGGGGGGGGGGGGGGGGGGGCGCCCGCGCCCCCCCCCGCGCGGCCCGCGCCCCCGGCGGGGCGGGGGGGGGGTGTGGGGGGGGGGCGCCCCGGGCGCCCCCGCCCCCCCGCCGCGCGGGGGGCGCGGGGGGCCGGGGGCGCAGCAGCGCGCGCAGCCGCGCGAAGAACTCCGCCAGATGGAACGGTTTCGTCAGGTAGTCGTCGGCGCCGCCGTCGAGCCCGGCCACCCGGTCACGAACCTGCCCACGGGCGGTGAGCATCAGAATCGGGACGTCATCGCCCTGGGCACGCAGCGTGCGGCAGACGGTGAACCCGTCCAGTTTCGGCAGCATCACATCCAGCACGATCGCGTCATAGCCACCGCCGGTGGCGGCGTCCAACCCGGCGACCCCGTCGGGGGCGATATCGGCGGCATATCCTTCCTCGGTCAAGGCGCGCCGCAACAGCCGCGCCATCCGTGGCTCGTCCTCGACCACGAGTATCCGCATCACTCACCGCCCTTTCCCGCCCTTCACAGCATGCCGCAACGACCGCCACCTCCGATGCCAGGCTTCATCGCAGCTTCATACTTCATCGCAGCTTCATACTTCATCGTGGCTTCATCACCACGGAGTAGATCTGTCCGCACACACCGCACCGCGCGACCGAGCAGGAGGCAGAACAGCGATGGACACGCCGATCACACTGTGGGCCGGAGGAGCGAGCTGATGACGATACGCACCGCGTTGACCGCCCTGCTCGCCGTTCCGCTGCTGGCCATCACGGCCTGCGGAAACGACACCGACACCCCCGACTCCACCACCACCGAGCACGGCGGCACCGCCGAGCACGCCGCCGCCACGCAAACCACCGACGCGGACTGGGCACCGGTCGCCGAGATCCTGGGCCGCAGCGGAAAGTTCGACAAAACCAATACCGTCTACCGGGTCGGGCTGCCGCGCACCGATCTGTCGGTGCAGGTCCGCGACGTCACCATCAACCCGGGCCTGTCGCTGGGCGGGTACGCCGCGTTCACCAAATACGGCGACCAGGCCATGCTGATGGGCGACCTGGTGGTCACCGAGGCCGAACTGCCCGCCGTCACCGACGCGCTGCAGGCCGGTGGCCTGGCCCAGACCGCGGTGCACAAACACCTGCCCCAGCACGAGCCGCCGATCTGGTGGACCCACATCCACGGCATGGGCGACCCCGCCAAACTCGCGCAGACCATCAAAGCCGCGCTGGACAAGACCGGTATCCGCCCACCCACGCCGGCATCGGGTGAGCAGCCGCCCCTGGACCTCGACACCGCCGGCATCGACACCGCGCTCGGCCGCAAGGGCACCAGCGAGGGCGGGGTATACAAATACGGCATCGCGCGCGCGGAAACCGTCACCGACGGCACCCACACCCTGCCCGCGGCCCTGGGGTTGACCACCGCGATCAACTTCCAGCCCGTCGGCGGCGGCCGCGCGGCGATCAACGGCGACTTCGCGATGATCGAATCCGAGATCCAGCCGGTCGTCCAAGCGTTGCGTAGCGCCGGTATCGAGGTCGTCGAGATCCACAACCACGGCCTCGACGACAACCCCCGATTGTTCTACATGCACTTCTGGGCCGTCGACGACGCCGTGCGCCTGTCCAAGGCACTGCGCACCGCACTCGACGCCACCAACCTGCAGAAATAAACCCCAGTATCGAGGTAAAACCGTGCTCACACGCGCGCGAACCGCGCTCACCCTGCTCGCCACGGTCGGGGTGGTGACCGCCGGGACCGGCTGCTCCGACACCGGCCCGGCATCAGAGCCCACCACCGCGGCTGGGCCCACCGCGACCGTCGGCCAGGTCACCACCATCGGCTTCGACGACAACACGACACTGCCAGAGGGCACCGACATCGCCACCGGGACCTGGCAGATCCAGGCCCAGGACGGCACACCCACCCCGCCGAACGCGTTGTGCCAGACCGCCACCGCCGAATATCCCGCCCTCACCCTCGGCCCGGCGAACTACACCGACGCCACGATCAGCGTCCGGTTCCTGCCCATCTCCGGCACCGAGGACCAAGCCGCCGGAATCATCTTCCGCAGCGTCGACCCCGGCAACTACTACGTGCTGCGCGCCAACGCACTGGAAGGCAACGTCAACTTCTACCAATACACCAACGGCACCCGCTCGATCCTCGCCGAAGCCAACACCCCCGTCCCGACCGGACAATGGCAGGAACTGCGCGTCGAGATCACCGGCGACACCATGACCGGCTACCTCGACGGCACCCAGATCGTGCACACCCGCCACGACCGCCTGCGCAGCGGCCGCATCGGACTGTGGACCAAGGCCGACTCCCACACCTGCTTCGACGACTTCACCGCCACGGCGCGGTAGCGCGAACACACCCACGCCACCGGTCATGGGCGCCTGCCCCGTCGCCAGACGCCCATGACCGACCCGGCTCGCCGCGAGCGGCAGCCGGTGCATCACGACACATCTCGAGAAGGGAACCTACGATGCGGCCACGCACGATACCGGACTGGATCGCCTTCGTATTACTGCTGATCGGCGCGTTCGCCTGGGCCGCGTTCGTCACCGACGTCAACGTGCTCGACCGGGCCCTGGAACCGATCGCCGACCCCCTCGACGACATCGTGTTCGTGCTCATCGGGCTCGCCGGCCTGTACTGGATCATCCGCGTGATCACCGGTGAACGCAGCCACCAGCACTGAACCACCCACGAATCCTGCTGGATGGGGTCCCGCACCGGGCAGCCGAGACCGGTGTCCGAGCGGCTCAGCGGGCAGAACGCGCCCCAGGAGCGCCCCCGGGTCAGTCGTCCTCGTCGGGGGCGTCCGGATCGCGGAGCGGCCGGTGGCCCTCGCCGAGTTCGGGCAGATGGAAGCTGTAATGGCCTTCCAGGCGAATGTGCTTTCGGATGAACGCCGAGAGGCGGGCGGCGTCCTCATCGCGCACCGGATAGTCCTGGGCGCGTAGCTCGTCCAGTGCCCGGTCCAGGTACACCGAATTCCACAGCACGACACAGTTCAAGATCAGGCCGAGCGCGGAGAGCTGGTCTTCCATGCCGTCGAGGTAGGCGCGGGTGATCTCGCCCCTGCGGCCGTGAAAGATGGTGCGTCCCAGGTCGTGACGGCCTTCTTGGAGGTTGGCTTGGGCCTTTGCCTCGCGCCGATACGGTTCGTCGTCGGCCATCCGCAGAATGTGCAGCGTCTTGAAGGTCCGGCCGTAGTGGGCGATGGCCTGTCCCAGGCTGGTGGGGTTGCCGTCGCGGGAGATCATGCGGGTGACCTCGTGCGCGGAGACCTCACCGCGGTTCATCGACACCGCCACGCGGCACATGTCCTCCCAGTGGGAACACACTTTCTCGATGTCGATGCGGCCGCGTGCGGCCTTGTCCAGGGGACCGTAGTCGGCGGCCGGGTCGATGCGCCACAATCGCTGATCAGGCAGGTGCTTGAGCTGCGGCCGATACTTGCGGCCCAGCAAATGCAGCAGGCCGAAGACGATGTCGGAATACGATCCGGCGTCGGAAATGATGTCGTCGGGTACCTTGCTGCCCTCGGGTTGGCGCAGGATCACGTCGATGGCGTTGAGCGAGTCACGCGGGGTACCCGACACGACCATCGCGTTGAGCCCGGCGGCCTGGTCGTTGAGCATGTTCAGCCAGGTACTGCCTCGTTTCGGTCCAAAATATTTTCGGTTGGGTCGGGCGTGGATGGACCGGACGGGCACGACGAACCGCATCCCGTCCACACTGGCGACGCAGCCGCCGCCCCACAGCTGAGCCAACGGCACGTTCGCTTGGGCGTTGACCAGCACCGTGTTCGCCACAGCCATCGTCTCCGCCCGAATATAGTGCTGGTCGACGTGGCGCAGCCGATCCCGTGTCAACGCGTCCGCGCCGGGTGAAACCACCGGCGCCAGACCGACATTCATCGCCTGCGAGCACAACACCGCCGCGACCGAGACACCGAGGTCGGCGACGCGGGCACTGGTGCCGGCGACGTGCGTGAAGGATTCACCGAACTCCGGAAGCCACGACATCACCTCCAACACCAGCTCCGGCAGGTCGACCCGCGGAATCATCGCCGCCGCGCGGCGGCGCAGATCGGTCAGACTGGGTGGATCCGGCACCGCGCTCAACGCCGCCACGTGCAGTTTGCCGTCCTCATCCACGCTGGCGGGGGTGTCGTCGCCCAGGCGCGCGGCCAGCTCCCGGTATGCGGCATCCACGCTCGCGGCCAGCTCACCGAGCATCGGCCGCGGATTGTCCGGCAGGCCCAGGGCGTTCATGCCGGTGTCGCGGGCAGTCTCCCACGCCATCCCCGACAGCAGATGCGTGCGCGGGTCACGCCATTTCGAGGAATCCTCGGCGAAAATGTTGCGGTAGCGCAGATGCCGATGGAACTGTTCGAGCACACACAGCGTGTACGCGGCCCGATCCACCGTCTCCTCCGGCCGCTCCGCGGGGTACACCAGTCGCTGCCAGCCGCCGCTCACCAGGTCGTGATCGACACGGCGGGCTTCGAGCCAGCGGGCCGGGAGCCCACGGCTCCGTTGCGGGGAGATCAGCTCGGCCAGAGTGTGCATAGCCTTGAGGACCGGCCCGGCGTCGCCGGTGGCGCCGAAGTCGATGGTGCGCATCATCGCGGGTAGGAATGAGCGGACCGTGGCGAATCGGCCGGCCAGCTCCTCGAGGCGCTGTCCGTCGAACTCCGGATCCGCTTGCGGGACAAGCTCGTCGATCGCGGCCAGCGCCGCGCGTAGCTCGGATTTGGAGACGGTGCTCTCGATCAGGTCCCACACCAGTTCCAGGGACAGCTGCGGGTCGGCCTCGCTCATCTCCAGCAGTACCCGCACGGCGCGGGCGAGCTTCCCGGCGTTGCGGGTCACTCGGGGATATCGGCGCAGCTTTTCGTCCTTGGACTGGCGTTCGGCCTTGGCCATCAGGTCGGTGACCATGAGCAGGTCGAACAGTTCGAGCACGTCGTCGACCGCTTTGGCCCGCAACGTGAACGCTGTCGCCGTCAATAACGCAAGCAACCGTTCCCGCTGTGACTTCAAGCGCCGTAGATGCGAGGTCTTGCCGGTGATCCCGTGCGCCGCCAGGGCGATCAACCGGCGCGGCGGCACCTCGGTGATATCGACCGACGCCGGGACCACCGCATACAGGTCCCGCGCCCGTGCCAGCGCGTGCTTCATTCCCGTCGTCGACGGGGTGAACGCGCCCCTGCGCAGGCGTTCCAGCTCAACCACCTTGCGGCGGCCCTCCTCGCGGGTTTCCAGCAGCCCCAACAGGATTCCCGCTTCCCGGCCGGTGAGCTGGGAGGCCAGATGCGTCCACAGCCGCTGATCAGCGGCCTGCTTGCTCTCGGAGACGAGCCGTTCCAGGGTCGTCACGCCCGGAAGCAAGGCACTGCGTTCGCGCAGCCAGCGCACCGCGCCCGCGGTCAGAGCCTTCGGGCCGTCGCCGGTCATCCACGCTTGATCAGCGATCCACGCCACCAGCTCGCCCTCGACCTGCGCGAACTCGGTCAGCCCGTCGGTGCGGACGATCTCGTCCTGATGGTCGTAGCGTGTCTGCTTGCGTTCGGTGTAGGACTTCACGCAGGTCGGGTCGGCGATATCGAGCTGTTCGGCCAGGTAGGTGACCACCTCGGCCGGGACATCGAGCGGATCCGGCAAGAACATGCCAAGGTAACGCACAGTCACGAGCTGGAGGGCGAAACCGAGGCGGTTGCTGTCGCGGCGACGCTCGGCGATCAGCTTGCGATCGGCATCGTCGAGGTAAAAGAACCGCTCCAAATCCGTCTGCGACAGCACACCGAACCGGCCGTATTCCACGGCCCCCTCATCACGCACAGCCGCACATGAAACCACCAGCGGCGCAACCGCGCTCGCTGTTCGACCGAATCAACCAGAATCAGAACAAGATCTCGGCCGAATCTTCCACATCAGGTATCGGCCCAGCCACGAAATCGGCGAACCATGAGCCCACGTCGACCGGGTCCGATTCCGGCGGCAACCCGGTCTCACGCCACACCCCGTACGGATCGGCTAGCCCGCGGCAATACCAGCCGGTGCTCGCGTCCCACAGCAGCACGCTCAGCCGCGCCGCCGGCACCGCGCCCTCACGCACCGCGAGCGTGAACCAGCCCGAACTGCCCCGCACCGGATCCGGCGGGTACAGGACCGGATCCAGATCCGCGGCGGGCAATCCCAGAGCCTCGCCGATCAGCACCTGAGCCTCGGCGACCAGGACCGCCGCATTCACCGCCTCCAGCATTCCCGCATGATCCCACCGACCACTGACACGCACCGACCAGGGCAAACATCGCTAAGCGCGACTTTTCTCGTCACTGGACCCCACATGCCGTGACCGTGAGGTAGATCAGGGCCACGTTGAGTGCGGAGATGACGGCCGCCACCAGCCAGGCTGCTGCGGCAGTGAGCCGGTGGTTCGCATCCTCGCCCATCAGAGATCTGTCACTGGTGAAGCGCACCAGCGGAATGAGAGCGAACGGGATGCCGAAAGACAAAACCACCTGCGAGATGATCAGTGCGCGGGTCGGATCGATTCCGGCGGCAAGAACGGCGAGGGCGGGAATCAGCGTGACCAGCCGGCGAACCAGCAACGCTATCCGGCGGTGCAGCAGCCCCTGCATGATCATGGCGCCCGCGTAGGCGCCGACCGAGGTCGACGCGAGTCCCGAGGCAAGAAGGCCGACCGCGAGCAGTAATCCCGCCGCCGGCCCCAGCGCATCGCGCACTGCTGCGTGCGCAGTCTCCAGCGAGTCGACTTCATCGTTGCCGCGCAACGTACTGGCGGCCATCAGCAGCATCGCCAGATTGACCGCACCGGCCAATAACATCGCCGCCCCGACATCGAGGCGCGTGATCCTGAGCAATCGGGCGCGCCCGGGGCCGGCCTCCGGGTGGCCGTGGCGGTCCCGCGCCAGACCGGAATGCAGATACACCGCGTGCGGCATCACCGTGGCCCCGATCATGGCCGCGGCGAGTAGCACGCTCTCTGCCCCGTCGAAGCGCGGCACCAGGCCGCCGACGGTCTCGGAGATCGACGGTGGTGACATGACTGCGCTGGCGAGAAAGCCCACGGCGATTACGGCGAGCAGTCCGATGACCACCCGCTCGAACGGTCGCTGGCCGCGCCGGTTCTGAACCGCGAGCAGCCCCATCGACACGATGCCTGTGATCACCCCGCCCACGAGGAGGGGCAGATCGAACAACAGCTTCAAAGCGATCGCCCCGCCCACCACTTCGGCGAGATCGGTTGCCATCGCTACGGTTTCGGCTTGAGCCCAGTACGCAAGCCGTACCGGAGTACGCGCCCGCTCCCGCACCATCTCCGGAAGCGTGCGCCCTGTGACCAGCCCCAACTTCGCGGAAAGGAATTGCACCAGCCCGGCCATCACATTCGCTGCCACGATCACCCACACCAGCAGGTAGCCGAACTGCGCGCCTGCGCTGATATTGGACGCAACGTTGCCGGGATCGACATACGCGATCGCCGCGACGAACGCCGGTCCGAGAAGTGCTGCTGTCGAACGGGCTCGGATCAGCGGCGATCGCCGCGACGCGAGACGGGTCGTGCTCATCCCGCAAATTATACGGTGACCCGAACTTTCTTATTCAAGTATCCGAAAGTATTGCGAAAGCGGTGCTCCTGAGGCTGGTGGCCAGCTCACTGCGCAGCACCCCGGCATGGCTATTCACTGCGGTCAGAGCAGGTGATCTGGGGTCAGGTGTACTCGACGCGCTCGGTGATCGGGTGCGCTTCGGTGCCGAGGTGGTCGGAATCGCCCGTCGCGGCCGCGACCGCGTTGTCGATGCCGGTCGCGACAACGAACCGCTGACCGTGCATGTGCGCACCCGGGACGGGCGGGAAGAACGGGTCACCGCCCGCGCCGTCATCGACGCCTCCGGCACCTGGTCCACACCCAATCCGCTCGGCGGCGACGGCCTGGCCGCGATCGGCGAACACGCAGCGGCAGAACGAATCTCCTACCGCGTACCCGATCTCGCCGACCCCGCGACCGCCTCCCGCTACGCGGGCAAGCACGTCGCGGTCGCCGGCAGCGGCCATTCCGCCCTCGCCGCGCTGGTCGCCCTCGCCGCGCTCGCCGACGAACACCCCGACACCCGAATCTCCTGGCTGCTGCGCCGCGGCGATATCGGCTCGGGCTTCGGCGGCGGACAGGCCGACCAGCTCCCCGCCCGCGGAGCGCTCGGCCTGCGCGCGCAGCAAGCCATCGAGGCCGGACAAATTCGCGTGGTCACCGGCTTCCGCACCGAATCGGTCGCCCGCGCCGACGACGACCGGCTGTCGCTGACGCCTGCGCACGGCGACCCCGTGCTGGACATCGACGAAGTAGTCGTGCTGACCGGGTTCCGCCCGGACCTGTCATGGCTCTCGGCGGTCCGGCTCGGCCTGGAGGCGACCCTGCAGGCGCCGACCGAGCTGGCGCCGCTGATCGATCCGAACGTCCACTCGTGCGGCACCGTCTACCCGCACGGCGCCAAAGAACTCTCCCCCCGAGCCGGGAGTGTTCCTGGCCGGGATGAAGAGCTACGGGCGCGCCCCGACGTTCCTCGCGATGACCGGCTATGAACAGGTCCGCTCTGTGGCTGCCGCGCTGGCCGGTGACCGCGAAGCCGCCGAACGCGTCGAACTGGTGCTGCCCGAAACCGGGGTATGCAGGGAAAGGCCCGGCGGCGTGCGTGGACGAAGCGCCCGCCGCAACAGGTGCGCTACCGCCACGGATTTGCCGTCCATTTCCTGTGCGGGTTCGGGATGCGGAGGCGTGACGCTTCGACGGCCGCGTGAATCCGGGCATTTAGGATCGCGGCTGCGACCGTGCTGCGCGCAATCCAATTTGTTCGTCCTGGCGGCGGTTGTCGATATCGGCGGCGCGTGGCTGGTCTGTCAGTGTCCCCTGGAGATGCCCCGCGTACGGCCGGTTGTGATTCCCATGGGCGGCCAGTTGCGGATTACCGGCACACACTCGGCGGTCATCTACGACGCCCGCGGCCGGATGCACACCGCCACGCTCCCATTTCTCACCCCTACCGGTATCCCGACCTACAGCCACGTCGACATCGCGGCGGCGACGGACGAGTTCGTGGATGCCTTCCACGCCGATGGCATCGATACCGATCTCTGGTTCGCCGCCCTCACTCTCGGTATCTGGCGTAACGAACGGCTGCTGCACCGCCCGCTGCCACAACTGTCCGCCATAAACCCGGCCGATTTCTCCGATGACAGTGAGTGAACAGCCGAACCGGCTAGGGGAAGGTTTCAGCCTCTCCGCGTTCGGCGAAGAGTTTCCAGTACAAGGCAAGGAATCGATGATGACAGACCGGTCGATAGCCCCTGACACAGCCGCCCGGCGCCGCGGTGACCGGTTGCTGTGGCTCACGGTGTCCGCAGTGGTGATCGCGGCCGCCGCCACCGCGTTGCGCGTGGTCGGGGTGCCGTCGGTGGATCTGCATGTACCGACGCATTTCCTCGGGCTGATGGACCCTTTCTGCGGCGGCACGCGGGCGACGTACCTGTTGCTCGCCGGCGATGTGTCCGAGTCGCTTCGCTACAACCCGGGCGTCCTCGTCCTCGTCCTCGCCGTCGTTGTCCTTGCCCTGGCCCGCGGCGCGGTCGGGGTGCTCACCGGCCACTGGTTGCAGATCGCGCTGCGCCTGGGTATGGGCCGGGCGTTGTGGGTCGTCGTCGTGATTGCGGTGTTGGCGTTGTGGGTGCGTCAGCAGATCAATGCCGACCTGCTGACGCAACCCTGGCCGGTCCCGTAACTATCCGTCGACTACCGCGGTGTAGCCGAGTTCGGTGATCGCGGCGACCACGTCATCGGGGGTGGTGACCGTGGCATCGAGGTCGACGGTGCTGAGGCGCTTCTTCATCGAAGTTTGCGTGCTGGCCACGCCGGGCAGGTCTTCGAGGGTGTCGTCGATGAGCAGTGCGCAACTGCCGCAGTGCATGCCTTCGATCCGGAAAATGTGGGTTGTCATGCGGAGTGGTCCCTTCAGAGAATTGTGATCATGCCCGAGTACATGCCCATGCCGCAGGTGTAGTCCAAGCGGCCGGGCTGCAAAGTGCCCAGGTCGATCCGGGTTTCGCCGTTGGTCGGCAGTGTCGTGGTGATGCCGAGGCTCGGAAAGACCATCGACCGGATACATCCCTGGGTGCCGCTGGTCTTGACTACGAGTGTGGTCGGTACGCCAGCGACGGCTTCGATGTTCTTCGGACTGTAGGAGCCGGTGCTGGCGGTGATCGTCAGGGTCTGCACCCCGTCGGCGACCGTCGCGGCCGAGGCGTCCGCCGCTGGCGGTTCGAAGCCGATCGACTCCCCGATCCGGCTTGCTGCAAGCGGTGAGCCGGCGAGTTCCAGGCCTCCGTTGAGGGTGTAGAAGCCCATCGCGAGCACTACGAGACCGGTGGCCAGGGCCAGCCGGCCCCGCCACGCCGTCGCCGCGACCCGGGCGGCGTATCCGAGGACGGCGAACAGCGGGCTGGTACCGAGTACGAAGACCGCCATGATCGCCGCACCCCACCACGGTGATCCCGACGCCAGGGCCAGCGCTGCCACCGACAGCGTGACTCCACACGGGATCAGGACCGTCAAAACACCCAGCACCGTCGGCGCCATCGCGGCTTGTGAACGTGCCCGCTTGCGCAGGACGCGCATCCAGGATGCGGGTGGCTCGATCACGATGCCTCGGAATCCCGGCACGCCCAGTTGGGCGAGACCGAAGGCGATGATCAGCAGCCCGGCCCCGATCTGCAGCCAGGTCCGCGCGCCGGTCGACAACTGCACGGCCCCGCCCGCGGCCCCCAGCACCGCACCGAGCACGGTGTGAGAGGCCAGTTTCCCGGCGAGGAACCCGCCGACCGGGGCGAGGTCGTCAGCTACCCGTCGGCGCCAGCCGGGCTTCGCAGCCCTTGTCACCGCCGCGCCGGCGGAAGCTCCCGCCGTGGTGACCACTGATGTCGCGGTGCGCTGGCGGGTGATCAAACCGGTGAGCAAGCCGCCTTGTACGGCGGCACAGGACACACCACCGGCGAACAAGCCGGTGACGAGAACAGGAACAAGATTCACAAAAGCCTCCTGCGAGGAGAGGAAAGAGAACGGCATGAGTGATTGCACCGACGACGGAGACGCCGGTGCATACCCGAGACGGTTACAATCTCGACCCGTCCCGGGCGCCCGCTCTCTATGTCCGCAACACGCAGAGTTCAGCCAAAGTCGGTGCACGCGGCAGGACCGCCCGCACCCCTGTTATCCCCACATCCTGAGCCTGACGCAGCGCAGTGGTGACGACTTCTCGACGCGGAAACATGAACGCCGCCAACAACGCCAAAAATGCCGCTAAGCACGCCATCACCAGCCCCGCGGGCGGCGTCGGCGCGGCATCATCGGCCATCGCCATCGGAGTGTCGGGCATGTCGATGCCCATCCCGGAATCATGGCCATGGTCATGTTCATGCGCGCTGGGACCATTAACCCCTGTAGCGCACTGACCTGCCACGCCATCGAACATGACGGCCGACTGCACCATCCCCATCGGCATGCCGGTCTGGCACTGTGCTCCCTGAACGAGTGCGATCCCGACGAATGCCGACAGCACCACCGCGAGCCGCAGCAGCGCAGCTCGTCGGGGAATCATCGGCGCGAAGATCACGCGGCGATGATACTAACTGATTCCGTAGGTTGCTCGGTCAGCTCGCACCACCACGCAAATCGGCGGAGCATCAGGTTTGTGGGCCTTTGTACTCAACAACTCGCTCGCCGCCGCCAACCCCACCAACGCGTTGCTGCATGCCCGTGCGCGACCGAAGTGGCCCATGTCGAGGCTCCGCAGCTCGGCGATCTCGTCGCGCAAGCCGGTCGATTTCCTGCTTCGTGGCATCACTATCTGCCATGCCATCGGGGCCACGGCTTCCGCGATCGCGCATCGACAACATCATCGGCCCCATACCGACCGGGCAGGCCGGCAACGCGAGCGTCTAGAGCAACGATTCCACGTGTAATCACACTTCACGAGCGTGACGTTTCGGGCGCCACAACCATCATGAACCTTCCAGTAGGATGGAATGTCAAGGTGGGGTTCTCGCCGACGTCGGAGGAGCCATGAGAATCGGTGAACTGGCCGCGGCCAGTGGTATCACGGCCAAGACCATTCGCTTCTATGAGCAAGAGGGCCTGATGCCTGAACCTGAACGCACCCCCGGCGGCTACCGGGACTACAGGCCCGACCACATCACCCGGCTGCAGTTCATTCGCCGCGCGCAGGCCGCCGGACTCTCGCTCGCCGAAGCCCGTCAGGTGCTCGACATCGTGGACCGCGGCGAAGCGCCATGCAGCCATGTGGAATCGGTGCTCAGCTCGCGGCTGGATCAGGTCCGCGCCCAGATCGCCGAGCTCGTCACCCTCGAAACTCACTTGGCGGCGCTGCTGGAGACCGCTCATCGGGGCCCGGCCCCCGCCGAGCACGACCGGGCCGCGGTCTGCTGGATCCTGGAATCCGGCGCGGAACCCTTGGCATAAGCGATCTCGATGAAGACCTCGAATCGCCCTGTCGACGGCGGGTAGTCTGCCAACTCCTCGAAGGGGGCCGCCGCAGGAATCTCGAACTTCAAGGCTGGGCGGGCCGACCTGCTTGTCGGGAGGTCCGCCCGCCCTGCCTCGGCATGAGTGGATGCTGGTGTCACATCGGACAGCAGGATCCCATCATGCTGCACAGCATGTCGCAGATCATCTTCAGTGGGTTCACGTGGATCACCTCCTTCGTTGGTCGCCCCGCCCGGTCGGCGGCGATCGGTTCTTCTCCGATCGTGTTGGTCCTGGTCACCGACGTCGCTGGTTTCTGGTTCGCCTGACCCGTGAGTCGCATGGATGCTAAACCTTCCATCTATATGGAAGGTCAAATCGCAGGCGCGGCTCGGCGGCGCCGCCAACATGAACGTTCTAGTGCAGTGGGAGGTCGAGGGGAATCCAGATCGACTCCGCCCGATTCGACAGATTCCCGGCTTGGCGGACGAGAACAGCCGCGCCGGGTAATCCGGCTCGGTCAACAGCCAGCACCCGAGGATTCGAACCTGCGACGCGCGACCTGCCGTTTCCCTGTGGTCATTACTGCGTGGATAGCTGCCAAATCTAGCTCGCGCGGCAGGTCGGCGGCGCATGATCCTCGTCGCAGTCTGGCCGAGCTGTCCGGTGGCGGACACGGGCCTTTCGTCATCGTTGAACTACTCACCGCCACTCCGAGTGTCGGCCTTGCCGGTGTCGGACCGGATGCGGTGCCGGGTCGGTAGCCACCAGTTCCAGTCGCCGAGCAGTCGCATGAGGGCGGGGACGAGGACGAGGCGGATGAGGACGGCGTCGATGGCGACCGCGACAGCGAGGGCGAATCCGAGTTGTTTGAGTTCGAGGATGTCGGCGGTGAGGAAGCTGGCGAAGATGGCGATCATGATCGCGGCGGCTGCGGTGATGGGGCGTGCGGTGTGGGTGAGTCCGGCGGCGACTGCGTGCTGGTTGTCGCCGGTGGTGTCCCAGTATTCGCGGATGCGGCGGATGAGGAAGACCTCGTAGTCCATCGAGAGGCCGAACAGTAGTGCGAACACGACGGTGGGTAGGTAGACCTGGACGAAGCCGGGGCTGGTGAAGTCGAGAATGTTCTCGCCGAGGCCCCATTGGAACACGGCGACGGTGATGCCGAGGGCGGCGCCGGTGGCGAGCAGGTTCATCGCGATGGCCTTGATCGGCAGGGCGATGCTGCGGAACGCGGCGATGAGGAAGATCAGGGACGCGGTCAGCACCAGGGCCACGACCAGCGGCAGTTTGGTGGTCATCTCGTCGGAGAGGTCGACGAATTCGGCGGTGCTGCCGCCGATGCGGATCTCGACTCCGGTCGCATCAGCCGCTGTGTTGCGGAGGTCGCGGATGAGGTCGGTGGCCTCCATCGAGTCGAACGCGACCGACGGTATCGCCATCGCCAGCACTCGTCCGTCGATGAGCTGGGCAGGCAGAACGGTGTCGATGCGGTCGTCGCCGGCGATCTCGACCAGGAACCGGTTGACCTGGTCTGGGGCGTCGCCGGTGAGCGGGGTGTCGCCGGGGCCGGTAGCGATGATCTCGACCGGTGAGAGTGCTCCGGCGGGGAAGTTGGTGGTCAACGCTGTGGTGGCGCGTCCGGTGGGGGTGTCGTCGAGGGCGCTGGTGCCCATGTCGAGGCCGTAGCGGATCCCGAATACCGGTAGCGCAGCGATGACCAGTACCGCTACCGCGGCCGTGCCGAACAGAGCTGGTCGGCGCATGACGAGATACGCCCAGCGCGCCCAGCGGCCGCGGCTGGCACCACGAAGGTCGGTGGCGCTGTCGGCGGGGCGCCAGCGGGCCGGGAGCGCGCCGCGGTTGACAGCAGGGCCCAGGACGGCGAGTAAGGCGGGGAGCAGGGTGACGGCGACGATGAGCATGCTGGTGACAGCGGTGGCGACGCCGATGGCGATACCACGAAAGATCGGTGCCTGGATGATGATCAACGCGCACAGCGAGATCATCACCACAAGCCCCGAGACCAGAATCGTTTTACCCGCTGTGGCAAGTGCGCGGCCGACGGCGGCAGCGATCGCGAAATGGTCGACGACGGTGTGGTGGGCGAGTTCTTCGCGAAAGCGGCTGACGATGAACATCGCGTAGTCGATGCCGACGCCGAGGCCGACCATGGTCGCCATGGCCACGGTCAGGGAATCGAACGCGGTCACCGTGGTGAGGGTGAACAACACCCCGACCGCGGTCAACAACCCCGCGATCGCGACTCCGATCGGGACCGCCGCGGCGGCCAGGGCGCCGAGCGCGAGGACGAGCAGGATCAGGGCGACCGGGACGCCGATCACCTCGGCACGGGCCAGATCGGCGTTCTGTAGTTCGGTGGCCGCGTTCTGCACCGCCGAGTACCCTGTCAGCCCCACATCGATGGAGGCGTCGCCGGTGGTGGCGATGGCCTCTTGTAGGTCGCGAGCGACCCTCGCGCGTTCGGCCATGTCGCCGTCCATGCCGGCCAGCGCGATCGCGACGTGACCGTCGGCCGATATCTGGGATCCGGGCAGCCCGTCGTAGGGGCCGACGACATCGACCACGCCGTGCACCTCTGCGGCGGCGGTAACCGCGCGAGCGACCGCTGCGCGAAATTCGGTGTCGGTGGCGGTCAGGGCAGATGATCGCAGCACGATGACTGCCTGCTCGGCGCCGAACTGTGGGAAGTGCTGGGCGACAAGACGATCCACCTCGGTCGACTCCGAGCCTTCGACACCGAAATCCATGGCGCCGAGCCGGTTCTCGAGCAGCGGGTACGCCAGCGCACACACCGCCAGCAACAGCCCCCAGATCGCCAGAATCACACGTCTGCGCCGCGCCATGAGAACGCCCCACCGATACAGCAACCCAGGCGAGCCAGGTGGCAGTGATTGCTGGGGTGACCTCTCGGTCACGATGGAGTGCTGCTGGTCCACCGTGTACTCCCTCCGTAGCCGACCCTCATTGATCGCCGAGAAGCGATGTGATCGTTGAAATGAGATTAGTCACGGCGAGGTTCGATATCAACACCATTTCGCGCTATCATCGTTTTATGGCGATTGATCATGGCGAGGGTTGTCTCGCCGAAACGCAAGGCCTGGATCCGGCGGTGGCGTTGTTCCACAGCCTCTCGGACGCGACACGGCTGGCGATCGTGCACCGGCTGGCGTGCGGGGAAGCGCGGGTATCGGATCTGATGGCAGGGCTCGGGCTGGCGCAGTCGACGGTGTCGGCGCATGTAGCCTGCCTGCGCGACTGCGGGCTGGTCGTCGGCCGCCCCCAGGGTCGGCAGGTGTTCTACAGTCTGGCGCGGCCGGAGTTGATGGACCTGCTCGCCTCGGCGGAGACCTTGCTCGCGGCGACCGGTAATGCGGTGGCGTTGTGCCCGAACTACGGCACCGACGCCACAACCATCACGACGGAGACGACTGCGGAGGTGCGAGCATGAGCGACGCGTGCGGCTGCGGCCACGACGAACCCACCGGAGACGGTGAAGAGGAACGGGAACCCGAAAAGCTCTGGGAAGTCAGCGAACTGCGCGCCGCCGCGGTCGCCGGGGTGCTGCTGGTCGCGGCACTGATCGTCGGCTGGACCGGCGGGCCACGCCCCGTGGAATTGGGCTTGGAGATCGCCGCACTGCTGGTCGGCGCCTACACCTTCGTCCCGTCCACGCTGAAACGCCTGGCGAAGGGCAAGATCGGTGTCGGCACTCTGATGACGATCGCCGCGATCGGCGCGGTGATCCTCGGCGAGGTCGGCGAAGCCGCGATGCTGGCGTTCCTGTTCTCCATCAGCGAAGGCCTCGAGGAGTACGCGGTCGCCCGCACCCGACGCGGGTTGCGCGCCCTGCTGAACCTGGTCCCTGACCGAGCCACTGTGCTGCGCGACGGCACCGAAACCGTGATCAGCCCGGCGGAGCTGCGGGTGGGGGACCGGATGCTGGTTCGCCCGGGTGAGCGGGTCGCCACCGACGGTGTGATCGTCGACGGCCGCAGCGCGCTAGATGTTTCGGCGATCACCGGCGAATCGGTCCCGGTGGAAGCCGGACCGGGGGCGGAGGTGTTCGCGGGGTCGATCAACGGCACCGGCGTACTGACCGTCGAGGTCACCACGACCGCTGAGGACAACTCTTTGGCGCGGATCGTGCGGATCGTGGAAGCCGAGCAGGCCCGCAAGGGCGATGCCCAACGCTTGGCGGACAAGATCGCCAAACCGCTGGTCCCGGGCATCATGATCGCGGCCGCCGCGATCGCGGTGATCGGGGCGATCTTCGGGGATCCGGTCACCTGGATCGAACGTGCCCTGGTGGTGTTGGTGGCGGCTTCGCCGTGTGCGCTGGCGATCTCGGTGCCGGTCACCGTCGTGGCCGCGATCGGTGCGGCGAGCAAGCTGGGTGTGCTGGTCAAGGGTGGTGCCGCGCTCGAGGCGATGGGTCGGGTCCGTGAGGTCGCCCTCGACAAGACCGGCACGCTGACCGCGAACAAGCCCGCTGTCGTCGAAGTCTCGGCTGTCACCGGTGTAGAGCAGGCAACAGTGCTCGGTGTCGCCGCGGCGCTGGAATCGCGCAGTGAACATCCCCTCGCTCGCGCCATCCTCGCCGCCGTCGACACCTTCACTCCTGCCACCGGCGTCGAGGCCGTCACCGGCGCCGGATTGGCCGGCATGGTCGACGGGCGTCCGGCCCGGCTGGGTCGTCCGGGCTGGATCGAACCGGGTGTGCTGGGCGCCGATGTGGAGCGGATGCAGCACGCGGGGGCGACTGCGGTGCTGATCGAACTCGACGGCCAGGTGATCGGTGCGATCGCCGTGCGCGACGAACTGCGGCCCGAGGCGGGTGAGGTCATCGATCGGTTGCACGCCTTGGGTATTCGCGTGTCGATGCTCACCGGCGACAACGCGCGTACTGCCGCCGCGCTGGCCGCTGAGGCCGGGATCGAGGACGTGCACGCGGACCTGCGCCCGGAGGATAAGGCCCGCATCGTGGGCGAACTGCGCACCGACCGGTTCACCGCGATGGTCGGCGACGGTGTCAACGACGCCCCCGCCCTGGCCACCGCAGACCTCGGTGTGGCGATGGGTGCGATGGGGACCGACGTCGCCATCGAAACCGCCGATGTGGCATTGATGGGTGAAGACCTGCGACACCTGCCGCGCGCGCTCGAGCACGCCCGCCGCGCCCGCCGGATCATGTTGCAGAACGTCGGTTTGTCGCTGGGGTTGATCACGATCCTGATCCCGCTGGCCCTGTTCGGCGTCCTCGGGTTGGCGGCGGTGGTGCTGGTCCACGAACTCGCCGAGATCGTCGTCATCGCCAATGGTGTCCGCGCCGGCCGCACCAAACCCCTGGCCGCGGCGCCCGGCTTGGTGGCGAAGCCCGCTCCGGTACTGACCGGAGCCTCCGCGTGATCGCCACCGTGTCGTCTGCTTCCCCCGTTTCGCGGTGGGGGCGGCGGCTGCGGTGGGCCGCCGCCGCGGCCGCACTCGCCGGGATCGACCTGGCGCTCAAAGTGTGGGCGCAGATCGCGCTGGACGGGTCGCCGATCGAGGCGGGGCCGGTGGATCTACGGTTGGCGTTCAATCCCGGCGCCGCGTTCTCGATCGCCGCCGACGCACCGAGCTGGGTGATGCTGTCGGTCACCACGCTGATCACCACCGCGGTCGCGGTCGGCGGATGGGTTGTGGCGCCGCGCGCGAACCTGCTCACCCGGGTCGCGCTCGCCGCAATCCTGGGCGGTGCCGTCGCCAATGTCATCGACCGGGCCCCCGACGGGTTGGTCACCGATTACCTGCATACCGGCTGGTGGCCGACCTTCAACCTCGCCGACACCTTCATCGTGCTCGGTGCGATCGCCCTCATCATCCCCACCCTGATCGGAAACTCCGATGAGCGAGAACAACTCTCACCCGATCACCACACCGACAATCGGGACTGAACCGAGCCCATCGCGTCGGTGGGCAGGGTTGGCGGCGCTGGTCGTCGCTCTGCTCACCGTGGGGCTGGACCTGATGGTCCTCAACGTCGCCCTGCCGACCCTGGCCCAAGACCTGGGCGCGAGCACCACCCAGCTGCAGTGGATCGTCAACGCCTACACCCTGGTCTTCGCCGCGCTGATGCTGCCCGCCGGTGGCTTCGGCGACCGCTACGGCCGCAAACGGCTGCTGCTGGCAGGTCTGGTCGCCTTCGTCGCCGCCTCGGCATGGGCCGCCTACAGCGGGTCCACCGGTTCGCTGATCGCCGCCCGCGCGGTCATGGGCATCGGAGCCGCGATCATCGTCCCACTCTCACTCGGGATCCTGCCGACCCTGTTCCCACCTGAGCAGCGCCGCCGCGCGATCGCGGTGTGGGTCGGCGCCCTCGGCGTCGGCCTGCCACTGGGCCCGATCGTCGGAGGCTGGCTTTTGCAGCACTTCTGGTGGGGCTCGGTGTTTCTCATCAATGTCCCGGTAGGCGTCGCCGCTGTGGCCGCCTGCGTTGTGCTGCTGCCCGAGTCGGCCGATCCGGACACGCCGCCGCTGGATTGGCTCGGAATCATCACCGCGGTCTCCGGTACGGCGGCGGTGGTGTTCGCTGTCATCCAGGCCCCCGAGTACGGGTGGACCGACCCGGTCGTGCTGGCCACTCTCGCAGCCGGTGTGGTGCTGACCGTGGGGTTCCTGATGTGGGAACGGCGGACCCGCCACCCTCTGGTCGATCTGGCACTGTTCACCAATCCCGCATTCGCCTGGCCCACCCTGGCCGCCACTGCGGGCACCTTCACCCTCGTCGGAGTGCTCTTCGTGCTGCCGCAATATCTGCAGATCCTGCGCCACCACGACGCCTTCGGCACCGGACTGCGGCTCGTTCCGTTGGTGCTGGCGATCATCATCGCCGCGGCCGCTGTCGACAAGATCGTCACCCGCGTCGGCGCGAAAGTCCCGATCGTCACCGGAATGGTAATCGCCTCAGCCGGTTTCGTGCTCGCGTCCCGTATCACCGTCGACTCCGGCTACGGCTTCGTCGCGGTGTGCCTCGCGGTTATCGGCCTGGGCGCCGGGCTGGCGTTGGCACCGGCGGTCGACGCGGTCATGGCCACCCTGCCCGAACACCGCAGCGCCGCAGGGGCTGGGTTGCTGATGGCCATTCGACAGGTCGGGGCCGCGTTCAGCGTCGCCGTCCTGGGCACCCTGCTCACCGTCGCCTACACCCGCGACCTCGACCCCCACCTGAGCGGGCTGCCCGAACCGGCGACGAGCGCGGCACGCGACAACATCGCCGGAGCGCAACTGGTCGCAGCCCGGCTTCCTGACCCCGCGGGTGCCGATCTGGCCGCCACCAGTGCACACGCCTACACCGAAGCCATGTCCGCGGTGTTCCTGGCCAGCGCCGCCGTCAGCGCACTACTCGCCGCGGCCATCGCCGCCAAACTCCCCAAACAGACAGCATCGCCGGTGCGAGCATCGCCGGCTCCCAACCCGCGATGAGGTAGACAGTCGGTAGCGAGCCGCGAGGGTGCAGCCCGACCGCGCACGTCCGCAATCAGTGTGTCCTCCCCGAGAAAGGCATCCACCGGTATGGTTACTGCGATCTTGCAGGCGACCGGACTCTTCCTGGTGACCAACATCGACGACATCATCGTGTTGTCACTGTTTTTCGCCCGTGGCGCGGGAACTCGCGGAACCACCCTCGCCATCGCAACGGGACAGTATCTCGGGTTCGGCGCGATCCTCGTCGCGTCCGTCCTCGTCGCGCTCGGTGTGACCGCGTTGCTGCCGGAACAAGCTATCGCCTACTTCGGGCTGATTCCGCTGCTACTGGGTCTGCTCGCCGCATGGAGAGCGTGGCGAGACCACGGTGATGACGATGAACGGGTCGAGGGCAAGAAGGTAGCCGTGTGGACGGTGGCCGCGGTGACCTTCGCCAACGGAGGCGACAACATCGGCGTCTACGTCCCTGTCTTCGCGACCGTGGGAACGGCGGCGATCATGGCCTACTCGGTCGTGTTCTTGCTGTTGGTCGGAGTTTTGGTGCTCGCCGCGAAGTTTCTCACCACCCGCAAGGGCATTGCTGAGATCTTGGAGCGGTGGGAACACATCCTCTTTCCCCTCGTTCTGGTCGTTCTCGGAATTGTCATCCTCGTCAGTGGCGGTGCGTTCGGCCTGTGATCGCGCACCGCCCTGCTTACACAACGAAGGAAGGACGCGAGCTGACCTGTCTGTACCCTCGATCGCGTTGTCAATGGCTGTCCGGGAACAACCGCACACGGCGCGTGTCGAGGTGAGCGCTCCCGAGCACCGATGGTCCGGAGGGGTTTCGTTGGCTCCCGGGCTCATGACCTTCACCGGCGAGATCGGCGACGCACCCGCCCACGCCCACGCGGCCGTGCAGGTGCTCTTTGTCGCGCGCGGGCGACTGACCCTCTCCGACGCGACCGGACATACCGCACCCGCCCTCGCCGCGATCATCCCACCCGGTGTGGTCCACCAGGTCCGTACCGAACCCGGCACGAGCGGATTCCTCGCGTTCCTCGATCCCGACAGCGTCACCGCCCACGCAGCACTGGCCCGACTGGCCGGGCAGCCGCGCCACGCAGTCACGAGCTGGGTCAGCGTCGCCGCGCCCGCACGGGCGTCGCCGGTCGGCGGCCCGGTCTCCGGATCCGTGCGCCGGTCCTCGCATCCGGTCGTGGCCGAGGCGCTGCGCCGGGCAACCTGCTGGGCGGGAGGGCCACCCTCGCTGGGCGAACTCGCCGCCGACATCGGGTTCTCGGCGAGCCGCCTCTCCCACCTATTCACCGCCCAGGTCGGGTTGCCGTATGTGGCGTGGCGGCGGTGGGTGCGCCTGCAGCTCGGATTCGCTGTCGTGCGTGAAGGCGGTTCCCTCACCGAAGCCGCGCACACAGCAGGCTTCGCCGACAGCGCCCACCTCACTCGCACCTGCCGCGACCTGATCGGTATCTCTCCGACCGAAGCCCTCGTCGCCACCGGATGGCGGCCACCACCACCACGCGAGCGAGCCACCACCGAATAACGCTGCACGCAGCGCGCGAGCTACCTCACTGCCCGGCCACCGGCACCTCGCCGGGCCCAGCTTCTGGAGTAACAGGCAGCACCGGAGACGGTACCTGTGCAGCTTCCGCCGGAACCGGAACCGGTGCTGGTGCTGGTGCTGGTGAAGTGTCTGCTGGTGCAGGCGCCGGAGAGGCCGGCGGCCTCGGATGATCGGGATCTGGCTGGGGCAGCCCCAGTGCGGTGACGTCACCGGTCGCCTCGTTGAGCACCAACGACCCGCGACCGAAATCGACCCGCACACCACCAGGGACCGGGTACTCGTTGCTGCGCGGCGTGCCCAGCAGGCCGTTGTCCCCGCCGAGCTGGGCGAACCGTTGCCCGATGCGCCCGGCCACTTCATAGACCTGACCGTCGGGGGCTTGGAACAGGTAACCGTTGACGAATCTGGCGTACTGCCCGCCCTCGGCGGTGGGTACCGGCTCCGAGGCCGCCAACCCCAGCCTTCCCTGCGGCCCACCGGCATCAACCCAATGCCGAGCCAACACATTGCGGTCGACCAGATCCAACAGTTTGCCCGTCAACGCCACCAACGCCGACATATCGGCGTCAGCATCAGGATCGGGTTGCGCGGGAACCGGTGCCGAATCATGCCCGCCCGGCACCTGTTTCGGCCCTGCACCCGAGCTCACACCCGCAGCGATCGAACGGATACGGTCCATCAGCGCATAGGCGGCGTCCCCGGCGCATGTGGTGTTACCGACATCGCGATGAGAGAACACCACCGGCAACTGCACCTGTTCACCCTCGCCATACGGAGTGAACTCGGTGCCCTCGGAGATCATCGTGGTGGTCCCTCGAGGATCCAAACCCGCGACACGAGCGCGCCATCCGATGAACTGACCCATCGCGGTGATCGCCACCTGGGTCGGTTCCTCGGATTCGTGATTACCCATGAACGCCACTCCAGCGGTGTTTTCGTTGAAACCACCGGTGTGCGCGCCCTGCACAGGCCGGTCCAAACCGCCGAAATGGCCTTCGAAGATCTGGCCGTATTTGTCCACCAGCGCGTGGTAACCGATATCGCACCAGCCCAACGTTTCGGCGTGGTAGGTGTAGATGCCGCGCATGATCGCCGCGGACTCGGCCTTGCTGTAGTCGTTGCGGCCCGCGGTGTGATGCACTACGACCCCGCCCAGGCCGTCGTCGTAGGTCGGATCTTCACACCGCATCGATTCATCGGCGCCCCATTGCGCGCGGCTGATCACCCGGGGCCCGCCACCAGCCAGCGGAGCCGCGATCGCCGACAGGTTCTCTTCACCAGGGCCGGGATCGAGCAACACCGCGCTCATCTCCGGGACTGCGAGCCCGAAATGGTCCGGGCCCGCGACCGGGGTCGGTCCCCGTGATCCGGGCTCGGCCGTGTCGGTGGGCTTGCGCGTGCTCAGGATTTGCACCGCGTCGGTGTCACCGACATAGACCGGCTCACTACCCTGTATGCGGCCCGAACCGGGGCGACGAGCCGAGACACTGTCGTCGGTCCCGGCCTCGAACCACGGACCCCAGGAACCGTCGAGTTGGCGGGCCCGCACCATCGCGGTGACACCCGCGAGATCCGGCGCGGTCAACCCGACCATGCTGAAACGGCTCCCGTTGGTGAGCTCAGTGACCTGAACCCCGACCCGATCCGCCAACTGCTCGGGCACCACACCCGGATCCAACGCCGGAGTCCGCGCCGCAATACGGGCGGCCCCCCCCGCGGGAACCAACCCCCAAGGCCCCCCCCCGGGACCCCCCGGCCCCCGCGGGGGGGCCGGGGCCCCCCCCCCAAACCCCCCCCTAACGGGGTGG
>NZ_JARWPM010000116.1 GCF_029869215.1 Nocardia carnea
AGGCCGTTGAGCCAGGTCGCCTTGTTCACACCCTCCCCGCCCCCCCCCCGCCGCGCTGTGGTTCGGTGTTTATTGCGCGGCGCGGGGGGCGCCGGGAGGGTTCGGCCCCCTGGTCCGAACCCTCCAAGGGCCTCGTAAGGCTCGGCACCGCCGTGGGTGTGCTGGGGTCGCGGCCACCTCACGCGCCGCTGAAAACGGCCCGGCCTGCACAGCAAAAACCCCGAGAACACAGCCCTGTTCTCGGGGTTTTCGGGAGACCCTACGGCTCCACGCTCCGGGCGCCGGTCGGCACGCCGGGGTCGTGGGGCCGCTGAGTATCAGCGCAGCGCACGAGCCAGGTTGGCGTCGAGCGCGGCAAGGAATTCCTCGGTGGTGAGGTAGCCCTGGTCGCCGCCGACCAGCAGCGCGAGGTCCTTGGTCATCTGGCCGCCTTCGACGGTCTTGATGACCACATCCTCGAGGGTCTGCGCGAAACCGATCACCTCGGGGGTGTTGTCCAGTTTGCCGCGATGTTCGAGGCCGCGAGTCCAGGCGAAGATCGACGCGATCGGGTTGGTCGAGGTCGGCTTGCCCTGCTGGTGCTGGCGGTAGTGCCGGGTGACGGTGCCGTGCGCGGCCTCGGCCTCACACGTCCGGCCGTCCGGGGTCAGCAGCACGGAGGTCATCAGGCCGAGCGAACCGAAGCCTTGCGCGACGGTATCGGACTGCACATCACCGTCGTAGTTCTTGCAGGCCCAGACGTAGCCGCCCTCCCATTTCATGGAGGAGGCGACCATATCGTCGATCAGCCGGTGCTCGTAGGTGAGGCCGGCCGCCTCGAACTGGGTCTTGAACTCGGCGTCGAACACCTCCTGGAAGGTGTCCTTGAACATGCCGTCGTAGGCCTTGAGGATGGTGTTCTTGGTCGACATGTAGACCGGGTAGTTCTGCTGCAGCCCGTAGTTGAACGAGGCGCGCGCGAAATCCTCGATGGATTTCTTGAAGTTGTACATACCCATGATGACGCCGCCCTCTTCGGGCATCTTCACGACCTCGTGCACGATCGGCTCGCTGCCGTCTTCCGGGGTGAAGGTGAGGGTGACGGTGCCGGCCTGGAAGGCCTTGAAGTCGGTGGCGCGGTACTGGTCGCCGAAGGCGTGGCGGCCGATGATGATCGGCTTGGTCCAGCCGGGGACCAGGCGCGGAACGTTGGAGATGATGATCGGCGCGCGGAAGATGGTGCCGCCGAGGATGTTGCGGATGGTGCCGTTGGGCGACCGCCACATCTTCTTGAGACCGAATTCCTCGACGCGGGCCTCGTCGGGGGTGATCGTCGCGCATTTCACGCCGACGCCGTGTTCCTTGATGGCATTTGCGGCGTCGATGGTGACCTGGTCGTCGGTCTTGTCGCGGTACTCGATGCCGAGGTCGTAGTACTCGAGGTTCACATCGAGGTACGGGTGGATCAGCTTGTCCTTGATGAACTGCCAGATGATCCGGGTCATCTCGTCGCCGTCGAGTTCTACGACGGTACCTTCAACCTTGATCTTGGACATGGATCTTCGTGTCCTCCTAAGACTGGTGCCCTCATTGCACGGCCAGGCGAACACGCTTGTGAGCGGACCCCAGCTGTTCAACAGACAACGTATACATCCCGCGTTGTCCACGGGACGTCTGGTGTAACCAAGACGAGCGTACTGCTTCGGGTTGTCACACGGTGCAGCCAGCCCCGGTCGTGAGATCTCACAGGGTGAATCTCGCCACAAGATTACCTGGTGGCGGCCTATGCGGATTTCGATCCCTCCCGGCGCCCCGCTACCATATTGAGCAGGTCATGAGCGCCAGCGCCAAGCCCCGGCTCGCTGGCCGGCAACCCTCCTGCTGCGGTGGGGTGCTCCGGGTGATGACCGGGCTTCCGAAAGCCGGGAGCAAGCGCATGTCAGGAGGTCGCCGTTATGTGCCGGTGCTGGTCGCCTCGGGCCCGGCACTCGCAGTGTCGCGGCGCGCAACCCCCTATTTTCTGGAGCACGATATGACCGATCACAGATTCCCCGGTGTGACTGCTGTCCGCGTGGGCACCCGGCGCCGCCCGGACGGCCACCGGCGCCCGTCTCCCCGGTCCGCCGGTCTCGCGGCCGCGATTCATACATTCGGGGTATCGCCGCGTGGGGCGGCCTGTCGTGCGGAAGCCATCGCGTGAAGGTGGAGATCGAACGAACCACGGCAGGTCCCGTGGCGCAGCTCCCGCCGGCCGACGGCACTCTCGGCCTGATCGATATCGGCGACCTGGCACTGGAGAACGGCGCCCAGCTGCCCGCGGTGCGACTGGCCGTGCAGCGCTGGGGCGAACTGTCGCCGGCCGGGGACAATGTGGTGCTCATCGAGCACGCGCTCACCGGGGACTCCCATGTGGTGGGTGAACCGGATGCCGAGCATCCGCAACCCGGCTGGTGGAACGGGATGGTCGGGCCGGGCGCGCCGATCGACACCGACGACTGGTGTGTGATCGCCACCAATGTGCTCGGCGGCTGCCAGGGCAGCACCGGCCCCGCGTCACCGGCGCCGGACGGCGCCCCCTGGGGTTCGCGCTTCCCGGAGATCTCCATTCGCGACCAGGTCACCGCAGAGCTGCGGTTGTTCGAGGTGCTGGGTATCGACCGGCTGGCCGCGGCGGTCGGCGGGTCGATGGGCGGTATGCGGGTGCTCGAGTGGATGCTCTGCGCACCCGAACGTATCGCCTCGGCGCTGATCCTCGCGGTCGGCCCGCGCGCCACCGCGGACCAGATCGGCACCCAGAGCACCCAGATCGCGGCCATCACCGGCGACCCCGACTGGCAGGGCGGTGACTATCACGGCACCGGCCGCGCGCCGATGGCCGGTATGGGTATCGCCCGGCGGATCGCGCATCTCACCTACCGCACCGAGGTCGAGCTGGACAGCCGGTTCGCGAACAGCCCGCAGGCCGGCGAGGATCCATGGGACGGCGGCCGTTACGCGGTGCAGAGCTACCTCGAATACCAGGCCGAGAAGCTGTGCAAACGGTTCGATCCGGCCACCTATGTGCTGCTGAGCGAGGCGATGAACCGCCACGATATCGGCCGCGGCCGCGGCGGGATCGCGGCGGCGATGACACGCTGCGAGGTGCCGTGCATCGTCGGCGGTATCGACTCCGACCGGCTCTACCCGCTGCACACCCAGCAGGAACTGGCCGAGGGGCTGGCGGGGTGCCGGCATTTCGAGGTCATCTCCTCGCGCGACGGTCACGACGGCTTTCTCACCGAAGCCGAAGCCATCGGGAAGCTACTGGTGCAGACGATGGATCTGGCCCGCGAACACCGCTGACGCGGCGGTTCAGCTCACCCCGAGGGTGTTGATGGTGGCGGCGAGGAAGACGATCGCGCTGCCCAGCAGGGTCAGCGCGCCCACGTCGAACGGTTTGCTGCGCACCGCCAGCAGCCCGACCCGGACCGTCGGCAGGCACAGCCGGAACCCGGCGGCGATCAGCGTCGCGCCGCCGAAGAAGAACGCCCCGCGCCGCCACCGGTCCTGCGCGACGAAAACCACGGCGACCGCGATCACCGCGACGACCACCACCATCGGCAGGTGGCAGCGCAGGAACACGGCCAGGCGGCTGCCGGTGCCGGGGTCGTCCTCGGTCACAGTCTCGGCGTGGGTCACGGGTGCGATTGTTCCAGATCCGGGCGGTCAGGTCTGCGCGACCGGTGCGTACTCCCCGGCGGTGAGACCGAAGGTCCACGCGACACCCTCGCGCGCGCTGCGGGTGGTGGGCGGGACCCGCAGCCAGTAGGTGCGGTGCGTACCGTCCGGTTCCGGGGTGGAGTTGACCACCTCGACCATCACCACGTCCTCGTCGTCGGGGAGCGCGATCCGCCACAGCACCCCGGTTTCGTCGCGTTGCAGCGGTTCGGCACCGGATTCGGCCAGGTAGCGGTCGTAGCCGTAATACTCGAGCATCACCCGGCGCAGTTCGGCGTTCTCCTCCGCGCGGATCCGCGCGGGTGTCAGCGCGGCCAGCTGATCGAGGAATTCGGCGGGTACCGGCATTCCGCGCCACGCATACAGGCCGAATCCGTCGTCGTAGCCGACCGCCGGTCCGTCACCGCGGTCCAGCCGCCCGGCCTCGTCGCGATACAAGGCGGTGGGCCGTTCACTGATCACCACGAGGTTCGCGTACGGCCACCACCAGCCCGCCTCCCGCGCCACCGCGGCCAGGCCGGCCAAGGGCGTGCCGGGCCCGGTATCGAACGCCGACAACCAGGCCGCGTCGTGCTGGCCCATGACCGCGTCCAGCAGCAGCATCCGAACCCGCGCCTCCTCCTGACGGGCGGCACTCGAGGCGTCCTTCGCCGCGTCGTCCTCGTCACCCGTGGTCTCGGGAACCGGGGCCGCCGCGGCCAGCACTCCGGCGCGGATACGGTCGACGATCGGCTCGGTGAGTTCCCACAAGGTGGCCCCGGTGGCCTGCCAGTGCCGGGCGAATTCCCGAGCACCCAGTTCGGCGTGCAACCGGTCCCGCGCGGCGGCCCACGGCGCGCTGCGTAGCGGTTCGCGCACCGAGCGCCCGGCCTCGGCCGAGAGCCCGGACCGCAGCAGATTCACCGCTTCCAGGGGCGAGCGCACCCAGATGATCCGCTCGGGCGCGGCCAGCCCCGCGGTCTCGTAGGCGAGCCGCACGCCCGCCTCGGCCGCGGCGCGGTCGCCGGGGCCGGTGGTGGCCGACGATGCCCGCCACTGCTCGAAATCTGTCAACGCTGCGCTCGTTCCTGTCTCGCTCACGATTTCCGGCATCGGTCAGTCCGCCACGATCCGCACGGCACCGGGTACGTACTCGCGTTGCCGCACCACCCGGTACCAGCCCTTGGGCAGCCCGATCGCCGCATGTTCCTCGTGCACCAGCCGCCCGCCCTCGGGCAGGTGCAGCACCAGCGCATTCGGTGTGTGCGGATCGTGGAACAGCTTGCCGGGCGACGCGATGGCGTGCGCGTGCCCCGTCACCTCACCGAGTGCGAGCACCATCCGGCCCCGCCGGTCGCGCGGTGCGGGCTGCCACCGCTCGGCGGCCGCGGACCCGTTCTCCGCCGCGATCGGAACTATCAGGACATCCCCTTGGCGATACATACTTTTCCTCCCGTACAGCCCGTTCGAGCCGTTGTCACGAGAAGGTAGCCGCGGGCACCGACAATGTTCCGCGCGTGGGATTCTCGGCGCGGACGCCCGCGGGTCCGTCGATCGGCGGTCGTCCTGCGGGTGTCGGCCGGGGTTGGTAGAACCATCCCGGGACATCGGTCCCACCGGCCCCGGGGAGAGGAAACACAGGATGCCCGAGTATCTCGAGCGGTTGACAGAGTTCGGCGGGCTGCCCGTCTTCGATTTTCCGGACTCGCCGGACGATCCGGTTCTCGCCGGCACGATTCCGGCAGACGCCGAATCGGTGGCCTGGCGGGTCGCCGGCCCCGGTTTCGAAGTGGAAGTGCCCTGGCCCGAACATTTCGCGCGGTTCTGCGAGCATGTGGACACCACCCGCGTACGGGCCTTCGTGGCCGGTTCCTGGGGCGATCTCGCCGACGGCGAACACGACACCTCGGACCTGGTGATCGAGGCGATGGTCGCCGCGCGCGACCGGTTCCCGGCGCTGCGCGCGATATTCCTCGGCGATATCGAGCCGGAGGAAGCCGAGATCTCCTGGATCCGGCAGGGCCCGGTGAGCGCACTGCTCGCGGCCTTCCCCGACCTGACCGAATTCGTGGTCCGCGGGTCCGACGAACTGAGCTTCGCGCCCATCCGGCACGAACGGCTGGAGAAACTCACCATGCAGGCCGGTGGTCTTCCCGGTGCGGTCGTGCGCGATATCGCGGCCTGCGATTTCCCCGCGCTCACCCATCTCGACCTCTGGCTCGGCACCCCCCACTATCTCGGCGACGCCACAATCGCGGACCTGGCGCCGATCCTCACCGGCGACCGGCTCCCCGGCCTGAAATATCTGGCCCTGCGCAACAGCGATATCCAGGACGATATCTGCGCGGCCCTGGCCACCGCGCCCGTGGTGGCCAGGCTGGACACCCTGGACGTTTCGATGGGTGTGCTCACCGATACCGGTGCGGCGGCACTGCTCGCCGGGCAGCCGCTGACCCACCTGAAAACCCTGGATATGCACCACAACTACCTGAGCCCCGAGCTGTGCGCGCGGCTGCGCGAAACCCTCGAGCCCGCGGTCTCGCTCGATCTGGACCCCGACGACGCGGAGTCCTACACCTACGACGGTGAGGTCCACCGCTACATCTCGGTGAGCGAATGACCGTCGCGCGACCGGCGGACGGCTACCGCTGGGTGGTGGTCGGCAACGGGACGAATCGGCGGATCCGGTCGTTCCGGGCGGCGGCCACCGCGGCCACCGGGACCTTGCCGCGGGTGGTCGAATGGCTCGACGTACTCCGCGCCGGTGGGCATACCTTCGACGACGACGAACTGGTGCGGCTCGATTCGCCCGGGGAGGACCCGGAGGTGGACCGGCTGCTGCGCGGGGTCACCGATCCCACCCGGGTGGAGGGGACGGCCCGCTGGTACGACGGATTCCGGGACGCGGTGGCCGCGCTGCACGGCGGCCACCGGCTCGACGATCCGGGCGACCTCGCGGTCCTGTTCGACAAACGGCGGTGCCATGCCCGGCTGGCCGCGGCGGGGGTCGCGGTGCCGCACTCACCCACTTCCGGTGACACGCGGCCGAGCACCGGCTGGCCCGAAGTACGCGAGCACCTGCGGGAGCTGCGCCGCGCGTTCGTGAAGATCGCGCACGGTTCCTCGGCGTCCGGTGTGCTCGCGATCGAGGCTCATCCCCGGGGTCCGATCCGGGCCACCACCTCGGTCGAGCTGACCCCGGCCGGTGCGCTGCACAACTCGCTGCGGGTGCGGCGCTACCACGGCGAATCGGAGATCGCCGCGATCGTCGAACGCCTCGCACCGGACGGGCTGCACATCGAACAGTGGATTCCGAAATCGACGCTGCACGGTCGCGCGGCGGACCTGCGGATAGTGGTGGTCGCCGGCCGGGCGACCCATGTGGTGATCCGCTGCGCCGCGGTCCCGATCACCAACCTGCATCTCGGTGGTTCCCGCGGCGATCCGGCGGCGGCGCGGGCCGCGGCGGGCGCGCACTGGGACGAGGCTCTGGAACTCGCGGAGCGGGCGGCGGCGTGTTTTCCCGCGACGTTGTGCGCCGGGGTGGATCTGCTGCCCACCCACGGCTGGCGCCGCTTCGTCGTCGGTGAGGTGAACGCCTTCGGCGATCTGCTGCCGGGGGTCACCGGCCTGCCCGGAACCTTCGCCGCCGGTCTGGACACCTACGCGGCCCAGGTCGCCGCCGCGCCGCGCTGGTACCGTGCCCTGCGCACCGCATCGGCACCGGAGGACACAGTTGTACCGGCCTGATATGAACGAGGTGATCGGCCGGGACGATCTGCTCCTGCTCACCCTCGACACCTTGCGCTACGACGTCGCCGCCGAGGAGTCGGCCGCGGGCCGGCTACCGAACCTGACGGCGCTGCTCCCGGACGGCAGCTGGGAAGAGCGCCACGCTCCGGGCAATTTCACCTACGCCTCGCACCAGGCGATCTTCGCCGGGTTCCTCCCGACCCCGGCGGCACCCGGTCCGCACCCCCGCTTGTTCGCCGCCCGGTTCGCCGGCAGCGAGACGACCGCCCCGGGCACCTACGTGTACGACCGGCCCGATCTGCCGGCCGCGCTCGCCGACCGCGGTTACCGCACGGTCTGTATCGGCGGGGTCGGGTTCTTCAACAAGCAGGGTGCGCTGGGCAGCGCCCTGCCCGGATTGTTCGGCGAGAGTTACTGGGAGCCGGTGTTCTCGGTCGCCTCTCCCACCTCGTTCGAGGCGCAGGTGGCCCGTGCCGAGCAGGTTGTCGCGACCACCCCGGCCGGGCAGCGGCTGTTCCTGTTCCTGAACGTCTCGGCCCTGCACCAACCCAATTGGTTCCATTTGCCGGGCGCGACAAGGGAATCCGGCGACACCCGTGATTCCCATGCCGCGGCACTCCGTTACGTAGACCGCCATATCCCGCGCCTGTTCGACGCATTGCGTTCCCGGGGCCGCTGTTTCGCCATCGTCTGCTCCGATCACGGCACCGCCTACGGGGAGGACGGGTACACCGGGCACCGGCTCGGCCACGACGTGGTGTGGACGGTGCCGTACGCCCACTTCTTCCTGGACCCGGACGCCCCGGAACCGGCGGTTTCCCCGCCCGCGGAAATCCGCCCGCACGCGGGTGATCCGGCGCATCCGCTACCCGGCACAGGCCGGGCCGACACCGAGGACACCGTATGACCCGCGCCCGGATCCGGCTGCCCCGGCCGTATCAGAGTTACGTCTACGCCTATCCCCACAAGACCGCGTACCGCCCGCTGGCCCCGCGACAACCACTGCGCGAGGTGTGGGCCGCCGAACCGCGCGATGCACTGTCGCTGTACCTGCATATCCCGTTCTGCGAAATACGCTGCGGCTTCTGCAATCTGTTCACCCGCGTCGGCGCCCCCGGCGACCTCACCACCCGCTATCTGGACGCGCTCACCCGCCAGGCCGAAACAGTGCGTGACAGTCTGGGCGACCCCCTCCGTTTCGCCACCGCGGCGTTCGGCGGCGGCACCCCCACGTACCTGGACGCGGGCGAACTGACCAGGTTGTGCGATATCGCCGAGCACACCATGGGCGCGGATCTGCGCGGAATCGGTTTCTCCGTCGAAACCTCACCCGCCACCGCGACCGCCGACCGGCTGGCCGTGCTCGCGGCCCGTGGCGCGACCCGGATCAGCCTCGGCGTGCAGAGTTTCGACGAATCCGAGGCGCGGGCGGCGGTGCGGCCACAGCGCCGGGCGGAGGTCGAATCGGCGCTCGCCCGGATCCGGGACACCGGGGTCGCGAACCTCAATATCGACCTGATCTACGGGATCGACGGCCAGACCGCGCACAGCTGGTACGCATCGCTGAATGCGGCGCTGACCTGGCGGCCGGAGGAAATCTACCTCTACCCGCTCTATGTGCGTCCGCTGACGGGGCTCGCCCGGCGCCGGGACGAGGCGGCCGACCTGGAATGGGACGACGAGCGGCTGCGGTTGTACCGGCAGGGTCGTGATCATCTGCTCGCCAACGGTTACCAGCAGCGGTCCATGCGTATGTTCCGCCGCGCCGACGCCCCGGTCACCGGCCCCGACGACTATTCCTGCCAAACCGACGGCATGATCGGCCTCGGCTGCGGCGCCCGGTCCTACACCCGCGGCCTGCATTACTCCTTCGATTACGCGGTGGGTGTGCCCGAAATCCGCTCGATCATCGACAGCTACACCGCCACTACCGATTTCGGCCATGCGATACACGGCCGGGTGATCGACGAGGAGGAGGCCCGCCGCCGCTTCCTGCTCCAATCGATCCTGCAGGCGGACGGGTTGGTGGTCGCCGATTACCGGGCCCGCTTCGGCACCGGCCCGCAGCAGGATTTCCCGGCCGAACTGGACCGGCTCGCCGACCGCGGCTGGCTCGCCGATACCACCGGTGACCTGCTGCGACTCTCCCCCGACGGACTGGCCTATTCGGACGCCATCGGCCCCGAATTCTTCTCCGCCGCGGTCCGGGCCGCCATGGCCGGATACGAACTCCGGTAACCGGCCGTGGATCTCACCCTGCTGTACCGCGGCCCGCTGGCCTCCTGCGATTACGACTGCCCGTACTGTCCGTTCGCCAAACGACGCGACAGTCCCGCACAGTTACGTGCCGACCGCGCGGCGCTCGAACGTTTCACCGGCTGGGTCCGCGCGCAACAGGGCGACCGGGTCTCGGTGTTGTTCACGCCCTGGGGCGAGGGTCTGGTCCGTTCCTGGTACCGCCGGGCGCTGGTCGAACTCTCCCACGAATCCCACGTGCGCCGCGTCGCAATCCAGACCAATCTGAGCTGCCGGACCGAGTGGCTGCGCGACGCCGACCGCGACACGGTCGCACTGTGGTGCACCTACCATCCCGGACAAACCCCCTACCAGCGGTTTCTCGACAAAACCGGGCAACTGGCCGCAGCGGGTATCCGTTTCAGCGTCGGCGTGGTCGGCCTGCCCGAACATCTGCCGCACGCGCGCCGGCTGCGCGCCGACCTACCGGACCACATCTACCTCTGGATCAACGCCGCCGAGAACCACACCTACACCGACGCCGAAGCCGCCGGCTGGACCGCCCTGGACCCGCTGTTCCCGTTCAGCCGCCACCCGCACCGCTCGCTGGGGCAGCCCTGCCGGACCGGTGCTTCGGTGCTCTCGGTCGACGGCGACGGCACCGTCCACCGCTGCCATTTCGTGAAGGAACCCTTGGGTAACCTCTACGACGGCTCCTACCGCACCGCGCTGCGCCCCCGCCCCTGCTCGCGGGCGGTCTGCGACTGTCATATCGGCTACGTCCATCTGGAGACCCTCCCGTTGTACGACGTTTTCGCCGGTGGGGTCCTCGAACGAATTCCTACGGCGGAGGCACACGGCAGCGTCGTGGACCTTCCCGCTCCGGTTCTCCGCGTACCGGTCGCCGGCTCCGTACCCATCACTCAACCGGGATAACGGCGCGATCCCACCCGACGGGATATCGAGCGGGGCCGCCACCTCCTGCCCTACAGGTCCGGTTCAACGGCCACCGCCCGGTGCTCCGGCCGCGGCCTCTTCGGCTGCCGGGGCATCGCCGTCGTACCTGGTGGGGCGCTGCGCAGCATTGCCGGGCTCGCTCCGCCGCGGACATCACCACCTGGTTGACTGGTCGGCTGTGTTCCGACTGATGTTCCATGAACCGCGTATACCGGGCAATACAGGAAATGCGATCCGGCTCGCCGCCGGAACCGGTAGTGAGCTGCATCTGATCGAACCGCTCGGATTCGATATGTCGGAGGCGAAGCTGCGCCGCGCCGGGCTGGACTACCACGACCTGGCCTCGGTCACGGTGCACCCCGACCTGCCGGCCGCTTGGGACCGGCTCCGGCCCGAACGGGTCTACGCGTTCACCACCAGGGCGACCACCACCTACACCGCGATCAGCTACCGCCCGGGTGATGTGCTGCTGTTCGGCGCGGAGCCGTCAGGGTTACCTGCCGGGGTTCTCGCCGACGAGCACATAACCGATGAAGTCCGCATTCCGATGCTGCCGGGCAGACGCTCGATGAATCTGGCCAATGCGGCGGCGGTGGCGGTGTACGAAGCATGGCGCCAGCAGGGTTTTCCCGACGCGGTGTGACCACCCGGGTTGTTCTACGCTGGCTCGGTGCCGCTTGTGGAAGTCACCTATGCCCCGGATATTGCCGAGCCAGTGCTGCGCGAACTGGCTTCGGTGCTGCCGCATCTGGTGTCCGAAGCGGTGCAGTGTCCAGAGGAACCGTACGACGGGGATTTGCAGCCGGGCGATGTGGAGATCCGCTTCCGGAAGCTGGGTCCGCTGGACCGGAGTGGTCTGGGAGTGGTGATCGAGGTGAAATCCAAATGGTTCGAGAGCCGGGCCGCCGACCGCCAGAATCGAGTGGACGGACTGTATGCGGAGATTCGGGCGGCGACCGGTCTGCGTGACTTCGGCGTCTATCTGTCGCTTCCGGTGGCGGCGTGGTCACAGGGCGACTGAAGAACGCCGGCCCATTTTCTGCCTCAGCCGATCTCGAAGCGTTTACGCCGGGTGGTCGCGCCACCGGTAAGGCGCACCGCGCTCTTCGGTACACCGAAATGCGCGGCCAGCAGTTCCGCCGCGGCCTTGTTGGCCTTCCCTTCGGTCGCCGGTGCCCGCACCCACAGCTGTAGCGTGCCGTCGGGGAGTTCCTCGACCAGCGGACCCTTGCGGCTGTTCGGTTTGATCACGGCCCGGACGGTCGACGACATGGCCGGGGTTATTCGCCGTCCGGCCGGTCGACCGCCTCGTCGCCGGGCCGGTCCGAACCGGTGGCGGACCGGGTGCCGCGGGCTACGCGGCGCCTGCGGAGCAATCGGACGATCGCCGCTACGGCAGCACCGATCACCGCGAGGAAACCGAGCCACGGCAATGCCTGGCCCACGAAGACCATGGCATCCTTCAACCAGTCGACCAGCGAGTGCCAGCCGTCGACCACACCGTCCCAGAAATTCGACGGCCCGGTATCGCGCCTACCGTCGGCGGTGGTGGAGATATCGATGGTCAGGGTGGACAGGGAGATCTGGTCGTCGAGGTAGCGCCGCTGCCCGGTGAGGCTGTCGAGTTCGGCCTGCCGATCGGCGAGTGCTCCCTCGGCGGCGATGAGATCGGCGGTGTTGGCGGCGCGGGCCATGAGGTCGCGTAGCCGGGTGACGGAGGCTTGCAGCGCGGTGATCCGGGCGTCGAGATCCTGCCACTGCATCGTGACGTCGTCGCGGTTCGTGCTGACCTCGGTGACCTCGCCGATTTCGCGCAAACCTTCCAGGAAGGCATCGGTTTCGGCGGCCGGAATACGGACGACCAGGTTGGCGTGCGGGTAGGTGTCGTCGGTCCCGGGGTTCTCGGTGCGCTGATCGATTCGCCCGTTCAACCGGGTTACCCGGTCGGTGAGGGTAAGCGCTGCGGCGATCGGGTCGGCGGCGGTGAGATCCACCCGCCCGGTGACGACCTCTTTACGCGCGGTGACCTGCTGCCCGTTGTCCGGCGCCGGCGCCTGTTCCCGGTTCGGTGCCTGCTGGATCCGGATACCGGGGCTCGTGGCCGGTGCCGCGTCCTCGGCCGACGACGGACGGCCCGAGGTGGTTTCGGAATCGCTACCGCACCCGGCCAGCAACACCGCACCACACAGGACCACGACCAACACCCCGAGCTTCCGCATGCTGGCAGCGTAATGTGCTCCCCCTCGATCAGGTACCCGAACGCTGACACCACGCTCCGTACTGCACCACCGGACACACGCGAGCCGTAACGCACGAATCCAACGCGCCACGACGGCGGCGCCTTCAGCGAGGCCCCCAGCTCCTCAGCAGGGCACCCAGCTGGTTGCGAACCTTGGAAACCGAACGCCACCCCGACGGCGCCGAGCCCAACGAGGCACTCGGAGCGCCCACCGCACCGAAACAACGCCACCACGGCGGTGCCGAGTCCAGCGAGGCCCTTGGAGGGTTCGGCCCCGGGCCCGGGGGGGGGGGCCCCCCGGCGGGCAGGGGGGGGCCCCCCGGGGGGGGGGGGGGGCGGCGGGGCGGCGGGCGGGGGCCCCCCCGCCCCCCCCCCGGGCGGCG
>NZ_JARWPM010000117.1 GCF_029869215.1 Nocardia carnea
CCAGCGAGCCAGATCGGCCGGTGGCAGATCGACCCCGATCGTGCGGGCGAAATCGGGGTTCGCGCCGAGTTCCGTGGCGGGCAGCAGATCCGTTTCCGCGTCCAGCAGACCCATACGTTGCGGGGCGTCCGCCCCCCCCCGGGGGTCCTCCCCGGCCCCCCCCCCCGGGGCCGCCGCCGGGGCCGGGGGCGGCGGTGAGCTCGAAACTGCTCGGTGTGCGCAGCACCGCGGTATCGACGCGGTCCGGGCGGTACACCGTGAACGCCATCAGATAGAAGGGGTCGAGCCCGGCCAGATCGAGCGCGGCCGCCGCGCCGATCTCGTCGGCAACCGCGGCCAGGGTCGCCGGGTCGCTGCCCACGCGGCCGCGGAGCCGGGTCAGCGTGAGCCGCAGCGCACGGCCCACGAACACGTTGTACCAGTGTAGATCGTCGAGTCCGGTCGTCCGGGCGAACCGTTCGGCGTCGGCGGTCAGGAAGGGCATGGTGGTCACCCGGCCGGGGAACCCGGCGACTTCGATATCCTCGCGTACCGGCAGGGCATTGCGCCGGCGCCGGCCGCCCGACCAGGCGGCCAGGGTTTCCCCGTACCAGTGGTCGTCGCCGGAACCGTCGAGGGACAGGGCGAGGTCCCCGGCCGAGGCCGGCGCGAACGGCTCGATACCGCCCGCGTAGACGACCAGCCGGGCGCCGGTGAGGTCGCCGGCCAGCACCCGGGGAACGACATTGGCGACGCCCGGCAGCATACCGGCGGACAACACCGCGGTCCGCTCGCCGGCCACCAGCGGCGACCCGTCCAGCAGCCGATAGGCGGGCCCGTCCCCGGAGACATCGACATAGTCGCTCCCGGCCGCCAATGCCGCCCGCGCCACCCGGTCCGCCAGCAGATACGACGGGCCCGCGCAGTTGAGCACCAGCCGCGTTCCCGCGCAGAACCGGGCCAGCGAAGCCGGGTCATCGGCGTCCACCCGGCGCACCTCGGTACCGGACGGTACGGCCCCGGACGCGAGCCCGTCGATACCGCGTGCGCCGAGCCGCAGTGCACCGATACCGAGCCGGGTGAGCATCCGCACCGCCGCCCGCCCGACCACTCCCGTGGCACCGAGTACGGCTACCCGGCCGGCGGTCCCTGTCACCGCCGTACCTCCCGGACGCCGGGCCCCGGCGACACCGCCGGCGCGGCACCGGTCTCCGGCACGAGCGGTGCGGTGAGGCGGGCGGCGACCTCGGCGGCATGGGCCGCGGACATACTGGTGAGGTGGTCGCCGGGGATTTCCTCGATGACCAGGCCACCGAGTGCGATCCGCGACCAGAAGCGGTCCACTTCCGCCCGCGTACCCATCAGGGTGGCGGTACCGCTGTTGCTCAGCACCCGCATCGGACCGAAATAGGGCTCGGCGCGGTACTCCCCCATGGCCCGGAGGTTGTGCGCGAAAATATCGAATTGCCTGCGGAATTCCGCCGGCGGGAGCTCCTGTGACCGATACGGTCCGGTCGCCGAGGTGGCCGCGGTGCGCAGTGCGGCGAGGCGGTCGGCGCGCGGTACGGCGGCCAGTTCCCGGAATTCCGCCGCCAGCGCCGCCGAGTCGCCGGTCAGGGTTGTCAGCGCCCCCGCGGGGACCCGGTCCGGGGTGCGGTCCAGGATCGTGCGCAGTGCGGCCTCGATCGCCGCGGCATCGGCGGGGAATCCGGCCGCGGCCGGGTCGACGCCGAGGGATTGGGCGAACACGTATTCGGTCAGCAGCTCGTCGTGTACCGCGGGCGGCTGATAGGAGCCGATCACGGTGAGCTCGTCGACCGTGGCTCCCGACTCGGTGAGCGTGCGCGCGAGCTCGGCGGCGAGCAGGCCGCCGACGGAGTATCCGACGATCCGGAACCGGTTGTCGTATGCGAGCAGCTCCGTCGCGTAATCGGCGGCCTGCCTGCCGATCACGATGTCGGCGGGGAGGTTCAGATACTTCGCCGGATCGGTGATCTCGAGCCCGAGCAGGGCGCCGGGATGCGCGTCGCGCAGATACGGAAGCAGCGCGTCGTACGGCGACAGGGTCCCGGTGCCACCGTGTACGAGCACCCAGGTGCCGGCGTCGTGGCCGGACCGGCCGCCCAGGGACCGCACCGCGCTCTGCGCGCGCGGCGTGCCGGCGGGCGCCTGCGTACCGTGCCGTCGGGCGGCGAGCGCGGCGACGGTCGGATTGCGCAGCACATCGCGCAGCAGTTCCTGCCATTCGATATCGGCGACCTCGGGGACCCGATCCCGCAGTTTCCCGACCATCTGCGACAGCAACAGCGAATCGCCGCCGAGGGTGTAGAAATTCTGGTCGCGACCGACCTTGGGAACGCCGAGCATCTCCTGCCACAGTTGCGCGATGCGCTCCTCGATCTCGTCGGCGGGCGCGACGAAATCGCCCGCCGCCCCGGCAGCCGGCGCCGCGGCGGCGCGCTCGGCCAGTACCGCGCGGTCCAGCTTCCCGTTCGCCGAACGTGGCAGCGCGTCCAGCAGCTCGAGCTCGTCGGGCACCATATGACCGGGCAACAGTGCCGCGACGTGCTCGGTGAGCTGCTGTTCGGTGACGGTGCGGCGTTCGCCTTTGAACCGGGCGACGAATACGCCCTGTCCCGAAGCCGCGAGCGGGGTGTTCTCGGCGGGCAGTACCCGGATATGGCCGGCGCCGGCGGTGCCGAGCTGGCGCAACCATTGCTCGCGGGTGAAGAACGCCTGTCCGGTGCCGGCCCGGACGTCGGTGAACGCGGTGAGTTCGCTGAAGAATTCGAACTCCATCGATACCAATAGCGCGTAGTTGTGCTGCCGGGTGGGTTCGAGGAATATCAGCCAGCCGCCCGGGGCGAGCAGATCCCGTAACCGCGCCAGGACTTCGTCGGCGTTCACCGAATTGTGCAGCACGTTCGCGCACAGGATGACATCGGCCGAGTTGGGTCGCAGGCCCTGGGCCGGCGCGTCGGCGTTGATATCGAAGCGTCCATAGCGCACCCATGGGTAATCGGCGAATTTCGTGCGCGCCTCGCCGAGAAAGTACTCCGAGATATCGGTGAACTGGTAGTCCGGTGCGAACTCGGCCAGCGCGGGAATCAGCTCGGTGCTGGTACCGGCGATACCCGCGCCGACTTCGAGCATCCGCAGCCGGTGCGGCGACTGCCGGGCGATCTCGCGCACGGTATCGATCACGATGCGATGGGAGCTGCGGGCCACCAGGTTCGTGCGGTAGACGGCGTGCGCCGCACCGGGCTTTCCGGCGGGGAACAGCAATTCGCGCACATCGAGCACGCCGCGCAGCAGATCGTCCAGCCGGCTGCTGCAGGCACGGATATAGGACAGGGTCTCGCTGCCGTAGCCCACGATCGCTTCCAGCTCATCGATGCGCTGCCACGCGGCCTCGACCGCACGCGGGCCCGCGGCGATCAGGTCGCGGTAGCGGCCGGTGCCCGGATCGTGCACCACCGCACCCCCGTCCGCGAGGGCGGCCAGCCAGCGCTTCAGCAGGCCGTGCTGCCGCTCGGAGACACCGGTGGCCGCGGCGATCTCGGTGAGGTCGTGCGCGCGCTCGCGATCGGCGAACAGGCCGCATCCGCGGAGCTGCGCGGCGATGGACAACATGGCCATCTCGTCGACGGCGTGCATGAGCGCGACGAAGGATTCGCCGTCGACCTCCTGTTGCGCCGCGGCGGCGGCGTTCTCCGCGGCGGCCAGCACATCGGCGGCGGGCGCACCGGGCGCCTGCTCACCGGAGATGTCGGTCGCGATCTCGGCGTAACCGAGCAGTCGCGCGCCCGGGCCGCGGCCGTCGACGAGCACCGCGGCATCCGCCACGGCGGGATGACGGCGCAGCGCGGATTCGATTTCGCCCAGTTCGACGCGGTGGCCGCGGATCTTGACCTGGGTGTCCTCGCGGCCGAGGAATTCGAGCCGTCCGTCGGGGTGGAAACGGCCGAGGTCACCGGTGCGGTAGAGCCGGGCGCCGGTCCGGGGATGCCGGAGGAAGCGCTGCGCGGTCAGTTCGTCGTCACCGAGGTAACCCTCGGCCAATCCGGTACCGCCGAGGTAGATCTCGCCGGTGACGTGGTCGGGGCAGTCCTGCAGGGCGGTATCCAGTACGTGCACGGTCTGGTTCCGCAACGGTGTGCCGTACGGGATGCTGCGCCAGTCCGGGTCGATCCGGCCGATCGGGTGGTGGATGGACCAGATGGCGGCCTCCGTGGCGCCGCCCAGTCCGACCACGGTCACGTCCGGGTGGCTCGCGCGCAGCCGGTCGGGCAGGTCCACGGGAATCCAGTCACCGGACAGCAGCACCAGCCGCAACGAACCGGCGCGGCCCTCGGGCCCGGACGTGGATTCGACGACGTCCAGCAGCATCTGCAACTGCCCCGGCACGCTGTTCCACAGGGTGACCGAATGCTGTTGTACCAGTTCGAGCCAGTGCGACGGATCGGCCGCCCGGTCCTGTTCGGGGAGCACCACGGCACCGCCGGCCGCGAGCACCCCGAAGATATCCCATACGGAGAGGTCGAACGCCAGGTTCGCCACACCCAGTACCCGGTCGGTGGCGGTCAGGGCGAACCGCTCCTCGATATCGTCGAGGGTGTTCGCCGCGGCCCGGTGGGTGACGACGACGCCCTTCGGTTCGCCGGTCGAGCCGGAGGTGAAGAGGACATAGGCCGGGGCGTCCGGGTCGGCGGCGGCCGCGGGCAGCGTCTCGGTGCCCGGTAGCAGGTCCACAGCCACCGGCCGAGCGGTTGCGGGGATTTCGCCGCGATCACGTAACCAGGATTGGGTGAGCGCCACCGCCGCCCCGGCGCGGTCGAGGATCCGTTCCCGGCGCGCCATCGGCTGGGTGACCGAGATCGGCACGTAGGCGGCACCCAGCACCGAGGCCGCCAGTACGGCCACGACCTGCTCGGGCCCCGTCTCCATCAGGACGGCCACCCGGTCACCGGACCGCACACCGGCTTCGCGCAGGGCGGTGGCGGCCGCGGCGACGCGGCGGCGCAACTCGCCGAAGCCGAGCACGGTGTCCCGGTGGATCACCGCGGGCGCCTGCGGATCCGTCTCGGCCCGCACCAGAATCCGCTGGTGCAGCAGCCGGGGTGCGGTATCGGCAGCGGTGTCGTTGTAGATGTCGCGGCGGGCGCGCTGCGCGGGCGGCAGGGCAACCGGATACTGCTCGCGCCATGCCTCGGGCGCTTCGGCCAATCGGGTCAGGAGGTCGGCGAAGGCGCCGAAGGCCGCGGCGGCGGTATCACCGGCCAGGACGTCGCGGCGCACGTCCCAGGCGATCATCAGGCCGTTGTCGTACGGCGTGACCTGGCAGTCGAGCCACACCTGCGGAGTGCGGGTGAGGCCGCGCAGTATCCGGCCCCGATTCTCCGGTGCGCCGGGTTCGACGCTGCCGAGCGTGCTGGTGAACACCACGGGCATGAGTACCGGACTGCCCGCGCGGCGGGTGAGCTCGCCGAGCACCTCGACCCCGTCGAAGAGCCGGTGATCGAGGTCGGTGAACAACTGGGCGGCGATCCCGCGGGCGCGGCCGGCGAAAGTGTCCTGCGCGTCGAGGTCGATGCCGAGCAGGTTCACGGAGGTGAAATCGCCGAGCACCGCACCGATATCGGCATGAGCGGGGAACCGGTTGAACACCGGCAGATTCAGCGTGAATTGCCGCTTCCGGCTCCAGCGTCCGATGACCTCGGCGTAGGCGGCGAGGACCGCACCGGAGAGGGTGAGGTCGTGCTCGGTCGCGTGACGGGCCAGACCGTCCAGAACGGAGCCCGGCAGCCACCGGTGCAGCCGAACGAAACCCGGGCCGGCGTCGGCTCCGAAGCCGGCGTCACCCGCCCGGATCGGTAGTTCCGGCGCGGCGGGCAAGGTGTCGATCCGCTCCTGCCAGTACTCCCGATCCCGCTGATAGCGCGGCCCGTTGCGCAGCTCCTGCACACCCAGGAGATAATCGCGGAAACCGATCTCCGGCGCCGGCCGCAACACCGCGGCGTCGCCGGCCGCGTGCACGAGTTCGTCGAGTTCGGCCAGTAGCAGTTGCACACTCGCGGCATCGACGACCAGCAGTTCCAGCAGCAGATGCAGTACGCACGCGGTATCGGTGCGGGTGAGGCGCAGGGCGAACAACGGCCAGGTGTCCGTGGCGCCGGCCGGGCCGAGTAGTTCGTCGCGCTGCCGGTCCAGCACGGTACCGACCTCGGCGGCATCGTTACCCCGGATATCGGTCACCGGGATGGCGTAGTGCGGCACGGTCGCGGTGACCTGCTGGAAGCCGTCGGCATGCACGGTGGCCCGGAGCATATCGTGGCGGCGCACCAGCGTATTCCACGCCGCCTCCACACTCTCCGGTTCGGCTCCGGGGTAGGAGATTTCGAGATAGCCGGTGCAGGCGACCCCGCCGAAAGGATAGGTGGGGTCGCGGCCGATCAGATACGCCTGCTGTACCGGGGTCAGCGGGAACGGTTCGTGGGCGGCGGCGGTATCGGCGGATACGCTGATCACCGCCTGATCCCGGGCGAGGTAGTCCAGAATCGCGGCCTTGTTCGCCACCAACCGATCCCGGTATTCGGCGGTCAGCACGCCTCGGGGCGCGCGGAACCGCATCTGGTCACCGTCGGCCCACAGGTGAACTCCTCGCTGTCGTAGCTCGTTTACCAGATCGGGGACGTTCACAGAGCACCTTCTTCGAGTTCGATACCGGTATGTGGTTGGTCGCGGACGAGTCCGGCGATGGTCGGAGTGGTGAAGAATTCGCGCAGGGTCACGGCGAGGCCGAGTTCCCGGGTCAGCCGGCTCACCAGGCGGGTCGCCGACAGCGAATCGCCGCCCGCGCCGAAGAAACTCGTATGCCGGCCGGCCGGGGCGGCGCCGAGCGTGTCTGCCCAGACCTGCGCCACTCGCGTCTCCAGCCCGGCGCGGATCGGCTCGCCCGGCTCGGACGCTGTTGTCCCGGCCGTTGCTTCGGCTCGCCGCACCAGAGCGGCGTGGTCCAGTTTTCCGTTGCCGGTCAGCGGCGGATCGGCGAGGGGAATGAGTTCGGGCATCCAGGCGGGCGGAAGACGGTCGGCGAGGAAGCCGGGAAGAATGTCCGGGAGACGCTCCGGATCGTTGGGAGTTTCCGGTTCGACGAAGGCGACCAGCCGCGCCTGAGTGCGCTCCCCTACCGCCAGCGCGATGGCCCGCCGGACCCGCGGGTGCGCGGTGATGGCCTGCTCGATCTCCCCGAGCTCGACCCGATGCCCACGAATCTTGACCTGACGGTCGGCGCGGCCGAGAAATTCGAGAACGCCGTCCGCACGATAGCGGCCCAGATCTCCGGTGCGATACCAGCGAATCCCGCCCTCGTCGAAAAACGACGCGGCAGTGAGGTCCGGTCTCCCGCGGTAGCCCCGGGCGACTCCGGCGCCGCCGATCAACAACTCGCCCGGCACCCAATCCGGACGATCCCCGCCGTGCTCGTCTACCACCCGGAAGCGCTGGTTACGCAACGGGCGACCATACGGAATCGAAGTCCACTCCGGGTCCACGGTGCCGACCTCGAAGTAGTTCGACCAGATCGCCGCCTCGGTCGCACCACCCAGTGCGACGAATCGGCACTCCGCGCAGCGGGCGGCGAGCCGGCCGGGCAAGTCCAGGCCCACCCAGTCCCCGGACACCAGCACCGCGCGCAACGAGGGCATCGGGACGGATTCGGACTCGGCAACCGCGAGCAGCATGTCGAGCATCGCCGGCACCGTGTTCCACACCGTCACACCGTGTTCCCGCACCAACGCAAGCCACCGGTCCGGATCCCGCCGGTCCGCGTCCGCGACGAGCACCGCGCTCCCACCTGCACCCAGCACACCGAACAGATCGAACACCGACAAATCGAAATCGACAGCCGCAACGGCGAGTACCCGGTCGGCATCGCCGAGCGCGAAGCGATCCAGCACGTCGGCGAGCGTGTTCACCGCCTGCCCGTGCTCGATCTCGACGCCCTTCGGGACACCGGTGGAACCGGATGTGAAGATCACGTAGGCAAGATCGTTATCGCTGCCGCGGTAGACCGGCGCGGGCTCGTGCTGTCGTGCGTCCGCGATCGCCACCACCGGCACTCCATCTGCGCGCGGTCCGGACGCTCGATCGCCACCGTCACCGGCGGCGCGACCGGCACGGACGGAGGAAACATGCCCAGCGCCACTGGTGGGACCGGCCAGGCCGGCAACTCCGTCTGCATCGCCGGGTGCGGCCGCGCCGGCTGTCCCGGCGCCGGCACGACCGGGCGCTTCGATACCACCAAGCCCGCCCATGCCGGTGAAGTCGGCGAACTCGGCGATGCCGGTCGCATCGTCACGCTGCACAGAGGTCGCGGAAGCACCGAATCGGCCGGTGTTGTCGGTGAGTACCGCGGCGACTCCGGCCTGTTCCAGGATCGCGGTCCGGCGCCGCACCGGCTGATCCGGGGTAACCGGCACATACGCCGCCCCCGCGGCCAGCACCCCGTACAACGCCGCCACCTGCGCGACACCCCGGGCCGCACACACCGCGACCGTGTCACCCGGCCGGACACCGTGCGCGGTCAGCAATGCCGCGATTCTCCGGCTGAACTCGGCGAGGGCACCGAAGGACAGTGTTGTCTCGCCGTCGACGAGTGCCGTGCGACCGGGATCGGCCACGGCGATATCGAACATCGCCGCATGCAGCAGGGTGTCCGGAGCGCTCCGGACTGCCCTGCGCGCCGGCGCGGCGGTGAGCCGATCGAGCGTCTCCGGCCGGGCGGTGTCGTTCACCCGGTCGCGGACCATTCGCTGATGCGGTGGTAGTACCGGCAGTGCCATATCGAGTGGTTGTTCCCAATCGATCTCACCCAGCCGGTTCAGCAGCCGGTGGTAGGTGGCCAGCATGTCGCCGACCAGCCCGTCGGGGAACAGCTCGTCCACCGAATCCCAGCTCAGCAACAACCCGTCCGGCAGTTCGATGACCTGATGATCGAGCCACACCTGCGGAGTCTGGGTCCGCGTGTAGTCCGGCCACCGCACCGAGGCTGCCAACTCGTCGTCGACACCCAACATCGAGGTGAACACCACCGGCACCGGCTCCGCGGGCACCGCACTCTCACGAGCGAGTTCGCGCAGCACCCGGACCGCGGACACCTGCTGATGATCCAGGTCGCTCCACAACCGCTCCTGCAACCGCCGCGCCCGCCCCGACCAACTCTCGTTCTCCACAGGCCGATCCGCCACCAACAACAACGAACTGAAATCCCCCACCACCCGCATGATGTCGGGATGCACATCCCGGCGATCGAAACGAGTCAACGTCACCGTCAACTCACGCTGCGCACTCCAACACCCCAAAACCCACGTATAACAAGCCAGCAGCACCACACTCGGCGTCACACCGATAGCCCGCGCACGCGAAACGATCCGACTCCAGACGTCCGCATCCAGCCGGACCTCCCGCCGCACGAACCGCGGCCGCCGCACCCTCGC
>NZ_JARWPM010000118.1 GCF_029869215.1 Nocardia carnea
CTATGACCCGTGCATTTTGCCTTATTTTTCGGCCCTCCCCCCCCCCGCCCCCTCCATCCCCGCCCCCCCACCCCTTGTCCGGGCGGGGGGGGGGCCCCCCGCCGGGGCCCGCTGCCGCGTGCTCGGGATACGAGGCAGTGGTCGTATCGAGCCCAGCGCAGATCGTCGGTCCTCGACGGCCTGCCCGACCGGCTCGACGGCGGTGCCGCTGTGCGGAATCGATGTTCCGCACAGCCGATGCGCGCTGTCCGCTCTCGGATTCTTCTGTACGCCGGTGTATCTCACTCGCGGTGCACCCGGGCCACTCGCGCCGCCCGGGACCTGCTGCTTGTAAAAGCGACAGGCGTTGCGGCGATAGGCCGGTCGAAGCGCGGAACTGCGCTGGGATTGGAGATCGATGATGCCGACAGCCGCTGTGAATGGCAGAAGCAGGCGCCGCGCCGGATTCAGGACCGCGTTGCTGGGCGCCCTGTTCGCCCCCGTACTGATGGCCGCCCCTGCCATTGCGGCCCCGGATACCGCAGTGCCGCCGGCACCCACTCAGAACACGCCCACCCCGCCGGCGGATCCCGCCACTACACCGGATCCCGCCACTACACCGGAGCCACCGCGGCCGCCGACTACGACGCAAGTACCGCCGACAACCACGCCCGAGCGACCGCCGCTACCTGCCGATTGCCCTGGCGGTATACCCGCGCACGCCCCGCACTGTGTTGTACCCGGACCGCAGGGTGCCTACGGTCCCGACGGCTACGACACCTTCGGCTACGACCGCAGTGGTTTCGATCGCAGTGGTTTCGATCGCTTCGGTTACGACCGCAACGGTTTCGATCGGTTCGGCTACGACCGCAACGGTTTCGATCGCTGGGGATACGACCGGTGGGGATACGACAGTGCGGGGTTCGATAGTTCCGGTTACGACCGGTGGGGCTACGACCGATTCGGTTTCGATCGTGACGGTTACACCCGCCAGGGCTGCCGTGTCGACGGTGTCGATCGGGACGGGTCCGATCGCGCGGCCTGCGACGCATGGCGCGCCGAGCTCGCGAAGGGAAACAAGCTCCCGACGGGGAGCGCCGGCTAGTTCCGAGCTGCCGCGGAAAGGTGAACGCCCGCCCTCCGGCTTCGGAGGGCGGGCGTCGTGCCGGGCAGGCGGAGGTTACCGCGGCGCCATCCGCAGGGCGCCGTCCATCCGGATGGTTTCGCCGTTCAGGTAGTCGTGCTCGACGATGTACTGCGAGAGCTGCGCGTACTCGTCCGGGCGGCCCAGCCGCGACGGGAACGGCACGCCGGCCTCGAGGCCCTGGCGGTACTCCTCGGTGACACCGGCGAGCATCGGGGTGTCGATGATGCCGGGGGCGATGGTGTTGACGCGGATACCGAACTGCGCGAGGTCGCGCGCGGCCGGAACGGTCATCCCGTGCACGCCGCCCTTGGACGCCGAGTAGGCGATCTGGCCGATCTGGCCCTCGAACGCGGCCACGGAGGCGGTGTTGATCACGACACCACGCTGCCCGGACTCGTCCACCGCGTCGGTCTTGGCGATAGCGTCGGCGGCCAGCCGCATGACGTTGAAGGTGCCCAGCAGGTTCACCGTGATCACCGTGCGGAACAGCTCCAGATCGTGCGGGCCGTTCTTGGACAGGATGCGGCCGGCCCAGCCGACACCGGCACAGTTGACCACGATACGCAGCGGCGTACCCGATTCGACCACCTTGGCGACGGCGGCGGCGACCTCGTCGTGGCTGGTGACATCGGCGGCGAGCAGGGTGACCCCGTCGGGCACATTGTCGCCGGCGCGCTCGATCGACTGCGGTACGTCGAGCCCGAAGACGGTGGCGCCCAGATCGGCGAAACGCTTGGCGGTGGCGGCGCCCAGACCGGACGCGCCCCCGGTGACGATGGCGGCGGAACCCGAAATCTCCACGATGGTCCTCTCGTTCGTGACAAGCCAGTTGGCCTAACGTCAATTGCACCCTAACCCGTGGATGCGCCGGGGTCGTGGACGGTCCCCTTGCGCCGATCGGCGCCTGATGCTAGGGCTGCCCGCCGACTCGCCGGCCTTCGATATCGGAGGTGTCTACCGAGGTCACAGAGGTTTCCCGGGCTTCCCGGCGGGAACGCAGCAGCCACAGCACCGCGGCGGCTGCGGCGGGAGCCGCCAGTGCGATACCGATCGCCGCGCCGATGCCCAGCGCCGGTACCGCGGTATTCACGGCGGTCAGCGCGCCGATGAACAGGAACAGCAAACCCGACCCGAAACCGATGGCACGCTCGGGCAGATGTTTGCCCAGCAGGATGCCCGCTGCGATCGCCAGCGCGTCCGCCGCCACCATGCCGATGGTGGATCCCAGCCAGACCGCCGCCCAGTTGTTGTCGGTGGCCAGGGCGGCCGTGGCGAACATGGTGCGGTCGCCGAGTTCGGCCAGCAGGAACGCCGACAGCACCACGAAGAACGGCGCGGCGGTGGCGAACCGTGGCGGCGCCGGCTCCGCATCGTCGTCACCGGCGAGTTCGCGCAGCGTCCACACGCCGACGGCGAGGAAGGTGACCGCCGCCACCCAGGCGATGGCGGTGGTGGGCAGCGCGGCACCGAGGAAATGGCCGATGGCAACCGAGAGGACGTGGACGGAGGCGGTGGCCGCGGTGATACCGCCGAGGACCACCCACCAGCGATAGCGCAGCGCGAACGTCAACGCCATGAGCTGTGATTTATCGCCCAGTTCGGCAAGGAAAACGATACCGATGGCGAGTCCGATGGTGGCGATCATCCGAGGGGCTCCCGATCCTCCGGCCGGAAACGGGTTCGCCTCCGACCGGAACGAAATAGCTGTCCGGCCGAAGGTCTCGCCCACCGGGGTGACCGGTTCACGCGACCGGACCCGCCGCCGGGGCGGTGGGGTCAGTATGTCGACCGCATGATTGGGGGCTACTCCCCTTCGCTGTCGGCAACTCTAGCGCACCCCTGCCGGTGTCGCAATTACGCAACACCGAAAAATGGCTTCTGACAATAAGTTTGGTTAAGGTAGCGGCATAGTTGGGGGACCCTGAAAACCGTTACCCGGACACCCGGAACGGATTTGTGGCATCACTTCAGCAATCGGATCGCGAGCCCTCGACCGAAGGAGGAGGGGCTCTCGACGGTCGCGCGGAGATGTGTGCAGCAGTGTCCATCGACATGTGGAAAATACTTCCGGCCGCTGCCCGGCCGGATCACCGAAAGGGGGTGCCGTGGGACCGGACATAAGCCTGACCGGCCAGGTCGATCGGTACACTACCGACCAACGAGAGGATCACGCCGGATGTCGATCGAGAACCGCCTCACTGTCCTGGAGGCCCAGGTCGTGCAGTTGATCAACGAGCGTGCACAGGAGCCGGAATCGGTTCGAATCCTGCGGGCGCGGACCAACAGCAATCACGGCGCGGTCATGGGGGAACTCGGCAGCCTGCATGCCGATATCCAGGATCTGCAGGCCGGCCAGGCTCGGCTCGAAACCGGGCAGGCGCAGCTGCGTGCCGATGTGCAGGGCCTGCGGGCCGGTCAAGCTCGGCTCGAAACCGGGCAGGCGCAGCTGCGTGCCGATGTGCAGGATCTGCAGGCCGGTCAAGCTCGCCTGGAGGCCGGACATGCTCGCCTGGAGGCCGGACAGGCCGAGCTGCGTACTGACGTCACGGCGCTGCAACAAGGCCAGGACGCCATCATGGAAAAGCTCGCGGAGATCTTGTCGAAACTGCCGTAGCCAGAGAATCGGCCGCGCCTCCGGGAATGTGCGCACTCGTGGCCGAGCCCGGTACTCGCCGGGCTCGGCACCCGGTTCAGGCGGCCAGCAGCATAGCGAGTACAGCGGTATCGGGATCGCTGATCGGATCCAGCCCGACTCGGCTGACCAGGGAAGTAACCGTCCCGTCCGCCTCTGCCTCGGCCCATGCGGCCCGGTGTTCCAGTCCGAGATGCGGCAGTCCGGGTAGCAGCACGCAGCCGGACGCGGCGCCCGTGCACTCCGGCAGCGAGGGGTTGGTTTCCGCCGGCGGATGCAGCATGAACAGGGCGGGTGGTGTGTGTTCGGCGTACAGCCCGGGTTGCACGCTCTCCTCGCCGAGTACCGGACCTTCCGCGATCACCAACCCGACCGTATCCGGTGCCGGATCCTCCGGCAGCTCCTCCCGGACTCCGAAGACTGTCGAGGTATCGAGCAAGCCCGGCATGGACGCCACCCGGACCGCCAGGACCAGCAGCTGCGACCATTCCTTGGTGGTATCCGGCCAGCGTCCGGAGATCACGAAACCGCGCAGTGTGCCGCCGGCGTGGAACGGTGTCACGCCGATTTGACCGTTGCCGCGCATATTGCCTCCCGTACGGATCCCGGGGGCGGCTTTGCCCACCATGTTCGAGCGGCATGAGTCCGGGCCCGGCCTGGTCGGGCTTCCGGCCTCGGGTTTGCCGCAATTGTGTGAAAGATGAGGATCGCGCAGAACTCGTCTGGCACACAAGTACCAGAGAGTGCCAAATCACCGGGAAACGCCGAAATGCCCGCGGACCGTATGGTCCGCGGGCTCGGTATCGACCCGTTCACCGGCCGGGGGCCGGACCGGTGTCGTGGGGGCGATCAGCCGAAGATGAGGCCCTTCGCCTGGCTGGTTGCCTTGGCGAAACGCTCCTGGACGTCGGCCCAGTTGACCACGTTCCAGAAGGCCTTCACATAGTCGGCCTTGACGTTCTTGTACTGCAGGTAGAAGGCGTGCTCCCACATATCGACCTGCAGCAGCGGGATGATGCCCAGCGGGACGTTGGCCTGCTGGTCGTAGAGCTGGAAGGTCAGCAGCTTCTGGCCGAGGGTGTCGTAGCCGAGCACCGCCCAGCCGGAGCCCTGCAGCCCGTTGGCCGCGGCGGTGAACTGCGCGCGGAACTTGTCGAACGAACCGAACTGGTCGTCGATGGCGGCGGCCAGTTCACCGGTCGGCTTGTCGCCGCCGTTGGGGGAGAGGTTCTTCCACCAGATGGAGTGGTTGACGTGACCGCCCAGGTGGAATGCGAGGTTCTTCTCGTGCAGGAAGATGGCGCCGTGATCACCGGCTTCGCGGGCCGCTTCGAGCTTCTCCAGCGCGGTGTTCACACCGGCCACATAAGTCGCGTGGTGCTTGGAGTGGTGAATCTCGTTGATCTGCCCGGAGATATGCGGCTCCAGGGCGCCGTAGTCGTAATCCAGATCTGGCAGCGTGTACTCAGCCACGATGTCCCTTCCTTGTCGGGTCGAGTGCGTCCTGTACGGGATGCTCCCGACCATTCGTACACCCGATCGGTCCAACTCGCCCCGACACCCCACCATTCCACATCGGGCGGGACTCGACCATTTTTGTTCCGGTGCCGTGATCCCCGCACCCCGGACCGGCGCACGCCGACCAGCGTGCTCTGAAAACGTGCTCTGTGCCGGGATACGGGAAAAACGGTGTGCCTCATGCGTATGTGAATCAGCCTGAGCGAATCGCCGAGCGGCACGCCCGCCGGGCCGGCCGGATGGCAACGGCCGGTCCGGTACGGAACCGGGTCGGCCCGGCTCGTCCACCCGGGCGGCGAATCAGAGCGGCGGGGCGATATACGGGTGCGAAGCGCGTGGATCGCCCTTGTCGTGCGCCGCCCACCACCGCTGGGACCCGGAGACCAGATCGGGCAGCGGTAGGGGTTGCCCGTTCGTGCGCTCTGCCGACACCGTATCGAACCAGACCCGGATATCGAGTTCCCGTGGGTCGATACCTTCTTCCTGGGAAAACTCCAAGACGTGGCGGGCGATCCGGGTGTCGATCGTGGTGTCGAAACTGAGCAGTTCGCTCCAGAGCGTCCAGCTGCTGTCGTCGAGGTCGACGAACTCCCAGCCGTGTAGCCGGCTACCACCGAAACTGTGTACCGCGGCACCGAGTCCGGAGAGGTCCAGCGGCAGAATCCGCGGCTCCAGATCGTCCCAGCGCTGCATCCGCAATGATGCGGCAATTCTGGTGACCCCGTGGAAGATGAGCCGCACCCGCTGGGCGTGCACGTCATCCCACTGTTCGTCGGTGGATGTGCCGGTCGTTTGCTCCGGCAGGCTCAGGACCTCGAGGTCCAGTTCCAGTCGTTTACCCTCGGAATCGACTGTCAATCCGAGGCAACCGGCCTCCGACAACGCCTTGTCGAGGCCGGTCTTGTCCAATCCGTCGAGTAACCCCCTGGTCGATGTCATGGCGCCAGATTACCGAGGTCACCGCCGGGATCTGGGGATTTTCCCATTTTCCGGTTCCGATGGAACCGATTCGGCGCCGGTGGCGTCCAAGTGGTTATCGGGTCGCGACGGGGCGCGGCCCGGTGCGGTGGCCGGACGGTCGCTCCGGGATTTTTGGAGGGGAGTACCGGATAGGCCGTTCGGTTCCACCGTTTCCGCAGGTCGAGCCGTCTATCTCAGGCGCCTGGGATAATGGTGCGCTGAATGATAGCTGAACCCGCCGGAAGATGTTGTGAATTATGCACATAACTCATCAAAGGGGGTGGGCGCCCGCACCTATCGGCTGGGCGGTTCGATGCGTGTCCGGACCCCGCGAATTTTCGGCATCGCCCGGCGTGTCGCCGCCGGCCCGATCGTTGTCCGCTCCGACCGGTCCGGCGGCTGCCCGCTCGCCCCGGACCCGGCGGCCGTCCCGGCGGTTGTGGCAGGATCAGTAACGTGACGAGCTTCGGAGTCCCGTCGGTTACGGTCGAGGCCGTACCGGCCGAATTCGACCAGCCGCCCGGGCAGGCGGCTGCCGCCGTCCTGCTCGATGTGCGTGAGGACGACGAGTGGCAGCTCGGCCACGCGCCCGGCGCCGTGCATATCCCGCTCTCCGATATCCCGGCGCGCTACGGCGAGCTGGACCCCGATGCCGACCTCTACGTTGTATGCCGGCAGGGCGGTCGCTCGGCGGAGGCCGTCAAATATCTGGTGAATCTCGGGTACGAAGCGGTCAACGTGGTAGGCGGGATGGTGGCCTGGCAGCAGCACGGCCGCCCGCTGGCCGGTGAGGGCCCCGAGCCCGCGAAGATCTACTGACGAAGAGCGAGGTGCGCGGTGAGTACGGTGGTGCAGCCTTGTGCCCGCTGCGGTACGCGCTGGGCGGTGCAGGGCACGCCGATGCACTGGTGCCCGCGCTGTCGCGGGGTGCTGCTGTCCCCGGGCCCGATCGATGCGCCACCGCAGCGCCGTAACTACCGCTGGGTCGCGCGCCGGCCCGGTCGGCTCGATCGTCCGGCCGGTTCCGCCGCCGGCGGTCGCCGGTCCGCCGAAACCCCGCGCTACACCGAGATCCCGCGCTGGGGTCTGCGGGATCGCCCGGTAACCGCCGCGGACAGCGAACCGCAACAGCCGCTGAGCGCGCTGGCACGCTGGGTGTACACCGCTCTGCTCGCCACCGCGGTGCTCTTCGGCCTGGCCGCGGTGGCCGAACTGATCCGCTACCTGATCCTGCTGCGTAATCGCACCCGTCTCATCGAACCCCCACTGCTGTGGTTCTCCGACGCGCTGGTGAACACCGCGGCGCTGTTCGCGCTGATCATGGCCCTGGTAGCCGCGGTGGCCGCGCTGGGCTGGCTCATCGAGCTACGCCGCACCGTCTTCGCCGCGGCCGGCCGGCGCGACCCACGCTCACCGCGCCTGCTCGCGCTCGGCTGCCTGATCCCCGGGGTGAACCTGGTCTATCCCGGGGTATTCCTTTCCGAGGTAGTGGCCGGCCGCGAGGACCCGCGGCCGCTGCGGGCCGTCCGGATCTGGTGGGTGTGCTGGGTACTCGGCGGTCTGCTGGCGGTGGCGGCCCTCTACTGGCGGACCGCGGATTCCTTGCAGGCCAAGGCCGACGGCGTGCTCTTCACCGCGCTCACCGATCTCGCGGCGGCCGGCGTCGCGGTACTCACCCTCTGGGTCGTGCGCACGGTCGAGGGCCGCGATCTGCGCGGCCGGCACCGGCTGGCCCACCGCTGGGTGATGGCGGTCGATCCGGCGAAGCCGCTGATCGAACCGGTGCATCCGGGCGCGGCCGCTACGGTGAGCACGGCGCCGGACGCCGCGACAGTAGATTCCCGGGACGGCGCCGGCCGAGCAGCACAGGAGGTTGTGGCCCAGTGAGCGAGCACAGTGACCAGTCGGTCCAGGGCCCGCGCGCGCCGTTCGTGGTCGCGCATCGCGGCGCCTCGGCGGAGCGCCCGGAACATACGCTGGCGGCCTACGAGCTGGCGCTGGAAGAGGGCGCCGACGGCGTGGAATGCGATGTCCGGCTCACTCGCGACGGCCATCTGGTCTGCGTGCACGACCGTACGGTCGACCGCACGTCCAGCGGGTCCGGCCTGGTCAGCGAACTGACACTGGCCGAGCTGAAGGAGCTGGACTTCGGTGACGGAACACCGGCCGGGGTGCTCACTCTCAGCGAACTCATCGGCCTGGTCCTGGATTGGCGCAGCCGCCCGACGAAACTGTTCATCGAAACCAAGCATCCGGTCCGGTACGGGTCACTGGTGGAGAACAAGGTACTGGCCGAACTGCAGCGCTTCGGAATCGCCACACCGGCCTCGGCGGCGCATTCCCGGGCGGTGGTGATGTCGTTCGCGGCCACCGCGGTATGGCGGATCCGCCGGGCGGCACCCCTGCTGCCCACCGTGCTGCTCGGTGAATCGTCCCGCTACCTGGGTGGTAGCGCGGCGACCACCGTGGGCGCCACCGCGGTGGGCCCGTCGGTGAAAACGCTGCGCGATCATCCGGACCTGGTCGACAAGGCGGCCGCGGCCGGCCGCGCGACCTACTGCTGGACCGTGGACGAACCCGACGATATCCAGTTGTGCGCGGATCTCGGCGTGAGCTGGGTCGCGACGAATCATCCGGGTCGTGCCAAAGCGGTTCTCGCCAATCGCTGAATGCCGTACCCGCTACCGCTGAACCGAGTGGCCTGCCGCGGACGGCCCGGGATGCCGTGTAATTTGACCAGCCGTGGGTAAGAGCAAACGCAATAGTCCGAAACCCGGCGGCAACCGGGCCCAGCGTCTGGCCGAGCGGCGGGCGGCGTTGCAGGAGGCCGAACAGGTTATCGCCCGGCCTTTCGAAGGCTTGGCCGCGGAATGCGATCTGGTTGCGCTGCGGGAGTTCGTCCCCTCGGCGACCGCCGAATTGGCACTGAAGCCCGAAATCGCCGCTGAGCGCGCGGTGGTGCTGGCCACGGTGCTGCCGGGCGCGGTGGCCGCACTGGTGCGCGCCGGCGATACCCCCACCGGATATGTCGGTGTGCAGGTACAGGCGCCGACGACGGACCCGGCGGCCGATATCGCGGCCTCGATCCTCTGGGCGCAATCCGCCGAACCCGGTGACTCGCTGGCCGTGGCGCATGCCGCCCCGGGCGGTCCCGCCCTTTCCGATGTGATCGTGCCCGACGCGCCGCTGGATCTCGTGGTGCACCGCGATTTCGATTGGTGGGTGCCCGAGGGCGTTCAGCCCGATCCGCAGATCGCCGCCACCATCGAGCAGGCGAAGGAAGCCATCATGCCGTCGGACCGGCTGGACCTGGGGCCCGCGGCGATCGGGGCGCCCTGGTGGGTGGATGCGGGCGAGAAAGCGCATCTGCGCTGGGTGCGGCCGGAAGCCGAGGATGATCTGATGCTGGCGCTGGCCCGGCTGCACGCGGCGGGTGGTCTGCATCTCGGCGAGGGTTCGCGGTTCGCGGGCTCGTTCCGGACACACGGGCTGCTGGTGCCGGTGTTCGATCTCGACCCGGAGCGACATGTGAGCGAATGGCGCGATCCCGCTACGGAATTCGGCGACCGGCTGGCCGAGGCGCTGACCGTGGACGCCCCGCTGACCTCGGAGCAGCGACGTTCGCGGGACGGGCTGCGGTCACGGCAGGTGACTCTCCGCTGAATTAAACGGAGAAATTTCCGAAAAACTCTTTTTTCCGAAGCTGATCTCGGCTAGGTTTCAGGTGTCGCCGTTTCTGGAACCCCCCGGCGACGAACGTCAGCCGACACAACGACCCGGCGCCGGCTGACGCGCAGGAGCATCGGCCGCCCGACCTCGGCGCAGTAGGCCGGGACGGCCGATGCTCCCCTTCGCATCACCCGGGAAACAATCCACGGACCCCCGGCCGAGCCCGGCCGCGTCAAACGCGGCAGCTCGGCGCGGAGGCCGGATTGTCACCTCTCAGATATGGCCGCCCGCGACCGACGGCGCACCCGGCGCGTAGGACGGGTCGTCGCTCATCTCCCGGGCGATGAACTCCTCGAGATCGAACAGGTTCGAACCGGCACGGTCGGCGACGGTCAGCAGGGTGGTCATCTTCGCGACCTCCTCCACCTGCTCCTTGAGGAACCACTGCATGAACTGCTCGCCCAGATAGTCGCCTTCCTCGCGGGCTGTGCTCGCGAGCTGAACGATCTGATCGGTTACCGTCTTCTCCTGGTCGAGGGCCAGTGCGATCGGCTCGCGAGCGTTCTCGAAATGCGACTTCGCCGCGTCGACTCCGGCGATATCGACACTGATATCCCGATCCAGAAAATACTGGACGATCATCATCGCGTGATTGCGTTCCTCGACCGCCTGCGCGTAGAACCGCTTGGCCAGCTGCGGCAGGTCGGCGTTGTCGTACCACACGGCGATGGCGATGTACTGATGCTCGGCATTGAACTCGTGCCGAATCTGATCGTGCAGCAATCCGTGGAATTTGCTGCGGGGGCTCTCCGGATGATTGGACATGTCTTGACATTAACGCCGGAAAAGGGCTATGTCATCCAAGTGCAGCCTTAATGAGGATAGTGTTCCCTTATTCGATTGAGGATAGTGTTGCCTTATTTAATACGGCCCTCACCGGCCATTTTAGGGGCCGAGCTGTTGGTTTGCGGGACAGTAGAACGCAATTCGCGCGCGACGAACTCCTCGACATCGAACATATTCCCGGCTGAGCGATCCGTCACAGCGAGTAATGAGGACATACCGGCAACATCGCGTTGCTGGCATTCCAGGAGCCAGCTCATGAATTGCTCGCCCAGGAAATCCGCCCATTCCCGTGCGACCTTGGCGAGTTCGGTGACCTGATCGGTCAGGGTCTGCTCCCGGGCGAGCAGAAATGCGACCGCGGCACGCGGTGACTCGAAAGTCTGGCGTACCTCGTCGAGTCCGCCGATGGTGATCTCGAGGTCGCGGTCGATGAGGTACTGCACGATCCGCAGCGCGTGCCCGCGATGCTGTTCCGACCGTCCGTAGCAATGCCCGGCGAGCTGAGGTAACCGCTCGATATCGAAATACACCGCGGCCGCCAGATACTGCTGCGAGGCAGTCAGGCCGTGCCGCACCTGAGTCCGCAGCCCGGCAATGAACGGTTGGGCCAGGTCGCTGTCGTGCATGCCATCGATTATCGCGCGCGGAGCGGCCGGGTGCGGGGTCCGGGCCCGCGCCGGATGGCTTCCGCCCGGTCAGGACGAACTACTGGCCGGTGAGATCCGCCGGGATGGGGTCACCGTTGGCCAGTGCCTCGAAGAACCGGTCGGCCCCGGGATCGGCCCAGCGCACCACATTGCCGCTGGCCGTATCCTCGAAACCGCCCACCGGAACCGTCGTCGCCAGGGTATCGCCGCGCAAGGCCCAGGCCAGGCGTCCGAGATCCCAGATATGGTCGCCGGAATCCACGGTCAGCGAGCCCGCGGTCTTACCGGCCATGGGCCACAACGCGAACGGGTTGAGCAGCGTGGCCGGGCTGGTCGCTTTTTCCAGCAGAGCGGACAGGAACAGCCGCTGGTTGTTCATCCGGTCGATATCGGCGAGCGCCGTGGCCCGGCTGCGGACGAATCCGAGTGCCTGTGGCCCGTTAAGTTCCTGGCATCCGGCGGGGAGGTCGATACCGGCCAGCGGATCGTTGATGGCCTGCGGGACGCAGACATCGATCCCGCCCAGCGCGTCCACCACACCCGCGAACCCGGCGAACCCGATCTCGGCGTAGTGATCGATCCGCAAGCCGGTCGCTGTCTCCACGGTCTGCGTCAGCAGCGGTGCGCCGCCGAAAGCGAAGGCGGCATTGAGTTTGTCCTGGCCGTAGCCCGGGATGCTCACATAGGAATCGCGCGGCAGGCTCACCAGCGTGGTACGCCCCGACGGCGGGATGTGCACGAGAATGATGGTGTCGGTGCGGGCGTCGCCGACCTCGCCGCCGGTGGCCAGTCCCGCGGCCTCGTCCTCGGACAGCCCGGCGCGGCTGTCCGAACCGACCAGCAGCCAGTTGGTCCCCGCTGTGTTTCCGACCCGATCCTCATAGTCGTTCAAGGCGCCGATCCGTTTGAGCGACCCGTCGAGCGAAACCACCCCGTACACCAAGGCCGCGAGCAGGACCAGCAGGAAAACCAGGAACCACCGGCCCAGCCGGCGCTTGCGCCGGCGCCGGGGCCGCGGGGCGGCACCGCCGTAGGGCAGATCGCCGTCCGGTGGTGGCGGCGGGCGGCGGCGGTCATCGCGATACGGAACGGGACGCTGCGTGGGGGCGTGTACGGATTCTCGGTAGGGCACCGGCCGCTGGGTGGGCGCGTGGGTCGGGGGAGCGGGTTTACCGCCGCGCCCCGGCTGCCGGGGGGGCGGCGCGGGCCGTCCCTCCGGCGTCTGCGACCACGCCCGCGGAGGTTCGTACCGTTCGGTGGGCCGGCCGGGGGCAGGGCCCGGGCCGCGACGGATCACCTGCGGGGGTTCGACCGGTGGCCGCCCGCCGTGCGGCGGGGGCGGGACGGGCCTGCGCGCGGGACCTCGTCCGGGTGCTCCACTGTGCGGCGGCACCCGGCGGATCCTTGGGTCGTCGCCGTTCATCATCATCAGACTGTACTGATGGTTCCCGGCGGCGTTCGTCAGCGAGCCTCTTCGCGTCGCTGCGTCGCAGGTCGCGGCGCCGATCGTGTTCAGCCGGGTTACGCGCCGGGCGTCACGGCAGCCACGACACCCGTCCGTGCAGCACTCCGTACCCGATATAGGCGACCACGTCGATCAACGCGTGCGCGATCACCAAAGGCCACAGCCGCCCCGTGCGCTGCCAGTACCGCCCGAAAACAATGCCCATCACCACATTGCCGATACCGCCGCCGAGGCCCTGGTACAGGTGATAGCTGCCGCGCAACAGCGCCGAAGCGGCCAAGGCCGAGTTGTCCGACCAACCCAGCGCCCGCAAACGGGTCAGCAGATAGGCCACCACCACGATTTCCTCGGCGCCCGAATTGGCGCACGCGGAGAGCACCAGTGCCGGCATCCGCCACCAATGATCCGCCAGCGCGTCCGGGACGATGGTCACATTGATTCCCAGTCCCTGCGCGATCAGGTACAGCCCCAAACCGGGTAACCCGATCACGGCGGCCAAGGCCACGCCGTGCAGGAAATCGGGCCGGAACCTCATCCGCGCCAAACCGATCGCACGCGGTGCGAGCCCACTGCGCCAGAGCAGATACAGCGCGAGCCCGGCCCATGCGGCCAACCGCACCACCCCGAGCAACTGGAACATCAGGTCGAGCAGGGACTGGCTGGTCCGTGACGAATTCAACGCGACCGTCCGCTCGCCGACCCCACCCGGCGCGAGCGCGCTCTCCAGCAACGACAGCGCGGCATTGACCCCGCTGAGACCGAAGGTGACGGCCAGAACGACCAGAATCTCGAGCCGGATCGCCCGCTGCTCGCGCGCCCGCTCGCCCACCAGCCAACCACTCTCGCTCATGGTGTGTAGTTTGGCGGCGACCGCGGTGCCGCGGGTTTCGGCCCCCTATGGTCCAACGTCCGAGGACGGGGTCTCAGATGCTGCGCAGCCCGTTCAGGAACGGGCAGCCGGCCAGGGTGCGAACCGCCCGGCCCAGGGCTTCGACGTCGTCGGCCGGGGTTGCGAACGGGAGGCGGAAATCGTGGTCGCCGTCGATACCTTCGATGCGCAGGGTGAGGCCGTAGCGGTCGATGGCCAGCGGATGGATCCGGCCGTGCCGCAGTGCGGCGGGCAGATGGCGGGCCAGCTGTGCCACGACGTCGGCGTGGTCGGCGTCCAGGTGCTGTAACCAGGCCGATTCCATATCGCAGAACGGGTCGGGGGTGGCCAGGCGCAGATCGTCGACGCAGACCGATTCCGCGCCCGCGGAATCGGCCACCACCGCGGAGTTCAGGACCAGGCGTAGCAGGGTGGTCGTATGGCCGATATCGAGCAGAGCCGGATGCGGATGGTCCTCGGCGACCGCGGTGACCAGGGTGCGCTGGGCACGAGCCGGGACCGCGCGGATCCAGCCGCGCAACCACACCAGGGCGCGCACCGGTTCGCGCAACGGCAGCGGGGCGTGGTCGGTGAGTTCGAGGACGGCGGGCGCTCCCGCGATCTGCTCCTGCGCCGCGTACACCGCGGCGCTCTCGTTGGGCACCGCGATCACCACATCGCCGCATTGACGCAGATAGTGCACCGAGACGGGGGTCGGGTCGGCGCCCGGTAGTGCGAGCACGGCCTGTTCGGCGTGGACGCAGGCGCTGCGGACGCGTTCGGCGGTGGACGGGGCGGGGGCGGTCGGTGCCATCGGTACCTCCAGTGCGGGCGGACCCGACTTCAACGATCAGTTATTAATTAGGTTAACCTAAGCTAAGTTACAGTCGGTTGTGGCGCAAGAGATTGCCGCACATGGATTCCGGGCATCGGCGCAGCGCGGCCCGGTCCGCCACTCGTGTCCGCCGGTGCGCTGCCTACTATCGAAAGGTGGTCGCAGACGGGTCCGAGCCGGTATTGGTGCAGCTGAGCGTTCCGGGTCGCGTTGTGGAACGCGGGCCGGCCGACGGTCTGGTGGTGCCGCTCGGGCAATTCGCCGATGACCAACTCCTCGACCTGACACTGCCCGACGAGCACATTGCCGATTTTCTGGCCACGGCAGTCCACCGGCCGGGTGGATTCGCGGCCCGGACCGACGAGGCGTCCCGGGCACTGGCGCTCCTCGCCGCCACCGCCGCCGCGCTGTGCGGCGAGGATATCCGCCGGGCATTGACCAGCCCGGATATCGATTTCCTGACCGGACTCTCGAGTGGCGCCGTCGACGCTGTGCGGGAAGTCCTGTTGGGCATCGAGAGCGAGACACCGGTGGAACTGGAGCATGCGCTCCGGGCGCTGCTACGCACAGCCCGCAGCTGACAGCGGGAGAGCGGGCTTTCCCGCCCTGCCCCTTGCTACTGCGCCGGCCGCCCGAACTGCTGAATGGTTCTTCGTTCCGCCGTGCGGGGAGCGGAACTGACCGTAGGACTTTCCTGCCTGCTCAGCGCCCCGGGCGCTCGCCGTGGGCGATGCCGGATTACGACGGCCGACCCACCTGGTCCGCGGTGCCGCGGGCGCACCGGTTCGGGAGCGGGCGGAGCCCGGCGCCACCGGGGCGGACCAGTTGCTGGTGGTCGGCTCTCGTGGCGTTCTTCTTCTCGGCGGCGGGGACATCGGCTCGCGGGAGCCGGTAGTTCCCGGGCTTGACCGGCAGGAATTCCGGCTCGCGTACAGGTCGGCCGGCACGATCGGCGGCGCGCCCGGGGTTCGCCCAAGTAGGCTCGTAGCCGTGCCGCGTATCGCGTATTTCGGACCATCCGGAACCTTCACCGAGATGGCCCTCGCCGAATTCGAGCGCTCGGGGGCTTTCGACGGGCCCGTCGAGCGGATCGCCGCCGCCAGCCAGGCCGCCGCTCTGGAAATGGTGCGTGCCGGCGCGGTGGTCGCGGCGGTCGTTCCGATCGAGAGTTCGGTGGAGGGCTCGATCTCCTCGACCCTGGATTCGCTGGCCATCGGGCCCCGGCTACAGATCATCGCCGAAACCGAACTGGAAGTAAGCTTCACCATCCTCGCGCGACCGGGAACCGATACCGGGGCCGTGCGCACTCTGGCCGCCTACCCCGTGGCGCTCGCGCAGGTCCGGAACTGGGTCGCCGAGACCTGGGGTGAGATCGCGATCCATACCTCGGATTCCAATGCCGCGGCCGCGGAGGACGTCCGCGACGGTCTCGCGGACGCGGCGGTCTCCACCGCCCTGGCGGGGGAGCGGCTGGGGCTGGCGGTCCTGGCGACGGGGGTGGCCGATCACGACCAGGCCGTAACCAGATTTGTGCTGGTCACCCCGCCGCGCGTGGCGCCCGCGCCCACGGGCGCCGATCGCACCTCGATCGTTATCGAGGAACTGCCGAACATGCCGGGCTCGCTCATGCGCGCGTTCGCCGAATTCGCCACCCGCGGTATCGATCTGACCCGTATCGAATCCCGGCCGACGCGGACCGGTATGGGCACCTACCGCTTCTACCTCGATTGCGTCGGCCATATCGAGGACACCGCGGTGGCCGAGGCATTGAAGGCGCTGCACCGGACGGCGAGTATCCGTTTCCTCGGTTCCTGGCCCGCCACCTCCGCGACCGGAACCCCACCCCCGTCGGACGAGGACGCGGCGCTGTGGTTGACCCAGCTACGAAAAGGGGTGGCCGATCTGTGACCGCCAAGCTCATTCTGGTCCGGCACGGTGAGACCGAAGGCAATGTCGCCAAGATCCTCGATACCAAACTGCCCGGCCTGCCACTGACCGAACGGGGCGCCGCCCAGGCCAAGGCCTTCGGCGAAGGGCTGGCCGTCGCACCGCGGGCCCTGTTCCATTCGCATGCCCTGCGGGCCCGCCAGACCGCCGGTTATATCGAGGCGGCCACCGGTGTGCGCGCGATCGCGCGTGACGGCGTGCACGAGGTACAACTCGGCGATCTGGACGGTTTGGACACGGCGGAAGCCCATGACCACTTCCAGACGGTGTACCGGAACTGGCACGAAGGCCGGCTGACCGAACGTATCCCCGGCGGCGAATCGGGCCACGATGTCCTCGCGCGATTCTTGCCCGCCGTTGCCGATCTGCGCGCCGAATACCTCGAGGACGGCGGTAGCGGCGATGTGCTGGTGGTAACCCACGGCGCTGCTATGCGTTTGGTGGGGCGCACGCTGGCCGGGGTGGGCCCGCCGTTCACCACCAACAATCACCTGGACAACACCGAGACCATCGAACTGCTCCCGCTACCCGGCGGTGGCTGGGACTGTGTGCGATGGGGCCGGTTTACACCGCCGTTCGGCGGTAAGGCCGAATTCGGCGCCGACGACCCGATGGGTTGAGCGCCGGCTTCCCGAATCAGCCGGGCCTCGGGTTCCCGGTGCGGCCGCTGGTATTTCGCGACCCCGCCCGACCCGCCCCTCAGGCGAGGGACGGGTTGCGCGGGAACTCGGAGCGTTCGGGCAGCGAATTGATGAGATCCTGCAGGGCGATTCGCAGCCGGGCGTCGGTACCGCTACTGAAGGAGGTCCATTTCGTCCCGTCGTCGGCGACGCTGGCTGTGGCGATGAATCGCCCGGCCGCGGTGTTGTATACGGCGATATGACCGTCGGCGATATCGCGACTGGCGTCCCCGTACACCACCCCGACGATCTCGGCGTGTGATTCACAATGTGCCATGGCCGAGGCGATGGCCTGCGCGTCCCGGGCGGGGTTGCCGACCTTCGCCAGGCGGGCCGCGGTGGCGGCCGGATCGCCCACATCGTCGAAAATCGGTACCAGGTGTTCGGTGGGCGCGCGCATCCCGGTCAATTCCAGCGGCTGCGCCGCGCCGAGTGCCGCGATCACCGGGCCGGGCAGATCCTCGGTGGCTTCATGGATCACATAGGACTCGGGCCCGCGAAGGGCGACGGTGACGATATCGTCGCCCTTCGCCAGGCACATCCGGCTCGCCTGGCCGCCCACGAACAGCCGGAGAGCCACCACCCAGTGCGGGCGGTACAACCCGCGCAGCCGGTCGGCGAGATCCGGATGGATCTGTTCGCCGTCGAGAAGGTCACGTTCGACGAGCAACTTCTCGGCGGCGTTCATCGCCGCGTCGTGGTCGACCTGGTTGTCGTAGCGTCCCCGCGCATCGAGGACCACGGGCACCTCGTCGATCTCCAGTTTCTCCAGGAGATACTGCATTTCGTCGAGCGATAACGTCACCTCGGCGAGCATCGACGGCCCGCGCCCCGCACCCAGCACCGTCACGTGTCCGACCGTGGGGGTTCGGCGCCGATCACGCCGTCGGCAATGTAGCGGCCGTCGGTGAAGTGATCGCCGCGCAGGTAGTCGGCTGCGTCGTGTTCCTGATCGTCCTCGCCGTCGGTGCGGGCGTTACCCAGCAGCGGGCTTCCGGACGCGGGGGCGGCCGGGCGCACCGGCGCGGCCTCACCGCGGTTCACCGCGACGGTCTCGGCCGCGGGCGCCGCCGCCCCGGCCGCGGGCGCGCCCCAGCCCTCGGGCACTTTGAGGCCGCCGTTGTTCAGGCCGAGTGCCGAACCGCTGGGCATCCCACCGGCACGGGTTGTCGCGGCGGCGGTGGACGCGACCACCGCACCGGTCACCACACCGGGCGCCAGCGGCGCGACGGACGCCGGCGCCGAGGTGGTGGTCGCCGCGGCGATCGCGTTGGCGCCCAGATTGCCGACGGTGGTGACACCGGTACCGGCCACCGACCCCGCGACATTCGCCGCCTGGGTGACGGCACTGGCGACACCCGGGTTCTGCGCGAGTGCGCTACCTGCCGCGGCCAGCATTTTCACCGGATCACCGTTGGCTTCCTTCATGGCATCCTCGGCCGGACCCGGATCCGCCTGACCGGCACCGTTGGCGATCGGTGGCGGGTTGAGGAATTCACCCGGCGTCAGCACGAGGGCCGTGATGGCGGCCTCGTAGGTCTCCATGGTGAGGGCGGCCCGCAGATCCAGTGCGGCCTTGGCCGCCTCCGCGATTTCGGAGCTGCCGTTGAGCACGCCGCCGGTGCTGTGTGCCGCGACGCGCGCCGCGTTCACGGCCGCGATTTCCGGCAGGCTCGGCATGGCGATCGAGGCCACGGTGTAGGCCGTCGCCTGCGACGCGGCCTTGGTACCCAGGGTCGCGGCCATGGCGCCCTGCTGCTCCGCCCAGCCGGTGAACCCGACGAGCCGGGCGAGCGCGCCGATACCGTTCACGCTCTGCATACCGACACCGAGCTCCGCCATTACGCGGACCACCGTGGCAGTGGCATCCACCCAGGCCCCGGTCAGGGTGCCCCAGGCGGTGGCGGCCGCGGACATGGGTATGGCGTGGGATCCCGCGTTCAGTGCGATCGAGTTCCCCTCGGCGAGTCTGGGCAGCCAGAACACCCCGGTGATACCTGCGGTCATGCTTGTTTCTCCCCTTGTGAGCTGTCGATACGCTGCGGCGGGCGCGCCGTGCGCTCGTGGTGCACGCCGCGTCGCGGCGCGCCGGCGGTCACTGTGTGGCTAGGCGCTGATCGCGCCGAACGGTGCGCCGGTGAGCGCCAGCACACCGGCTGAGGCGGCGTCCTGGGCGAGGTATCCGGCGAGCTGGGTGCGCAGGATGGCGGCGGTGTGATGCAGTTCGAGCACCGCCTGCGCGAGCGAGGTCTGGTGGGTCGCGGCGCCCTTGTTCATATGCATCGCGCCGTGGATCGATGCCTCGTCGGCGCCGGACGGTGCGACATAGGTCGCCGGTACGGTGACCGCGGCGACGCCGGCCAAACGGTCGGCGAGCAGGTCCAATTCGACCGCGGCGGCAAGGATGAGCTCAGGTGTGACGTTGACATTACCGATCATGTCCTCGACTCCTTCTTGTGGCGGCTCTTGGGCGGAACCACGAGAATTCCCCCTACGAGTACATTGGACGCGATACCCCCGCGAGCGGTTCCATCGAATCCGAACTTCTTCCGGTACGGCCCGGCGCCGTGCCCGTGCAATCCCCTGCCGGCGCGTCGCGTGGACCTCGCTTAGCTTAACCCCATCCCAGCTGATGGAGCCGGTCTTCGTCAATCCCGAAATAGTGTGCGATTTCGTGGATCACGGTGATCCGGACTTCCTCGACCACTTCTTCCTCGTCGGCACAGACCGCCAGCAGCGCATCTCGGTAGATGGTCACGGTATCGGGAAGTGAACCGCCGTAATGGCTGTCGCGTTCGGTGAGCGCGATCCCGTGGTACAGGCCGAGCAGGTGCGGATCGTCGGGGTTACGCGGTTCGATCAGCACCACCACGTTGTCGATGGCGCGTGCCAGCTCGGGTGGGATCAGGTCCAGCGCATCCCCGACGAGTTCCTCGAAACGGGACTCCGACATGACGACCGGCATAGCTGTTTTCCGTCTCAGCGCGGTGCGGGCCGCGGTTCCGGCTGCGGGGGCAGCGGCGCCGCGCCGGGCAGCGGGGTAGGGGTGGAGCGGCCGGAGTTGGGCGGCGGCACCGGCTCCTGGCCGTTGATCAGCACGCGGCCGCGGGCGGGACCGACGATGGGGGCGAAACCTTCCTGATCGGCGCCTTTTCCGATCATGCAGTTCAGTTTCCGGCTACCGGCGAGCCAACTGCGCGCATCGATGAAATCGAAGAACACCGTCAGTGTTTTGTCCCGGAGTACGTGCGGGCCGCCGAGATAGTCGTTGGTCATCCGGCCGCATTCCGCTTCCAGGAACTGATCCTGCTCGTCTTTGCCCGGCGGGCCGCCGGGGAACTTCGCCGACAGGTCCACCGTGGCGGCGATCTCCACCGCGTGTTCCTGGGTGCAGTCGACCGGGTCGGTCGGCAGGTTCTGGCTGATCCCGAGGCAGACACCCGGTTCGTACACCTTGGACTGGTCGCTTTCGGCGACCCGGCCGGTAGCGGGCAGCGGATTCCCGCTGAGCCCCGGCACCTGCAGGCCGCAGCGCAGCATGCGATCACCGGAATTGGTCCAGCCGTCGTTGCTCGGGTACATCAAGCCCACCGCGTACTTGCCACGCGGATCGAGTTTCCCGTTCAGGTATCGCTGGGCCGCCGGCACACAGTGCTCCTCGCGGAGTTCGGTGAGCCGCAGCGAATCCGGCCACACCGCGTCGGGCCCGAACTCCGCACCGGGGTACTGGCTCAGATCGATGGTGTCGGTGACCTCGAATAGATGCTCCTCGGCGCAATCGAGTTCCACCAGATCGGAATGATCCGGTTTGGTCCAGGTCAGGCAGTCGCCCGTGGACACCGAGGCGAACACCTTGTCGGCCTTGGCCACCGCGCCGCCCGGGGTACGCGCCTGCAGATTGGAATCGTTGTCGAAACCGCTGACCATGAGGGTGAGCAGTGCCGCGACGATCGCCCCGACGGCCACCGCGAGCAGGCTCCAGCGCAACCGCGGCGCCGGGATCCGTGTGGGTTTGCCCTTACCCGGCCGCCGCGAACCGCCCGCGCCCGCCCGGTTCGGACGGCGCGGGGAACGAACGGCGGAGGGGCGGTGCTCCGGCGGGCCGAACGGGTCCGGCGTCTCCGGGGATGCCGGACCGGCGGACCTCGCCCGCGCGACATCGGTCTTGCGACCACGGCCCGCGCGGGCGGTACGCGAGCGCAACGATTGGCCGCCGCGGAGGCCGGGGCGGTGTGCAGGCTCTTTTTCGGAGGACATCGCGGTCCATCATGGCAGCGCCCGACCCGAACATGCCACGAACCCGGCCGATCGGTATGGCCGAATTGTGCTGGGAACTCGTTCGCGCGGCGCGAGAACTCCGGGCGCGGCCGGTCGTGGCGATACTCGGTTGAGCGCGGAAATCCACGCCCATTACGCTGGTCAGCCATGATCGACCTCCGACTCCTGCGCGATGATCCCGAGCTGGTCCGCGCCTCGCAGCGAGCCCGGGGCGAGGACCCGGCACTCGTCGACGCGCTGCTCACCGCCGATAGCGCGCGCCGGTCCGCGATCGCGACCGCCGATAAATTGCGGGCCGAGCACAAGGCCATGGGCAAGCAGGTCGGCAAGGCGAGCAAGGAGGAACGCCCGGCGCTGCTGGCGCAGGCCCAGGAGATGTCGGTCAAGGTCAAAGAGGCCGAAACCGCGCAGCATGCCGCCGAGGCCGAATTGCAGGAGGCGCACCGGGCGATCTCCAATATCGTCCAGGAGGGCGCACCGGCGGGCGGTGAGGACGATTACGTGCTGCTCGAGACCGTCGGGACGGTGCCCGAATTCGATTTCACTCCCCGCGATCACCTGGACCTCGGTGAATCACTGGGCTTGCTCGATATGGAACGCGGGGCCAAGGTGTCCGGCTCGCGGTTCTACTTCCTCACCGGCTACGGCGCGCTGCTGCAACTGGGGCTTTTGCAGCTGGCCGCGCAACGCGCGGTGGCCAACGGGTTCACCATGATGATCCCGCCGGTGCTGGTGCGACCGGAGATCATGGCCGGAACCGGGTTCCTGGGTCAGCATTCGGCCGAGGTGTACCACCTCGAGGAGGACGACCTGTACCTGGTCGGGACCTCCGAGGTCCCGCTGGCCGGATACCACGCCGACGAAATCCTGGACCTCGGTGCGGGGCCGAAACGGTACGCGGGCTGGTCGTCGTGTTTCCGGCGAGAGGCGGGCAGCTACGGCAAGGACACCCGCGGCATCATCCGGGTGCACCAGTTCGACAAGGTCGAGATGTTCGTCTACTGCCGGCCGGAGGACGCCGACGCCGAACATCAGCGGCTGCTGGCCTGGGAGCGCGATATGCTCGCCGCCCTCGACGTGCCGTACCGGATCATCGATGTCGCGGCGGGCGATCTGGGTAGTTCGGCCGCCCGCAAATTCGACTGCGAGGCATGGGTGCCGAGCCAGCAGACCTACCGCGAGCTCACCTCCACCTCCAACTGCACCACCTTCCAGGCGCGGCGGTTATCGGTCCGCTACCGCGACGAGAACGGGAAACCGCAGATCGCAGCGACGCTGAACGGGACACTGGCGACCACGCGATGGCTGGTCGCGCTGCTCGAGAACCACCAGCAGGCCGACGGTTCGGTGCGGGTGCCCGCTGCTCTGGTGCCGTTCGTGGGTACCGATCTGCTGACTCCCCCGGCCTGACAGGTTCGCCGCGCACCCGATCGGGGTACCCGGAATACCCGGTTGGGTCAGCGCGCCGGGTTTCGGTTGTTTAGGCTGTTCATCGTGCGAGGAAGCGGGTCTCGCGGCGATACCCGGACGCGGGTACGGGCCGCGTCGGGTGTGGCGACGGCCATGGTCATGTCCCGGACCACCGGGGCGTTCTATGTCATGGGCGGGATACTGGGTCTGCTCGTGACCGCCATCGCGCCCACGCGGGTGCTGTACCCGGGCGACGAGGGCAACCGGGTCCTGGTCGGCTCGGCCGCGGCGGTGGCGCTGTTGCTGGGGATAAGCCTGCTCGGCTGGGGTCCGCGGATGCCGCACTGGCTGCACCACGGCTACGTGGTGGTGGCCACCATCCTGGTCACCATCGCCGTGCATTCGTTCCCGAATACGGTCGCGGCGATCACCCTGGCGTCGTTCTACGTCTTCGTCGCCTGCGATGCCGCGCTGTTCTTCGCCTGGTCGCGGGCCGCGGCGCATATCGCCCTGTGTATGGCGCTGTGCCTGTGGGTGCTGCCGACACGGGCCGGGCTGCCGTGGTGGTCCGGGGTGATCCCCGCGGGCATCACCTTCGGCGTCGGCGTGGTGGTGGGCATCCTGACCCGGATGGCGTCGGAGGCCGATATCGATACGCTCACCGGCCTGCTGAACCGGCGCGGTTTCGACCGGGCCCTCAACACCGCGATCGAACAGGCCGACCGTTCCGGTCAGGCGCTGGCCCTGGTGCTGGTCGATCTGGATCGCTTCCAGAAGGTCAACGATCATCTCGGTCATCGTGCCGGCGACGCGGTGCTGCAGAAGGTCGCCGATACCTGGGCCGGTCTGCTGGGCCCGGGGCAGCGGCTGGCCCGCTACGGCGGCGATGTCTTCGCGGCGCTGCTGCCCGGCACCACCGAACAGGCGGCCATCCTGCTCACCGAGCAGTTGCGGGCCGCCGTGAGTACCGGCTGTTCGGCCGGGGTGACCTCCTGGCAGCCGGGGGAATCGGCCTCGCTGCTGGTCAGCCGGGCCGATGTGGGCCTGTACCGGGCCAAGCAGGCGGGGCGGAACCGGACGGTCCTGGAATCCGGGCATCGCACACCGCTGGCGGTGGAACTGCGCGAGGCCATCGACAACGGCACTCTCGATGTGCATTACCAGCCGATCGTCAGTCTCAGTGACGGTGGCGAGAAGGCGGTCGGAGTCGAGGCGCTGCTGCGCTGGTCGTCGAGTGCGCAACCGGACGTCACCACCGAGGGCTTGATCCGGGTGGCCGAGGAATACGACCTCATCGCCGATCTCGACGAACTGGTGCTGCGCCGCGCCTGCGCGGATGCCGCCCAGCTGCAGGAAACTTTCGCCGCGCTGGAGCTTACCCTGAATGTGAACGTCAGCGGGCTGGAACTGGCCGAATCCGGTTACGCGGACAAGGTCGCGGGGATTCTGGAGAGCACCGGCTGGCCCGCCGACCAGCTGGTGCTCGAGGTCACCGAAACCGAATTGGCCGCTGAATCCGATACCGCGATCGCCAATCTGCACACCTTGCGCGACCGGGGCGTACGAATCGCCATCGACGATTTCGGTACCGGCTACTCCTCGCTCAGCCGGTTGGCCACGCTCCCCAGCGACATCATCAAGGTCGACCAGTCCTTCGTGGCCGCCATCCGGTCCGATTCCCCCGCGCCGCCGCTGCTCGGGGTGATCGCGGCGCTGAGCAAATCGCTGGACCTCCAGGTCATCGCCGAAGGTGTGGAAACCGAACATCAGGCGGCCGTGCTCACCGAACTGGGTTTCGCGCTCGCCCAGGGATACCACTACAGCGATTCACATCCGGTGGCCGATCTGATCAGCGATATGAACCGGGGCCTGGGTACCGCGAACGCCCGCGCGCTCGGGGCCGGGACGGAAGCCGAGAACGGCTGGATTCCGCTCTGAACCACGCCCGCCGGTCTGCGTGAGGCGTAAAAGGTCTTGACCCGTGGGCGTGCGACGCGGATGCTGATCGCATGCGTTTGGTCATTTACCACTGTTGACACCGGCGGGTGAGCTCCGGGCGCCGGGCCGGGCTGCGCGCGCTGACAGTGCGCGCGATATTGTTCGCCGCGACCGGGGACCTGGTTCCGTATTACGCGCTGTACGCGCTGCTCTTCGCTGACCACGGGTTCGGCCCGGGGCAGATTTCGCTGCTGCTCGCGATCTGGTCGATCACGGCTTTCGTCTGTGAAGTCCCTTCCGGTGCCTGGGCCGATACGGTGTCGCGGCGTGGGCTGCTGATCCTCAACGGCCTCCTGATGGCCGCAGGTTTCGGACTGTGGACCCTGGCGCCCTCACTCCTCGGGTTCGCCCTGGGGTTCGTCCTGTGGGGCGTGGCGGGTGCGCTGCGTTCGGGGACCTTCGAGGCGCTGCTGTACGACGAGCTCACCGTGCTGGGCGAATCCCGTGCCTACGCTCGGGTGATCGGCTATACCCGCTCGGCGAGCGAGCTGAGCGCGGTGCTCGCGATTCTCGCCGCGACCCCGCTGTATCTGTGGGGCGGTTACGAACTCGTCGGCTGGGCCAGTGTCGGCTGCGCGATCGTGCACACGGCGCTGGCTAGCAGCCTGCCCGCCGCGCCGCGGTCGGTATCGGCGGCCGAGGTCGCCGAACTCGAGGAAGCCGAAGAACCCGAGGTCGCCGAAGCCGCTGAAAAAGCCATTGCCGAGGCGGGCGAAACCGCGGCGGTCCGGGCCGGCGTAACGCATCGAGGTGCGGCGGATCCGGCGGTGCTCACTCCGAGTCCGCGACCGGCGACCGCGGACCCCGCCACCAGCGGTTCCGGATCTATCCGGCGGTACCTGCACATGCTGCGGACAGGTGTTACCGAAGCGGTCCGGATCCGGATGGTCCGGCGCGGGGTGGTGCTACTCGCGCTGCTCTACGGGATCACCGCCTTCGACGAGTATTTCGGGTTGCTGGCCGGGGAAGCCGGTGCCACCACCGCGGTGGTGCCGATTCTGGTGGGCGTGACCGTCGTCGGTTCGCTGCTCGGTTCACTGCTCGCCGGGCGCACCGAAGCGATGTCGGCGCGCACCATGGCCCGCGCACTCTGCGCGGCGGCTGTTCTCTTCGCAGCGGGTGCCTTGATCGCCGGCGGGGCAGCGCACCGGCCGGGGGCGACCTATGTTCTGGCCGTCGCCGGTTTCGTGGCGCTGGCCGTTTCCTACGGCATCGTCTACAACACCGCCATCATCGCCGAAGCGCGGTTGCAGGATGCGATCACCGGGCCCGCACGGGCCACCGTGATGTCGGTGGCCGGGCTTTCGGAGGAAGTGATCTCGCTGGCCGTGTTCGGGTTCGTGGGTCTGATGACCCTGTGGTTGCCGATGTCGTCGACCCTCGCGCTGCTGGGTATCGCCCTCGTCGCGATCGCCGTGCTCTCCGGGAGTTGGTTACCGCGACAGCCGGGAGCACACGCCACCGAGCCGCAGGAGAACGAACGATCATCGAAAACCGAGCACGAGTGACCGCCGGCCGGACCACCGGTACCGCCCGCCGGAGGGTATCGGCCCGATCACGGGTGCATCGCCACCGAAGCCAGGCGGTACCTCGAGTGCTCGGTCCGGCGACGGTGACCAGCGGATACCCGCCGTGGCGGCAGGAGGGGAGTTCGATAGCGGATGTTCGTGACCGCCCGGCGGCGCGGGCGACGACCGGTCGGTGGGCCGGGACAGCGTCGGTAGGGTTCCGGTCATGGTGGTGCGGCGCTGGGGTCTCGGGCTGGGGTTGCTGATCGGGGCCGGGGTCGCCGTACAGGGCCGGATCAACGGTGAACTCGGGGCACGCCTGGCCGACGGTGTCGCCGCGGCGGTGGTGAGTTTCGGAAGTGGATTCGTCCTGTTGCTGATCGCGGTGGCGCTGAGCGCGCGGCTGCGGGAGGGTTTGCGCGGGGTGCGTGGCGCGCTGGCCGCGCATGAACTGCGACCCTGGCAGTTGCTCGGCGGGCTGTGCGGGGCACTGTTCGTGGCGAGCCAGTCGCTGACCGTGGCCGCCGTGGGTGTCACCGCCTTCACCGTGGGCGCGGTATCGGGCCAGTTGGTGAGCAGTCTGGTCGTGGATCGGCTGGGCATCGGACCGCAGGGCCGCACCCCGGTGACCGCCGCCCGGCTCGGCGGGGCCGCCCTGGCGGTGGGTGCGGTGCTCCTGGCCGCATCCGGCGGGGCCGGGACCGAGGGGGCCGCGACGGCGTCCTGGCTCGGCGCCACCGCCGGGCCGGTGCTGCTCGTTCTCCCGGTGCTGGCGGGCATCGGGCTCGCATGGCAGCAGGCGTGGAACGGCCGGGTCGGTACGTCGGGGAGTCCGTTCGCCGCCACCGTGATCAACTTCGGAATCGGCCTGCTGGGCCTGCTGGTCATCGAAGCGCTGGTCCTGGTGCGGGCCGGGCCGCCCGCCGCCTTGCCCCGGGAACCCTGGCTGTATGTGGGTGGCGCGATCGGGGTGCTGTTCATCGCGGCCGGAGTGCTGGTCGTGCGGTGGGTGGGGGTGTTGCTGATGGGTCTCAGCACCGTGGCGGGCCAGCTCACGACCTCGGTGCTGCTCGACTGGCTCCTCCCGGCCGGTGCGGCGCTGTCACCGGCGAAACTGCTGGGCTGCGGGCTGACCCTGGTGGCCGTGGTTGTCGCGACCTTGCAGCCTGGTCGACCCACAGGGGACATTCGAGCTGAACGGTCGCAGTCCCGGGAGATGACCGGCCCGGACGGCAGAACGTAAGGATGCGGAACTCGGGGTGGATCCGCGCCGCCGGTGGTCGTCTGCCGGACGCGGTACCTTCCGGTGCTGCGGCCCGCTGGGTCTTCCGGGGCCGAGCTGCGGGGGCCCCAACGGGGCCCCCCCCAACGCGGGGGGGGGGGGGGGGCCCCCGCACCACACCCCCCCCCAGGCGGACGGTGGGGGGGGGGGCGAGAGG
>NZ_JARWPM010000119.1 GCF_029869215.1 Nocardia carnea
CCCCCCCCCCCCCCCCCCCCCCCCCGGGGGGGGTCCCGGGGGGGGCCGGGCCACCCCCCCCCCCCCCCCCCCCCCGCCGGGGGGGGCCCGGGCGGCGTCCCGGGTGCGGCGATACGTGTACCGCCGCACCCAGGACGCCGGTTTTCCTCGCCGGATACGTTGTGGCCGCGAGCAACCAACCGATCGCCCAGGCGATCAGCTGTATCGGGCGTACGCCACGTTCGCGCGATTCCCGATCGGAGCCGCGCCCGATACGGGCGGCCGGGAGGGATAGCTTCCCCCGCGGCCGGATCATGTCGGGAACACTGGCTCGGGTATCGAGGGCCGCAGACGCCGGCCCAGCGTCATCATCGCCATGTGATCGGAGCAGCCGATGTCCACTGCCGGGCAATACGCCGCGTTCGCGGTCGTGATGCTGTTCATCGCCGTCTCGCCGGGGCCGGATATGGCGGTGATCGTGAGCCGGGCGTTGGCCGGCTGGACAGCCGGGGCAGCCGCCACCTTGGGCGTGGCGGCCGGCATCTTCGTCTGGGTGCTGGCCGCCGTGACCGGTATCGCCGCCCTGCTCGCCGCCTCCGCGCAGGCGTTCACGCTCGTGAAGATCGCCGGTGCGTTGTACCTGATCTACCTCGGCGTGCGGGCGCTGCTCAGCGCCCGGCAATCCGGCGGCGTGCCCGGCGTCGGGGCACCGGCCCGGCCCGGTACCCCACTCGACAACGTCGTACGGGGGTTCCTGTCGAACATTCTCAACCCCAAGGCCGCGGTACTCTTCGTCGCGCTCGTCCCCCAATTCGTCCCGCACGGCCGGGTCGTCGTTGCCGACGCGATCGCGTTCCCACTCGTCGCGGCGCTGGTCGTCGGGGCCTGGTATCTGGCGCTCACCACCACGGTCGCTGCCCTGCGTCGCAGATTCGCCGATTCCGGTATCCGGCAGCGTATCGACGCCGTGGTCGGTGCGGCTCTCATCGCGGTCGGTATCGGCGTGCTGTTCGAGGATCCACCGGAACCGGCCGCCGGCTGAGCGAAACGCCGTCCGCCGGACGGCACGGCGTACCGGCACCGATTACGCACCGGGTCCGGTCGCCGTATCGCGGCGACACCAGCGCGAACTCCGCCGCCGCGCCGCCGGCACGAGTACTGCGGATCGACGAGCCGACCACATAACGCAGCGCCGGGTACAGATCGCGGTGGGGTTTCCCGGATCCACCACCGGAGGCGCGGGCCGTAGCGTTCGTCCAGCATACGGCGCGCCTACCGGGTGGCACGGGCGGTGATCGCGGCGGGCGCCGGACCGTTCTCACCGGCTCCGCGCGACGCGGCGTGGTCCTGCACGGTCGGCGCCGTCAGCGTGCCGCCAAGATCGCCTCCGCGAACCGGCCGACCGCCAGTACCAGGTCGTCGGAATGGCGGGGGCCGACGATCTGCAGCCCGACCGGCAATCCCGCACTGGTCCGCCCGGCGGGGATGCTCAGCGCCGGCTGCTGGGTGAGGTTGAACGGGTAGGTGTAGGGCGTCCAGTCCGGCCAGTCCGACATGCCGCTGCCCGGCGGCACATCGTGCCCCGCGGCGAACGCGGGGATCGGCACCGTGGGCGTGATGAGCAGGTCGTAGACCGTGTGAAAGGTGCCCATGGTGATCGCCACCTGCGCGGCCACCGCGCGGGCATCGAGATACTCGGTCGCCGACAGGGTCTCGCCGCGCTCCCAGACCCGGCGCAAACCGGGATCGGCCTGCTCGCGGGCACCCGGCGGAAAGTTCGCCAGCATCGCCGCGGCACCCGCCGCCCACATCACGTCGAAGGCGTCCCGCGGATCGGTGAAGCCCGGGTCGGCGGCCGAGACCCGCAACCCGGCGTCCGCGAGTGCGGTGACCGCCCCCGACACGATCGCCTCGACCTCGGGATCGGGTCGCACATAGCCCAGCGTCGGCGAGTAGGCGGCGGTCACGCCGCGGACATCCCGCTGGATCTGGCCGCGGAACGTGGTCGGTGTGGGGGGCAGCGCCGTGGGGTCGCGCGGGTCCGGCAGGGCGAGGATATCCAGCAGCAGTGCCGCGTCCTCGACCGTGCGGGTGAGCGGGCCGGCATGGGCCAGCGGCCCGAACGGGCTGGCCGGGAACAGCGGGATACGGCCGTGGGTGGGTTTGAATCCGACGATCCCGCAGAAGGCGGCGGGAATCCGGACGCTGCCGCCGCCGTCGGTCCCGACCGAGACCGGGCCCATCCCGGCGGCGACCGCGGCGGCACTACCACCGGAGGACCCACCGGCGGTGCGGGCCGGATCGACCGGGTTGCGGGTGATGCCGGTGAGCGGGCTGTCCGTCACACCCTTCCAGGCGATTTCGGGCGTGGTGGTCTTACCCACCATCACCATGCCGTCCTCCCGCACCCGCGCCGCGACCGGACTGTCCACCGGCCAGGGACCTTCCGGACCGATGCTCAGCGAGCCGCGGCGGGTGGGCCAGTCCTCGGTGAGGAAGATGTCCTTGATCGAGATCGGCACGCCGTCGAGCAGCCCGCGGACATGCCCGGACTGCCAGCGCGCCTCGGAATCCTTCGCCTGCACCAACGCCCGGTCGGGGTCGACGAGACAGTAGGCGTTGATATCGGAATCCCGCGCGCTGATGGCGGCCAGTACGGCCTCGGTCGCTTCGACGGGAGACAGCGTCCCGGCGGCGTAGGCCGAGACCAGTTCGACCGCGGTCATCTCGGCGGGATCGGCCGGGCAGGGTTGCTCGGGCTGGTTCATCTGCGGCGCTCCTTCAGCCGGGCACGTACCCCAGCGTCTTGTCGACGACGTTGTCCAACGGCCGGCCGGCCAGCCAGTGGTCGAAATTGGTGGTGAACGCGGTGACGATCTCGTTGCGCCAGCCGGTGAAATCACCCGAGTTGTGCGGGGTGATACGCGCATTCGGCAACTGCCACAGCGGATGCCCGGGCGGTAGCGGTTCCGGATCCACCACATCCAGTGCCGCGCCCGCGATCGCGCCGGTTTCCAGCGCGGTGACCAGATCATCGGTGACCACCAGCTCCCCGCGGCCCACATTGACGAAACGGGCGTGCGGTTTCATCGCGCCGAAGGCCCGGGCGTCGAACATATGGCGGGTGTCGTCGGTCAACGGCGCGATGGCGACGACGTAATCGGCGCCGGGGAGTTCGGCATACAGATCGGTGGCGACGACGCCGAAATCGGGGTCACCGGCGCGGGCCCGGCGGCCCACCGCCCGGACCCGCATCCCGGTGGCCCGCAGCAAACCGGCGATGGCCCGCCCGATGGATCCGGTGCCGACGATCAGCACGGTGGATCCGGCGATCCGCTCCGATTCACGGTGCTGCCAGATCTCTTCCTGCTGCAGCCGATTCGACCCGGAGAGGTCCTTGGCGAAATCGAGGATCTGGCCGAGAACGTATTCGGCGATCGCGGTATCGAAGACCCCACGGGTGTTGGTGACCACGACCTCGCTGTCGCGCAGGTCGTCGAACATGACCGTATCGACACCGGTGGCGCCGATATGCACCCAGCGCAGCCTGTCGGCCGCCGGCCAGGCGGCGGGCAGGGCGCGGGTCTGGAAGTCGTAGACGAACAGCACCTCGGTACCGGGCAGCGCATCGGCCAGCCCGGCCGAATCGGTGTAGCGCACCGTGGCCCGGGCACTGACCGGCGCCATCAGGGCCGGATCGGGCTGCTGGTCACTGTGCACAACCGTGACGATGGGGCCCGATTTCATATTGACACAGTATGATCACATCGTATGATTGTCAACAATCCGATCGTTCTCGGAGGTCTACCCGGCTGAGCGCGAGAGGGGCCGCAGTGGAGTTCGATTTTCCCGATATCGAGGGCCCGGTCGCGCAACGGGGCATCGGTGTCATCGCACCGTTCGATCTCGCACTGGAGCGGGAACTGTGGCGCTGGGCGCCGCTGGAAGTGAGTCTGCATCTGGCCCGTACCCCCTACGAACCGGTGCCGGTCTCACTGGCCATGGCCGAATTGGTGTCCGACGCCACCCATCTCACCGCCGCGACCCGTAACGTCCTGCACGTGGAACCCGAGGTCGTGGCCTATCTGTGCACATCGGGCAGTTTCATCAAGGGCATCGAATACGAACGCTCGCTGCGCGAGACGATCTGCCGCGCCGGTGCCGCCAACGCGGTCACCACCTCCGGCGCGTTGCTCGAGGCGATCCAGCACCTCGGCATCACCAGTCTGTCGATCATGACGCCCTACGACGAGATCCTCACCGGCAAACTGCGCGATTTCCTGGGCGAAGCCGGCTGTTCGGTGGTCCGCTCCGACCATCTCGGCCTGGGCGGCGGAATCTGGAAAGTCAACTACCGCACCATCGCCGAACGCATCCTCGGCGCCGACGATCCGCGCGCCGAGGCGATCTTCGTCAGCTGCACGAACCTGCCCACCTACGACATCATCGAACCGCTGGAGAAGGTGCTGGGCAAACCGATTCTCACGGCCAATCAGCTCACCATGTGGGCCTGTCTCGGGCGGATGAAGCTGCCGATGATGGGCCCGGGGCGCTGGCTGCTGGAGGTCTTCTGAACGATGATGTCGCCGACCGAAACCCAGTTCCGAAACGGAGAACGCATGCCGGCCCCGACCATCGGATTCATCTATCCCGACCACGCCGCCGAGGACGATTACCCCCGGGCGGAAGCACTGCTGGACGCCCGGCTGCCGGTGGCCCATATCTACGGCACCGATCTGCATGCCGTGCCCGAACTGCTGGATCTGGGTAGCCCGGAAAAACTGCGCCACGGCGCCGCGCAACTCGCCCCGTATCGCCCCGACGCGGTGGTCTGGGCGTGCACGTCGGGCAGCTTCGTCTACGGTCCCGCGGGCGCACGCGAGCAGGTCCGCGGCCTGTCCGAGGCGGCGGGCGTCCCGGCCTCCAGCACCAGTTTCGCGTTCGTGGCCGCCGCCCGGGCGCTGGGCGTACGCCGGGTGGCGGTCGCGGCGAGCTATCCCGAGGAGGTGGCCCGGCTGTTCGCCGATTTCCTGGCCGATGCCGGGATCACGGTGGCCGGGTTCGCGAGTGCCGGTATCGAAACCGCCGCCGAGGTCGGCACCCTCGACGCCGGCCAGGTGCTGGAGCTGGCCCGGGCCGACGACCATCCCGAGGCGGAAGCACTGCTGATCCCCGATACCGCCATGCACACCCTCGAGGTACTGCCCCGGCTGGAGGCCACGCTGGGCAAACCGGTACTCACCGCCAATCAGGTCACCATCTGGGAGGGCCTGCGGCTGGCCGGCGTGGCCCGGACCTCGCCGGCCCTCGGCACGTTGTTCGCGGAAAGGCCCGCATATGTCGGTAGTTGATTTCGAACCCGTCAATCAGCGCTCCACCGCGGAGATGATCGCCGACAAGCTCCGGGAGGCGATCATGCGCGGGGCGCTGGAACCGGGTGCGCAGTTGGGCGAAGCCGATCTCGCGGCACAGTTCGGGGTGTCGCGCGGACCGGTCCGGGAAGCCATGCAGCGGCTGGTTTCGGAGGGGCTGCTGCGCAGTATCCGCAACCGCGGCATCTTCGTCATCGAACTCACCCTCGCCGATGTCGTCGATATCTACCGGTCCCGCACCGCGATCGAAGGCGGCGCGCTCGCGCTGATCCTCGCCGGCCGCCGCGATATCGCCTACGCGGCGCTGGCGCCGAGTGTGCAGGTGATGGTCGAACGGGCCGCGGCGGGCGACGCCGCCGGGGTCTCCGACGCCGACCAGCAGTTCCACGAGGCCTTGGTCGCGGCGGCAGGTAGCACCCGGCTCGTCCGCGCGGCCCGTACCCTGCTCATCGAAACCCGCATGTGCCTGGGCAAATTGCAGACCACCTATCCCGATCTGCGCGAGCAGGCCGACGAGCACGTGGCCCTGCGCGAGGCGATCGGCACCGCCGCGCCGGACCGGGCCCACCGCCTGCTCCGCGACCATATGGACGACGCGGTGCAGCGGCTGCGCGGCAAATACGCCGAGGAACCCGTCGCGGGCTGAGCCCGGAGAGCGTCCGGCCCGAATCCCTTACGTACTGCTGAAATAACCCGATCCCGCCGGGCGGCTCTGCCGGCCGCCTCCGTCTTCAGTCCACCAGGCCGCGCGGGCGCACCACCAGGACGGGCGACGCGCGTGTGCCCTTCTCCTGGAGGAGCGCGATGGCCCGGCCGTCCTCGGTGAGCGCGGCGTACACGCCGGTGACGCCGGCCGGTTCGAGCCAGCGGCCGTCCCGGAGCTGCTCCACCTCCGCGGTGCCGACCGTGCGGTGCGGGAACGACAACCGCACCGCGGCATCCATATCGAGACTCGGCACGGGATCGTCGGCGAGCTGTTCGAGTGTCCGTGCGTGCTCCAGGGTGAACGGCCCGACCCGCGTACGACGCAATGCGGTCAGATGACCGCCCACTCCGAGCGCGGCACCCAGGTCACGGGCCAGGGCCCGGACGTAGGTTCCCGACGAGCATTCGACGACCACATCCAGATCCACCAGGTCCTGTCCGGCGATATCGCGGCGGGCGAGCACCTCGAAACGGGAGACGGTGACCGGCCGGGCGGCGAGTGTCACCTCTTCCCCGGCGCGGTGGCGGGCGTAGGCGCGTTCACCACCGACCTTGATGGCACTCACTGTCGCCGGCACCTGCTGGATATCGCCGGTGAGCACGGCGACTTCCCGCGCGATATCGGCCTCGGTGATATGCCCGGCGGGCGCGGTGGACAGGATTTCGCCCTCGGCGTCGTCGGTGGTGGTGGCGCGGCCCAGCCGGATGGTGGCGGTGTAGGCCTTGGTGGTGAGGGTGAGCAGCCCGAGCAGTTTGGTGGCCCGCTCGACGCCCAGCACCAGCACACCGGTGGCCATCGGGTCGAGCGTGCCGGCATGCCCGACCTTCTTGGTGTGCAGCAGTTTCCGGGCGCGGGCCACGATATCGTGGCTGGTGGGGCCGCTGGGTTTGTCGACGATCAGCAGACCGCCCAGGAGGTCGGCCATCAGCTGTGCGCGATCGCGGTGAGGATGAAGCCGCCGGTGATCTGCCAGCGGCCGTCGAACGAGGTCAGCGGCAGGCCGCCGTCGCCGGTCTGCCCGGGGACCAGCAACTGCGACCGGAACGTGCCCGATCCCGATCCGGCGCCCTCCTCCTCGACCGTGAAGGTGATATGCGCGTCCTCGAAGCCCAGCCAGCGGGTGGTGAGCGGGAACCACGCCTTGTAGGTGGCCTCTTTCGCGCAGAACAGCAACCGGTCCAGATGCAGCCGGGAATCGGTGACCCGCAGCCATTCCCGTTCCGCGGGCAGGCTCACCGAATCCAGCACACCCTCGGGCAGGGTTTCGTGGGGTTCGGCATCGATCCCGATCGAGCGGTACCGCAGCTTGTGCGCCAGCGCCGCGCCCCGGAAACCGTCACAGTGGGTGAGGCTGCCGACGATCCCGCGCGGCCAGACCGGTGCGCCGCGTTCGCCTTTGCCGATCGCCACCGGCGGCTCACCCAGCAGGGTCAGCGCCTGGCGAGCGCAGTGGCGGGCGCCGATGAAATCGCGGCGCCGCTTCTCCACCGATTTCGCGATCAGCGGTTCCTCGGCGGGGTGCGGTTTCAGGTCCTCCGGATAGTCGAGCAACTCGGCGGAGGCGACATCGGCGGGCAGGATTGTCTCGATCATCGTCGGTGAGCCTACTGGGTGGGGTCGGTCGTCGGCTCAGGCGAGCCCGCGGCGGCGCTCGGCCTTGGCGCGCATCTCGGCGGCGGCCGCGGCCATCTCCGGGGTGACCTTGAAATGACCGCCCCATTCGTTCAGGTCACCCGGGCGGTACTGGGGGTCGGGCAGGATCTGGCGCAGCAGTTTGTCGGGTTTACCGCGCTTCTGCCACTCCCGCGGATAGCCCAGCGAGACCTCCTCGAACCGCACACCGTCGTAGTAGGTGGTCCGGGGAATGTGCAGGTGACCGTAGACCGCGCACACCACGTTGTACCGCGTATGCCAATCCGCTGTCTGTTCCGTTCCGCACCAGAGCGCGAATTCCGGGTACCAGAGCATATCGGTGGGTTCGCGGACCAGCGGGAAATGGTTGATCAGCACCAGCGGGGTCGCGTCGGGCAGATTGTCCAGCTTGCGGCGGGTGGCCCGCAGCCGCGCCTCGCACCAGGCGTCCCGGGTGAGGTACGGGTCCGGGGAGAGCAGGAATTCGTCGGTGGCCACGACGTTGCGGTCCTTGGCCAGTGCGAGCCCCTCCGCCTTGGTGCGGGTTCCCGCGGGCAGGAAACTGTAGTCGTAGAGCAGGAACAGCGGGGCGACGGTCACCGCGCCGCCGTAGGCCTCCGCGCCCGCTCCGGTCCACACCGGGAACGGGTCTTCGGGGGTGAGCACGTCCAGATCCCGGCACATGGCCACCAGATAGTCGTACCGTGCGGCCCCGTGCATCTGCACCGGGTCCTTGGCGGTCGTCCACAGTTCGTGGTTACCCGGAACCCAGATCACCTTCGCGAAGCGCTCACGCAGCAGTTTCAGCGCCCACCGGATATCGTCGCTGCGTTCGGCGACATCACCGGCGACGATCAGCCAATCTTCCGGGGAATCGGGCCGGATCTCCTCGACGACGGGTTTGTTGCCCTGGTGACCGACATGGATATCGCTCACCGCCATCAACTTGGGTATCACCACACCTACCTTCGCATATCGCGGGCGGTCCCCGCCGCGCACATACCGATCGCGCCGTGTCGATGGGCGCGCGCAAGTCCAGCGACGAGCCCACTCACAGGCTGTGCAGACCGCAGCACCGGCGAACCGGGCCCGGCCCGCTCATGCCGGGATCTCGGCTCCCACGCGGACCCACCGGCCCGACAGCCATCGTGCGCACACCGCAACCAGCCGCAACAGCATGAACGCGATCAGGCCGCACCAGATTCCGCCGATCCCCCAGTCGAACACCAGCGACAGCCAGATCGCGGGCAGGAAACCGAGCAGCGCCGCCCCCAGCGTGGTCGTGCGCAGGTAGGCGGCATCCCCGGCGCCCAGCAGGACGCCGTCGAGCGCGAACACCACACCGGCCACCGGGATCATCACCACGAAGAACCACCAGACGACGCCGGTCCGGTCCAGTACCGCGGCGTCGGTGGTGAACAGCGGCGGAATCCAGGCCGCGCCCGCCGCGAACACCGCGGCCAGCCCGAGGGCGAACACCGTGGACCAGGCGGTGACCCGGCGGGCCACCGACCGCGCGCCCGCCGCATTGCGCGCGCCCAGCGCCGCCCCCACCAAGGTCTGCGCCGCGATCGCCAGCGAATCGAGTGTCAAGGCGAGGAAGTTCCACAGCTGCAGGACCAGCTGATGCGCCGCCACCGAGGGCGCCCCGAAGCGGGAGGCCACCGCCGCCGCGGAGACGAAACAGGCCTGGAAGGCGAGACTGCGCGCGATCAGATCGCGGCCGAGCACCAGCTGCGACTTCATCACCGCGAGCCGCGGCGCCAGCGGAACCCGGGCGCGGGCCAGCGCGCTCACGAACAACCCCGCCGTCACCAGCTGGCCGAGCACATTGGCCACCGCCGATCCCGGCAGTCCCATCCGCGGCAATCCGGCGAGCCCGTGCACCAACAACGGGCAGAGCACCGCCGACAGCGCCAGTCCCGCGACCACATAGGTGAGCGGGCGACGGGTCTGCTGAACACCGCGCATCCAGCCGTTTCCGGCCATGGCCAGCAAGATCAGCGGCACCCCGAACAACGCTATCCGCAGCCAGGCCAACGCCTCCCCCGCGATCTCGCCGTCCCCGGCGATCGCCCCCGCGATCGGGACCGCCGCGAGCTGGATCACCGCCAGGATCACCAGCCCGATCCCGCCGGCCAGCCAGCTCGCCTGCACGCCCTCCTCGACCGCACCGGCCTCGTCCCCCGCGCCGTGCCGGCGTGCCGAACGTGCCGTGGTGCCATAGGCGAGAAAGGTCAGCTGCGAACTGACCTGGGCGAGGATCAGACCGCCCACCGCGAGCCCGGCCAGCGCCAGCGCTCCCAGCCGCCCCACCACCGCGAGATCGAACAGCAGATAGATCGGTTCGGCCACCAGCACACCCAGGGTCGGCAGAGCCAATCCGAGGATCCGCCGGGGCCCGGCCTCCACGTCCGCGGACGACGCGGTCGCCTCCGTATGCATAGCCATTCCCCGTCCGTGCTCACCCATCGCGCCGCCCTCGAACTGCGGGCGGCGCTCATCCCGCCGCCGAGCACGTTAGCCCAAGCATCGGACACCGAGCGCACCCGTCGCCACCCACTGCGCGGCATCCGCCGGCAGCACACGGCACCGCCACACAGCAGACAACCAGGTGATCATCCCCCACTCACCGGCCGCCCCGATCACCACACCGCCCGGGCGGAACGATGCCGACCGCGGTCGCGCCGGCCCGAAGCCGCCGCTCCGGACGGACTCGACGTCGCGGCAGGTGCCGCACCGACCTCCGGCCACAGCGCGCTCCTCGGCCGTCTCGGGCCCGGCCGCGGAAGCGGAAGATCCGGTTCCGGTTCCGCGTCCGACGGCTCCACCCGCGCACCTGGGGGCTCCGAGGGATCCAATGAGGCGCCGGCATGGTCCGGTGTAGCGCGGTTTCCAGAGCGCGTGGGCATCCGGGATGGCCGCCGGCGCCCGGCGCGGCGGGGCATGGACTGACCACCGCCGACGGGCACCCAGGCAGCGGCCGGCCTATCGGCTGCTCGGCGGGCTCCGCGAGATCGCCACCGCCGGGCATTTGTTGTCGGTCGCAGATGGCAGTCGCAGATCGACCGGCCATGTGCTCATTGCGGCCGCTACGGACCACTCCGCAGGATCCGCACAGCTGAAATGTCGGCCCGGCGAGGCCGGGCGGGGGCCAGTGGCCGCCCGGCGGGAACCGTCAACCCAGCGCGTCGCGGAGCTGGGCGAGTATCTCCTCCGGTTCGCCGTAGGTCGTGTACCCGGCCGCGTAGCGGTGCCCGCCGCCGCCGAGCCCGGTGGCTATCGCGGCGACATCGGCGCCGTCGTCGGTGCCCGCACCGCTGTCCTTCGAACGCAGCGATACCGTCCACCGCCGCCGCGCGTCCACCGGGCGGGCTTCCTTGAACACCGCCGCGATACCGGCCTCCGCGGTGGCGCGCACGATATCGACAACGCTTTCGGCCTCTTCCTGGCGGACCCCCGCCAGATCCGTGGCCAGTACGAATGCCGCCACCAGGCCGGTCCCGTCGTGGGCCGCGGGCTCGAGCCGCGCGGACGCGAGCACGGTGGACAGCATCCGCAACCACGCGAACGGGTGGGTGTCCATCAGAGTGCGGGTGATCGCGGCACCGTCGATTCCGGTGGCCAGGAGGCGTTCGGCGAGCGTATGGGTGCCGGGAGTGACCCACCGGAACGATCCGCTGTCGGTGACCAGCCCGGCGAACAGGCAGTACGCGATATCGGCGTCGATCGGCTCCTCCCACAGATCCAGCAATGCGGTGAGCACGCTGGCCGTCGAGACCGCGTCGGGATCGATCAGGTTCGTGGCCCCGAACCGGGTGTTGGAGCGGTGGTGGTCGATCACCAGGGTGGTGCGCGCACCGGCCAGCCGGTCGGCCAGCGCACCGAGCCGCCCGGCACTGCCGCAGTCGACGGTGACCAGCAGGTCCACCTCGGCCGGAACCTCGGCGGGCGGCACCACGAACCGCGTTCCGGGCAGCGTGCGCAAAACGAACGGCAGCTCGGCGGGTTCGGCGAAGGACACCCGCACCGGAATCCCGCGCCGGTCGAGGACCTGCGCCAGTGCCAGCCCACTCCCGAGAGTGTCGGCATCGGGCTGGACATGGCACAGGACGGTCACCGAACGCGCGGCGTCCAGCACCCGTACGGCCGCGGCGTAGTCCACAGCGGCGCCGGTTGTGGTCATAGCGGCCGCGGCTCAGTCGTCGTCGCGGGGAGTCTTGTACGGGTCCGCCTCGCCGGCGGGTTTCGCGTCGGCCGCCACCCGGGCGACGGCATCGTCGGCGGCACGGGCGCGGGCCAGCAGATCCTCCATCTGCCGGGCGGCGTCGGGCACGGTGTCGAGGACGAACGCCAGGGTCGGGGTGAATTTCACGCCGGTCCCGGCACCCACCTTCGAGCGCAGGACGCCCTTGGCCTTCTCCAGTCCGGCCGCGGCCGCGGAATAGTCCGGTTCGGCGTCGACGGTTTCACCCATGACGGTGTAGTAGACGGTCGCCTCGCGCAGATCACCGGTGACCTTCGCGTCGGTGACCGTGACGAAACCCAGCCGCGGATCCTTGATCTCGTATTCGATCGCGGTGGCCACGATCGCGGCGATTCGTTTGGCGAGCCGGCGTGCCCTGGCTTGATCCACCATGGCCGCTCCTTTCCTTTCAGTCCTCAGGTCCGAAGACACGGCGGCGTACTGCCAGCAACTGTAACTCCGGACGCGCGGCGACATGGCGTTCGCATTTGTCGAGCACGGCCGTCAGGTGATCCATCCCGGCCGACACCATCGCCACCGCGAGCAGTGTGCGCCGGTAGCGGTCGTGTTCCCCGGCCTCGGCGGTGCTCACCCCGAAGCGCTGGAGTTCGGCCAGGATGGGCCGCACCACCGAACGCTTCTCCTTCAGCGAGTGCACATCACCCAGCAGGATGTCGAACTCGAGTGCACCGAGGTACACGCAACCTCCCAGTTATGGCACGGGCGCAGGCCGGGGCCCGCCGTCACCGGCGAGCCCCGCGCCTGTCGTGCCGTATCGATGACCGGTCCGGACGCGTACGCCGGCCCGGATCACGGTCAGTCGCGCGGCTTCTCGCGCAACTCGTAGGCCTCGATGATGTCGCCCTCCTTGATATCGGAGTACGTCAGCGTCATACCGCATTCGAAGCCTTCGCGGACCTCCATGGCGTCGTCCTTCTCCCGGCGCAAGGAGTTGATCGTCGTGGATTCGGCGACCACCACATTGTCGCGGAGCAGGCGCGCCTTGGCGTTGCGCTTGACGACACCCGAGGTGACCATGCAGCCGGCGATGAGACCGATCTTGGACGACCGGAAGATCGCCCGGATCTCGGCGCGGCCCAGTTCCACCTCTTCGTAGACCGGCTTGAGCATGCCCTTGAGCGCGCTCTCGATCTCGTCGATGGCCTGGTAGATCACCGAGTAGTACCGGATGTCCACGCCTTCGCGGTTGGCCAGTTCGGTGGCCTTGCCCTCGGCCCGGACGTTGAACCCGATGATGATCGCGTTCGACGCCGACGCCAGGTTGACGTTGGTCTCGGTGACGCCACCGACACCGCGGTCGATGACCCGCAGCCGCACCTCGTCGTCGATCTCGATCCCGAGCAGGGCTTCTTCCAGCGCCTCGACGGTACCGGAGTTGTCGCCCTTCAGGATCAGGTTCAGCTCGCTGGTTTCCTTCAGCGCGGCATCCAGATCCTCGAGGCTGATCCGCTTGCGGCTGCGCGCGGCCAGGGCGTTGCGCTTACGCGCATTACGCCGGTCGGCGATCTGCCGGGCGATCCGGTCCTCGTCGACGACGAGCAGGTTGTCACCCGCGCCGGGCACCGAGGTGAAGCCGACGACCTGCACCGGCCGCGACGGCAGCGCCGCCTCGACATCGACGCCGTGCTCGTCGACCATGCGCCGGACGCGACCGTAGGCGTCGCCCGCCACGATCGAATCGCCGACCCGCAGCGTGCCGCGCTGGATGAGCACCGTGGCGACCGGGCCGCGACCGCGGTCCAGATGCGCCTCGATGGCCACACCCTGGGCGTCCTGTTCCGGATTGGCCCGCAGGTCCAGGGCGGCGTCCGCGGTGAGCAGGACCGCCTCGAGCAGGGCGTCGATATTGGTGCCCTGTTTGGCGGAGATGTCGACGAACATGGTGTCGCCACCGTATTCCTCGGCCACCAGGTTGTACTCGGTCAGCTGCTGCCGGATCTTCTCCGGGTTCGCGCCTTCCTTGTCGATCTTGTTGACCGCCACCACGATCGGCACATCGGCGGCCTGGGCGTGGTTGATCGCCTCCACCGTCTGCGGCATGACACCGTCGTCGGCGGCGACCACCAGGATCGCGATATCGGTGGCCTTCGCACCACGGGCACGCATGGCGGTGAACGCCTCGTGACCCGGGGTGTCGATGAAGGTGATCAGCCGGTCCTCGTCGCCGAGGTGGGTCATCACCTGGTAGGCACCGATGTGCTGGGTGATACCGCCGGCCTCGGCCTCGCGGACGTTGGCCTTGCGGATGGTGTCCAGCAGGCGGGTCTTACCGTGATCGACGTGGCCCATGACGGTGACCACCGGCGGCCGCTGTTCGAGGTCTTCCTCGCCGCCCTCGTCCTCGCCGTAGGTGAGGTCGAAGGATTCCAGCAGCTCGCGGTCCTCGTCCTCGGGGCTCACCACGTGCACGACGTAGTTCATCTCGCCGCCGAGCAGCTCGAGGGTTTCGTCGTTCACCGACTGGGTGGCGGTCACCATTTCGCCCAGGTTGAACAGCGCCTGGACCAAGGCGGCCGGGTTCGCGTCGATCTTCTCCGCGAAATCGGACAGCGACGCGCCGCGGGCGAGGCGGATGACCTCACCGTTGCCGCGGGGCAGCCGCACACCGCCGACCGACGGGGCCTGCATCGAATCGTATTCCTGGCGCTTCTGCCGCTTCGACTTACGACCACGCCGGGGCGCGCCACCGGGACGGCCGAAGGCACCGGCCGCACCACCGCGGCCACCGGGCCCACCCGGGCGGCCACCGCCGCCACCGGGACGACCACGGAAACCGCCACCACCGGCGGGTGCGCCGGTACCGGCGGGTGCGCCGCCGCCACCGCCACCGCGGTAACCGCCGCCGCCTTCTATGCCTACGTGCTCGCGGCGCGGGTCGAACGGCCCCGGCTGCTCTCCCGGGCCGCGGGTGGCCGCCCGCAGGTGCAGCACGACCGCGGCCGGCCGCTGGACCTGAGGTTGCGCGGCGCGAGCTACCGGGTGC
>NZ_JARWPM010000120.1 GCF_029869215.1 Nocardia carnea
CGCCGGCGCGGGCTGGCTGGTGGTTGCCCCGAACCTTTTCCACCGCGCCACCGCCGCCACAACCGGAGTCTTCGGCGACGAACTGTTCGAGGATTTCGACGCCTGCTTCGACTGGCTCACCCACCGCGGGGTCTTCCCCGACTGCATCGGCGCCCTCGGCTTCGACACCGCCGGCACCGCCGCCTTCCTGGTGGCCACCAACCGCCCCATCGGCGCCGCGGTGAGCGTGGGCGCCCCCGGTATCACCACCCCGCTCACCGAGCAGGCCGAAGCCTTGGTCGCCGCCGCCCCCCGCCTGCAGGCCCCGTGGCTCGGCCTGTTCGGAGCCGAATCGAGTACCCCGATGGATGAGGTCGACCAGTTGCGCGATGCCACCGCCCAGGCGGCGGTCGCGAGTCTCGTGGTGAACTACCCGGGCCTGCTGCACCGCGCCGACCAACCCGGTGCCGACGAGGACGACGCCGACGAACTCATCGACTCGCAAACCCGCATTTTCGACTGGTTCGACAGCCACCTACGCTGATCAACCAGCCGTTTTGCAGTTTCGTACCAAGCTCGGGTAGCCTTTCTGCTCGGCGGTTCGAAAGGACCGGTGCCCTCGAAGAGAAGGCTCCAGGAGGCGTGCCAGAGCGGCCGAATGGGACTCACTGCTAATGAGTTGTCCCTTCACGGGGACCGGAGGTTCAAATCCTCTCGCCTCCGCCACACCCGGTTCACCGGGTGACAACTGAATAACGCGTATGCGCCCGTAGCTCAACGGATAGAGCATCTGACTACGGATCAGAAGGTTAGGGGTTCGAATCCCTTCGGGCGCACAGAAACCGCCCCGCTACCAGCATAAACAGGTAGCGGGGCGGTTTGCATACAGGGCCGAGAGGGCAAAACGACTTACTTTCGTCTTACATTCAAGTGCTTACTTTCCCTCCGCGTACCGATCGAGCGTTGCCCGGACATCCGGCCCCCGGGTCTGACGCTGGAGGTAATGCTGCTCGGTCGTCGACAGCTTGGCGTGGGAAAGCTGCGCCTGAGCTTGCGCCGGCCCGAGGTCGTCCCGAACCAACGTCGCCACGGTCCGGCGGAAGCTGTACGGCGTCACCCACCGAAGCTCATCAGGCAAGGCAGCCCGGAGGGATCGACGCAGGTTCGCCAAGCTCATCCAACCGCCGTTCCGGTTCGCGAACACCGGCCCATCCGGATCAGCACCAGACTCCCCGAACAGGACGGTCAGCGCCTCCACAGCCAGCCTCGGAAGCACCACCGTGTGATCCGGCGCGCCACCCTTACGGAGTTCCTGGCGGTGCAGACCCTCCCCAGCGACTCGCCCATGATCGACCACCGTGCCCGCAACCGTGATCGTCGGCGGATCAGCGAGCAGCTCGACATCCGACCATCTCAGGGAAAGCACCTCGTTCGGCCGGCACCCCGTCGAGGCCAACAGGTCGACGAACTCAGGCAGCAGGCGGCCCCGGCGAGGACCGCTCACCTTCTCCTGATCGCGATAGACCCGCACCGCCGAACGCACCGCCGCGAACTCTTCCGGGGTCAATGCTCGAGCCGGAGCAGGCTTCCCCGCCTTCCGGGTCACTTCCCGGATCGGATTCACCGGCAGCAGGTCATACCGAACCGCCAGCGAGAACATGCCCAGCAGAACCACCCGCAAGGTCCGGGCCCTGGACGCGGGCAACCGGCCGATGTGACGTTCAGCACGGCTGGTCGACAGCTCACGTACCCGCAACGCCCCGAGTTGTCGGTCTCCGTACTTCGCCCACGTCTGCCGATACGCGTTCACCGATTGCGGACGGAGGTGCTCTTTGGTGGCAATCCACGCCTCGAACAGCTCCTGCAACGAGGTTCGCTCGGTGATCACCTCACCTTCCACAGGTGTGGTCCGCTTCTTCAGATGCCGGAGCAGTGCACGACGAGCATCCTCAGCACTGGAGCCGGTTCGCTTCACCTGTCGACGCTGGCCGTCCTCATCCCGGACGTACACAGAGGCCCTGAACCGACCCTTGCTCTGCTCGGTAACCGTGATCTTGCCCCACTCCCCCGGGGTCATACGCTGTCTCGGCACAGATTCATGCCGCCTGGTCGAGAGCCGCGATGTAGTCCGCCACCGCCTCTTCGGTCACGAACCGCCGACGCCCGATCTTCACCGACCGCAGCTCTCCCGAGCCGATCAGCTCGTAGTACTTGCTGTGCCCGATCGGAATACGCTGCCGAACGTCCTTCTCAGTGAGCAAACGCGCCATTATCGTGTCCTCTCCTAGGCTGCTTCCGGGATTGCGGGAATTTTGAGTTCGTCTGGTGGGCCGGCGCCGAGTAGGGCGCGGTTGTACTCGGCACGCCAGGCCAGGCGTCGAGCGATTTCGCCCATGATGATGTGATCCCGCGGTGGGGCGCTCTTGTCACCGGGTTTGACCAGCGAATATCGGAGCTTGGGGTTGTCGGGCTTTTCGATGCCGTGTTCGGCGAGCAGGGCCCGGACGAACTCCACCCGATCGGCGCGATGGTCCGGGAGGGTCTTGCCTGACCACTGTCGTGAGTTCGGGGTCCGCTTGCCGGGGATGCCGAGCAGGTCCCGGCGATGGGTTTTGCCGCGGCACCGACCGGGGACGGTTTTGTCGGTGGCGCCGAGGGGGACGATGCCGTAGCGCAGCCAGACCGGGCAGCTTTTCGAGCAGGGCACGTGCTGGAGTTCGGCGTGGAGGCGTTCGTAGTGGTCGGCGGCGCGTTGTGTTTCGGGTTCGAGGACTTCGTTGATCGATTTGGTGAGGTATTTGGTCATGTAGCCGATGTGGCGGGCGGCTTCCTGGGTTCCGCCGAGGATGCCCTTGGAATCGACCTGCTCCCCGAACCGAATCACATGCGCCGGCCGCCACTCCTCCATCTCCCCCAACACATCCAGGGCGTCTTCGATATCGAGCAGCGCGGCCCCGGAGTGCGGGTCGACGAAGGTGGCCTTGCCCGGGTCCCAGACCGGGACGAGGTCGCCGGGGTAGATCTCGTCTTGGGGGTCGAAGCGGGGCCACCACACCTGAAAGTAGGTCGCGGCCGTGACCTGTTCGATGATCTTGTGCGAGATCGCGCCCCGCAGGGCGATGTGCAGGTGCGGGGCACCGCGGCGCTGGGGTTCGATCGCGCCCCAGTACTGGACGTTGTAGCCGACCACCCGCCGCAGGTTCTGTATCCATCGGTCCACCAGGTCGGCGAAGAACGCGATATCCCGCGCTGCGGTCCGGTAGTCGTAGGTCTTGGGGTCCCGCGGTGAGCCGTCGGAGACCGGGTTGCCTTTCTTGTCGAACCCGGCGCCGTCGCGGTTGATTTGCCCGTAGCTGGGCAGGGTGAGGGTGACGAACATTGAGGGCCGGTACTTGCCGGCGAACTGGCGCCCGATGGTGTGTTTGGAGACCTTGCGGCGCGGCAGATTCGGGGCATCCTGGCGCCGGCGGGTGGAGCGTTTGCGGCGGGTCTTCTCGGTCGGGTCCAGGGCGGGCAGGCGACCGCGGAACCCGGATTCCTTCATCTCCGCATCCAGATCCGCGACCACCTCCCGGACCGCGTCCATCATCGACGTGTCGTCCTCTTCCTTGGCCCGCTGGAAGGTGTCGAAGAGATCGGAGCGGGCGGTGAGGAGGTCGATTTGGGCGTCGGTGGGTTCCAGGGGTGTGTGTTCGGGTTCGGTCTCCATGTGCCAGCCCTCGCGCAGTTGGGTGGCGCGCAGGAACTTGTGCCGCATCGCGCAGGGTTGGCACACCGATTCGAGGGAGGCTTTACAGGGGACGCCGACGTAGCGGTTCTTCCCGAGCTCGGGGTCGAAGACCTTCATGACCAGGGGTCGGGTGCAGACCCCGTATTTTTCGGCGGTGGCTTCGGCGATATCCCGGAAATCCGGCAGGCTACGACGCTGTGCCGCGGTCTGCCGGTTCGGGACCCCGCTGGTGATAGGGGTAGGAGCGGTCATCAGGCGGCGTGTCCTTCCGGCTTGGTCCAGTGGTCCACCCGCGGCAGCACCACCGCGTCAGCCAGGGCGTCTCCGTGGCGGAAGGTGAGTTCGACGGTGGCCGGCCCGATGACCGAGGCGTGGCACTGATCGGCCTTGAATGCATGGGCTACATGGTCGGTGCGGTGTTCGTAGTCGGCCGGGGCCTGCCCTTCCAGCATCCGCAGCCGGACCCGGTCGGTGGCGTGACCGATCTCGACGGCCAGCAGTCGCGGGGTGTAGGTGCGGCCTTCGGCGGTGATGGCCAGGTGGCAGGCTTTCATCAGGCGCGCCCAGTTCCGCTGATACCGCCACCAGGTCAGGAACCGGGTCCGGGCCCGCCGGGTGATCCACCGCTCGAACATCTCCGGACGCCGGCGACGCCAGAGCATGATCCCCGCGGTGAACACCACCATCAGCGCCAGCCCGGACGGCCACCCGAACAACACACCCGCGGTGATCGCCAGGGCGAGCGGGACCGAGATCGGTGGGAACAGAATCGCCCAGTGGATCGCGACGCCCGCGCCGATGATCAGATACCAGCCGGTGTTGAGGACTGCGAGGCCGAGCAGGTCAAACGGGTCTTTGCGGTCGTGGCGGTCGTGTTCGTGGTGCCGGTGGGTGGTCATGACTGGTCCTCGAAATCAATCGGGTCGAACAAGGGGAGTTGGCCGGGGCAGGGTTCGTGCAGGTTCTTGCGGACCCGGCGGGACCGTTTGCGGTGCGTGTGGTCGGTGGCCTGCACGACAAGGCGGGGACGCTCGCTCAACTCGTCGGTAGCGCCGGCCTGGGTGTTGCTCATGCCGCCCGCCCCGATCTGTCGATCCGTACCGGTGTGGCCGGGCGGGGAGACTGTCCGGACCGGGTGAGGGCGTCGTCGATGACGCCCTGCAATGCGCCGACTACAGCGATGGCGTCGTCAACGGCCATGGTCAGCTGAAGGACGGCGGCGAACTGCGACTCTTTGTGCACGGTGACCTGCACCAGGTCCCGACCATCAGGGCTCTGCTGAAGGCTGGCGAAAACCTCGCCGGTATCACGGACGCCGCCACGATCAGCCGAAACAGCGACCCGCCCGAAGTCCAGGCCCTGGGCCGGTCTCCAATAGCTACGGACCGGCTCGCTCATGCCGCCCACCCCGAATCCCCGTGATCGTCGTGGTAGGTGGTGAAGTCCCAGCCCGGGACCTGTCCGGTTTCGGCGAACATGCCCACCGCCACCGAGACCGGGTCGTGGCCGGCGCGCTCCAGTGCGCAGCGACGACGAGCCGCCGGGTCCACCACATCGTCTTTGGCGTTCATGCCGCCACCGTCCCGTCTCCCAAGTCATCGGGGTCGAAAGTTGTCGGATCGAAGGCAGGCCCGTCCTCATCCGGTCCGGGTGCGAGAGACAGCGGTTTCGGGGTCGGTTTGTAGTGCTCGACCACCCAGTCGATGTCCTCATCGGTGACCAGATAGGCGCGGGCGCGGGTGATGGAGGCTTTGCCGTCCTCCTGCACGAAGCACACACCCGGTGTGGTGGTGGGGATCTCGTCGCAGCGTGAACCCCGTTCCCGGGCGCCCTGGCCGTGGATCATCGCGACCTGAGTCGGTTCGTCCATCCCAAGGCCAATCCGGTACGGGAACAACTGCCGCTGCGGCACCGTCTCCTTCGATGGGTCGATCACCGTTTCGATGACAGAGAACAGCGGCGCCCGCCCTTGGGACAGCAGCAGGCCGTGAGCGCGTTTGAACTGGTTCTGAAGCTTGGAATCGGTGAACGCCGACAGCGTCGCCGCTTCGTCGATCAGGACCACCGTCAGCGGGTTCTCCGGTGTCGGAACCGGCTTGCGGACCTTGCCGCGGTACTTCGCTGCCGCCTCCTGCATATCGGAGACGGTTTCCTCCAGCATCGCGATCATGGTTTCGGGCATGGTGCACTCGAAGCGGGTGCACAGCGGTTCGAGGAATCCGAGTTCCATTCCGCCTTTGGGGTCGATCACCCGCAGCTCGACACGGCCGGAAGCGATGGCCGGGGCGATGCCCTGGATTATTGCCTGCAACACACCCGATTTCCCGGACCCGGTCCGGCCGCCGAGCAGGATGTGACGGCCCTGGATCGGGACCGCCCAGGTATCGCCGTCTTCGGTGACACCGACCGGCACCGCGTTCAGATCCACGTCATCGGCGATGACCGCACGGGTGGTAGCCAGTGGTTCGGCCAAGGTGTCGTTGGTCCGCAGATTCAAGCGCACGAACCCCGGGCCCGCCGATTCCACCGCGACCGTAGGGACGGCCAGATATTGGGCGATGGCGTCGCGGGTGTCGTCGTTGGTCCAGTCCTTGAGCTTCTGCCCACCCAACAGCTGAACGAGCACAGTCATGCCGGCCGGGGTGTAATCCGCAGACACCACACTCGGGAACCCGGTCTCCCACGACCCCAGACCCAGTGCCGGCCACATCAGCGCCAACTGTGCCGAATCGGTGACCACCGAAACCGCAGGACGCAAATCCAGCGGAGCAGCCCCTACCGGGTCGCCAGGGGCGGGAGCACATACACCATCGGCGCAACGCCACCGCCACATCATCAGAGCTGTAGCCGCGGCGGAACCGCCCATGATCAGCAGGTCAGGCGAGATCATCACGCCACCTCCCCCGGAGCGGAGGGCTTGCCCAGGTCGCAGAACAGACGGCAACCCTGCGCATCAGCCGGCGGAGCGGGCGGCTCGGTGCAGAACATCACGCACTTCTTCGCCGAGGGCGGCTGGTCCTCGCAGAACATCGAGCACGGAACCGGAGCGGCCACGGCATCGGCGGCAGGGACAACAGCCAGCAGCGGGACCAGGACCGCGGTAGCCAGGACAGTTTATTTTGGAGAACATCAGGCACCCCCGATCGCGAGCGGCAGCATCTGCTGAACCACCGGACGCGGACGAACAACAGGAACAGGAGGGACAGGCCGAACAGGCACCACCGCCGCCGGAGCGGGAATCGGAAGGGTCGCCGGTTCGGGAACACGGACAGGTTCAGCGACAGCCGGGACCGAGGCAGCAGGTGTCTCGGGCGCCGGGGTCAGATCAGGTTCGGGCGTGGTCTGTTCGACCGGCTCGACAGCGGGTTTCACCGCGGGAGTACGGGCTGCGCGGAACAGCATCACCACGCCGTGGGTGTCCACCAGCAGCGCTACCGGGGCAATCGCCGCGATTACCGCCGACAACCACGGATCCAGGTGCGAGCCATCGGTGAAGGCGTGCAGACTGTTGCCGGCCACCGACACGAACGCCGACACTCCGAGGACCCAGGAGAACCAGCGACGCTCGGCCGGGTGGCCGGACAGCACCATCACCGACACGGTGGCCTGAACGATGGTGCCGTCCACGATCACCGGGAACAGCCACGAATTCGCTTTCTTGATCCCGGCGAGTTGGGCGAGGTCGCGGAGGGTGTCGTAGGACAGGACGAACGCGGCGATACCGACACCGACGATGATCGCCACCGCCGCGCCTACCGCCGCCCTCATCAACCACGCCGAACGATCAGCATGTGCGCTCATCACGCGGCCTTCGATTCCCCGGACCAGGCGGCCGACACCTCGGGGTCACGCGCGGCCCGCTGGTGTTCGGCCAGGACCAGAGGCAGCTGAGCCGCCAGAACCTGGGTGTCCTCGATGCTCAGCATCAGGTAGGCGTTTTCGCCGTCGAGGCGGACGAACACCGCGGCCGGGATTTCCCGGTTGTCGGCTTCGTAGGCGGGTCGGTACTCGGCGGTGAGCCCGTCGTAGCCGGAAACGGTGGTGCTGAAGAACGACATGGTCACGCCGCCTTCCCGTTGCTGGCGTTGCCGTTGGCGGGGTTGGCCTTCGGGGTGTTGGTGTCGCCCTTGATGCCGGTCGCGCGGTAGGTGTAGCCCAGGTATTTGAACTCGCCCTGGCCCATCACTTTCGGCTCCGCGGTCAGGCCCTCGACCTCGATGAACCACATGTCGTCGGTGATCTGCTCACCGGCCGGTACCGGCTGGTGCCGGGACACGAACGTGATCTCGAACGACGCCCGTTTGCCCTTGCCCTCGCTGGCCTCGTGTGGGTCGGTGACCGTGGCCTTCCACAGCGGCAGCCCGGTGCCCTCCTGCGTCTTCGGGTTGTAGTCGATCATCTGCTCCGGGGTCGCGTTGCGGTCCGGGTTGTACTTGATCGCCGGACCGATCGGACCCATCAGGAGCAGCCGCTTCGGGAACGCCGTGCCGGACTCGATCGGAAACCGGAAACCCTTGCTGATCGCCATCATGAACTCCTTGTTGGTTGGCTGATTTCAGCTTGATTGGCCGATGCGCCACCGCGTGTGACGATGTGTCACAGCAGGTCAGGGTGGCTAGCCACCTTTAACTATAAGGCATGAATGGACTCTTGGCTAGCCACCGTGACATGCTCGTATGTATGCCGAGCAAGCATCAGCACCCAGCACGCGTGTACCGGCCGGACCCGGAGCTGTACGCGCGGGCTCAGGAAGCTGTGCAACAGGTGGGCTCCAACATGAACGCCCATGTGATCGAGTTTTTGCGCTGGCTGGCAGGCGACACCGATTCGCTGCCGGCGCGTCCCCCGGCTTCGAAAGCCGTTAGGCCAGTTAGGGGAACTCCACCAGAAGGATGATTGTCAGCGGCTTGTGAAGTTCGCGGTCGAAGCATCGCGGACAATCGCGTCGATGCTCGAACGACGCGGCGCCCAGCCAAGCTCCGCGATGGCCTTCGACGGGTCGCTGATCAAAACGGCCGGCTCCGGGGCGGGCGGACGGTGATCCACTAAGACATGCTCGCCGGTGACACGTTCAACCGCGGCAATAACGTCCCGTACGCTGCTCCCCGCACCGCTACCGATGTTGTAGGTGATGGCCCGCCCCTGAGGCGGTAGATGTTTGATTCCAGCAACGAAAGCGTCCGCGGCGTCCGCGATATGCACGTAGTCACGGACCGCCGAGCCATCACCGTTCACGCCCAATACGGATTCACCAGTTGCGGCGCGCAGGGCACGAGGCACCAGACGTGTCGGATCCGGGTCTGCCCCGCCGGCCACATTGAGCATTCGAATGATGACCGCAGAGAGGTCGCCCCGTCCACACTGCGCTTCGATCGCGAACTCTGCCGCAAGCTTGCTGCTCGCGTACGGATGGGGCGGGGCGGCCGGAAGGTCCTCGGTCATTGGCTGCCGGTCGGGTGTGCCGTATATCGAACCCGTGGAGGCGAAAACTAGCCGCTGAACATCTTCTCGGGCCATTGCGTCGAGTAGCTCGACCGTTCCCGACGTGTTGACTCGGAAGTAGCGGAGGGGACTTTCTAGCGACTCGCGCGCTCTAGTCAGCCCGGCGAGGTGACAGACGGCGTCCACATCCGCGACCGCGCGGCGCAATGATTGATGATCTAGCAAGTCTGCGACCCGAACCTCGGCGGCTCCGCTGATGTCTGCCCTCGGACTACGGACCATAGCGACCGGCGTATGGCCATGACCAGCCAGGGACGCCACCACAGCGCGACCGACGTAGCCGTTCGCACCAGTCACCAATACTCGCACGTGGCCATCATGTCATCACTGCAACAAAAGCTCACGGTGCCGCCAGGTCAGGGCTATGCAGGCAGCGGCGGCGGCGGCCAGCGGCTCACGATAGAGCGCCTGTCGCACGTTCACGTCGGTCCATCCGATGCCAACTGTCCCCGCCTCGGATGGATAGAGCTCACCCTCCGCATTGCGCGGAGCCAGGCGCGGAAATGCGGCATCGAAGACATCAGAGTCCATTACGACCGCCGTCAGAATCTCACCCGCCGGCGCGAGAGGATCAAGACCAAGACCGAAGCACCAAGCTTTCACTTTGCCGGCTTCCCGCCCCTGAGTAAGAGTGCGGAAGGGTTCTGCGTCGTAATCAACCGGAGTCCCACTGCTCCCATCGTGCTCCGGCGCGTCGAGGAACTCTTCCGAAAATTCACGCAGCATGTTGCGCCAGAGATCGAAATCGCGCGCTACGTTTCCCTGCCCGATCGCGGCCGGCTGGAACACCCCCGCCGGAATGATGTGAGTAAGACCAGCAGCGAGAGTCACCATTGACGACCCGCGGCGATGCAGAAAGAACGTGTCCCCCTCCGGAGCCCGTCGAATCGTCAGCGTATTGATGCTCGGCAGGATCGGCCTACGCCCGGGGTCGAACAGATCACCGATCCGCCGCCGGAAAGGTAGCTCCTGGAGGTCAATCCGTTCTCTTCGCTTCGCCACCCAGGCAGCTGCCGTCTCGTGCGCGACGACCTCGCATACGTCCACCATGTCGAAATAGGTGGTCAGGCCGAATGACATACGCGCCGTTTCACCATCAAAGGACGCGTTGAGCAGCCGATACGATGTCCGGTTCTCAAATAGGGCCGGCTGTGCGATGGCCCGAATTGCCTGGCTGTACCGTCCGAATCGTTCGCCGTTGGACCGCACCGGCCGGTAGGGCTCCGACTCCACCTCGCTCCCGTCGAGTTCGGGCGGAGCGGCTGCCTCGTCGAAATCCAGCATGATCGAGCTGAGATCAATAGGCTGCGGCGCCAACCATTCAGGCCGGGTGATGCACGTCGTCCCTTCAATCGGAACCACGTCCCAGTACAGACGAGCGGCGGCAGCCGTCAGTGCGTGTCGGTTCCGATTGAGCGTTTGACGAACCAACCGCCACTCCGTCACCGCGTCGTCCCTCTCCGCCTGCGCAAGATCGGGAGGGCTCATCAACCCGAACGTCTCAGGAGGAAGATCCATTGCCTCGGCGAATTGTCGGAGCTGGTCTACATCGCGGCAGACTCTGGCGCCACTGAGGTACTTGGAAACTAGGGTCCGGTCAACCCCAAGAACACGAGCCATCTCCTCGTGTCGCGTCAACCCATGTGCCCGCATGTACGCCTTGAGCACGTCACTGAGGCGCGATTGGTGCGTTGCACTCGACATGGCGCCGATCCTTCCCCTAGGTGGCTATCCACCCAACTCTAGCACCAAGACAGCCACAGACCCCGACCAAATACGTGTGGGGATTAGCCCCACGACCGGTCGGATCAGCCAGCCTCGTCGAGCGCAGAGCTAAACGACACCCCATCGGTACCCCAACCGGCCGTGGCCGACTTGAAGTGGTCCGCAAGCGCGAGTTCGCAGACCTCATGTAGTTTCACCCGCCGGCCGGCAAGTATCTGGTATTCGGCGTAGCCGTCGAGCTCCGGGGAGATTACGACCCTCTTCGTCGAGGGGTCGATTGCTATCTGTCCACTGTCGAACAGGGAGTGGATATCCCGGCGCAGGAGGATCCCCTCCTTGATCACGTGCGTCCGGTTGTCGGCGTACTTCCTCAGGTGGGCCGCTTCCAACACCACCGCCGGACACTCGCCCATGATCGCGCAGCGAAGCCCATCGCGTTCTACGAGCTGAGCCCGGAACTTACTCTGGCCGGTCCGGACCGGGACGCGCGCATCTCGCAAACCGCCCGGGACCTCCGCTACTCGTCTGATCGGCTTGGCAGTCCGAGCTCCGCGGGGTGCCCTTGCCGGCGGTGCCGTCCCGGTAACCGGAGTAATGAGGCCGATCCGGTTGAGCAGTTCCTCGAGCCCTGTCGGGTCCAGAGGCCGTATCGAGCTCTGTCGGTCATTGTTGGCGCGGAGCTCCATCAGCTTCTCAGTGGTGAGCGCCCCGTCGAGGGACCGCCAGTCCGCGGCGATATTCGCGGTGTAGTAGGTGCGGGTCTCCTCGACTTCTTTCGGCTTGGGGAACTCCGCCTTGCAGCCACTACACCGAAACTCGGGCCTGGCGCGCTTGCGCTGTTCGACCTTCGCCTGATCACACTCGGGGCATCGACGAATCGTGACTTCCACATCGTGCTTGACCGTGATCGAGCCAACGCGCGACACCCCGTGCACGAACTCGCGATCATGGACCACCACGGTGTCACCTTCTTTGACCCGCAGGCAGTTGCCGACCGTGTTGGTGTAGACGTACTGGACGCCGGCGATGTCCGGGTACCCCTCGTTGCTGTACCACTCCCGGTCCTCACCGACCGACTTGAAAGCCCATGCAGGCAACGCACCCTCCTCGATCCAAACGCACTGCGCCAGAACAGCTCAACCGTTGACGACGCACCTTAGACGCAACCACCGACAGCTACCACGTCGTTCGCGCGCAATCAGTCAGCCCGAGAGTCACGGCGTTGCCGAATTTCGCCATACAGGATCAAGAGGCGCCGGCGCTAACGCGCCCCCCGCCCGCGGGGGACGCACCCCCCCGAACCCGGCCCAAACGCCACCCCCGCCTTGATCGCCTGGCCGGCCCTGGCCACCACCGCCGCCGCGTACTGGCTGTTCACCGCGGGTCTCGCCCGGGTAAGGGCGACCACCGCGGGAGTTGCGAACATCCGCGGGGCCTGATTCGTCAG
>NZ_JARWPM010000121.1 GCF_029869215.1 Nocardia carnea
CTCCGGGGCAGGGCGGGCAGCCGATGCCAAGGGGGCGGGCGGTATACCGAGGAGGGCTCGATATACCGCTCGGCCTCGCGGTGGTGCCCCCCCCTAACCCGTTACCGGGGCCGGGCCAAACCGCGACGGCGTTGGTAACCGTCGCGGTGTCCGGCGGCAATACGGTGGCCAGCCGCGCGGGAAACGACACCAGGCTGCCCCCCCCCGGGCCGGCTCCGCGATGGCCGCGGCGGTCTTACCCGGCCCGGTGCGAGCCCGGCGAGGCGGTGGGTTCAGGAGGCCAGCCGCTGGGGCTCCTCGACCACCGAATAGTGCGTCGCGTCCCCGGTGAGTACGGTGCTGGGCCGGCCGTCCACGCCGACCGGGATATCACCGGCGAGGGTGATACGGGTGAGGCGACGGGGCTGGTTGTCGTAATCGTTGATCGCGTAGTGCTGGGTGGCCCGGTTGTCCCAGATGGCCACGTCACCGAGTTGCCAGTTCCAGCGCACCGTGTTCTCCAGCCGGGTGACCCGGTCCTGGAAAAGACGGAACAGGGTCTGCGATTCGTTCGTGGAGAAACCCGCGAAATTCTTCACGAAATGGCCGAGCAACAGGGCCCGCTCGCCACTCTCCGGGTGCACCCGCACCACCGGGTGCTCGGTTTCGTACAGCGACGATTCGAACTCGGCGCGGTGCTCGCGGGCCTTCGCGTCCGGCTGCTGACCGTGGCGGGCCGCGTAGTCGTAGACATTCGTGTGCACCGCGCGCAGGCTCTCGGCCAGCTCCCGCAGCGGTTCGGGCAGCGCGTTATAGGCGGCGACCGTGGAGGCCCAGGTGGTGGAGCCCCCGTACGGCGGGAGGGTCACCGCGCGCAGGATCGAGGCCTTCGGAATCCGGTCCACGAACGTCACATCGGTATGCCAGCTGTTGGCGGCGCCGTATTCGGAATCGATGGCGAGGGTCTTCTCACCGTGCGAGGTCACCGTGGGATGCGGGGTGGTGGGACTGCCCAGCAGTTCGGCGAACTCGTACTGCCCGTCCTCGGTCAGGTGGTGCTGGCCCCGGAAGAAGATCACCTTGTGCTGCACCAGCGCCTTACGGATCACCTCCACGGCGGCGGGGCCGAGATCGCCGGCCAGCCGGACGCCGTCGATCCGGGCACCGATCTCGGCCCCCAGCTTGACCACGACAGGGAGTGCGGTGGGAGAAGTGTTTTCGGAAGTCATGGGTACCTCACGGATCGCAGCGGTTGATAACGCCTCCCGAGCACACCATCGGCTCCGTCCGCCGAAAAGGTTTGCGGTCGCGCTGAGCGCAACGCGCTCCGGACCGGCGCCGGCAACACAGGTCGGCGCGCGCTGCTGCGCCGGTCGGCGAGGGCCATGGCGTGGCGGGTACCGAGCGTCAGCGGCGCCGTGTCCGCGCAGCCGTGCTAACACGGCGCCGTGTCGGCGAGATCGCCTGTGCCCCGCACAGGAGGCCGGGCCGCGGACTGATCTGCGGACAGTCGTGGCCGCGGCGTCGCGCACCCGTTATGCGGCGGGCCGCCTCGGGATCGTGATTTCACCGCCGGATCGGCCCGCGGACACGTCTAGCCGAGATGTTCGCGGAGATACGCGAGATCCTCGGCCATACCCTCGGCAGGGGTCTCCAGGACCACCGGGGCGTCGGCGGTGCGGCACACCTCCGCGAGCAGTTCGGGGTCGATGGTGCCGGTGGCGAAATTGGCGTGCCGGTCCGCACCGGAATCGAACGCATCGCGGGAGGAGTTCAGGTGCACCAGATCGATGCGGCCGGTGATCGCGCGGATCCGTTCCACCACGCCCACCAGGTCTTCGCCGCCGGCCCAGGCGTGGCAGGTGTCCAGGCAGAAACCCGCGCCGAACTCGCCGACCGCGTCCCACAGCCGGGCGATGGTATCGAAATGCCGGGCCATCGCATGATTTCCGCCGGCGGTGTTCTCGATCAGGATCGGCACCGCGAAACCGCCCTTGTCCTGCTGGCGTTCGAACAGTTTGCGCCAGTTGACGAAGCCGGCCGCCATCTCCTCGTCGGACCGGACATGGCCGCCGTGCACGACCAGCCCGAACGCGCCGAGATCGGCGGCCGCCTGCGCCTGCAGGGCCACCGCGTTGCGGGACGGCATCCGCAGCCGGTTGTTGGTACTGGCCACATTGATCTGATACGAGGAATGCACCACCACATCGATCGGGCTGGCGAGGATCTGTTCGGTGGCGGGGTGGGGCTCGGGTTTGTCCCAGCTCTGCGGATCCACCACGAACAGTTGTACGACATCGGCGCCGAGTTGCTCGCCGTACCCGATCGGGTCGCTGTCCATCCGGACGTGTGCTCCAATGCGCATACGGTCAGACTATCGGCCGCTTCCGACACCGGGCCCTCGTGTTGCGCGCGGGCGGTGCGGGAAGATACACCGGTAGAATCGTGCACGACCCGACGAGGGGGAATTCGGCGATGCTCCAGCCTGGTGAGGACTTCGCGGGCTATGCCATCCGACGGCGGCTGGGTGTCGGGGGAATGGGCATGGTCTTCCTCGCCAGACATCCCCGGCTGCCCCGGCTGGTGGCACTCAAACTGCTCAACCCGGACCTGTACTCCGACAGGGAGATCCGGCTGCGTTTCGAACGCGAATCCGAACTCGCCGGCCGGCTCGAACACCCCAATATCGTCACCGTCTACGACCGCGGCGCCGAGGGCAAACAGCTCTGGATCTCCATGCAGTACGTCCCGGGATCGGACGCCTCACTGGTGGACCTGCACGTACTCGACCCGCGCCGGGCGGTACAGATCATCGCCGATACCGGTGTCGCGCTGGACTTCGCGCACGCCAACGGGGTGCTGCACCGGGATGTGAAACCGGGCAATATCCTGCTCGCGAAACCGCCCATCGGCCAGCCGGAACGGGTGTTGCTCACCGATTTCGGGATCGCGGGGGTACGGGACGCCGAGACCACCATCGCCGCGGCCGATACCATCACCGCCACTCTCGCCTACGCGGCGCCCGAACAACTGACCGGTGCGAAACTGGACCACCGCGGCGATCAGTACTCGCTGGCCTGCACGCTGTTCTGGCTGCTCACCGGATCGGGTCCGTATCCGGGTTCCAATCCGGCCGAACTCATCCAGGCCCATCTCCGCGCGCCGATCCCGCGGTTGAGCCGGATCCGGCCCGGGTTGCCGCCCGCGCTCGACGACGTACTGGCGCGCGCGCTGGCCAAGAGTCCGGCCGACCGCTTCCTCAGCTGTACCGAGTTCGCCGCCGCCGCGCGGCACGCACTGCGCCCCCCGGCGCGCGGTGGGCACGCGCCGGGGCCCGGGGTGCGGCTGCGCCCAGGGCCGCGTATGCCCGGACCGGGGGCTCCGGCGTACGGTTCCGGCGAATTCGGGCAGGCCGGCGTGCCCGGCGGGCCGCCGTACCGGTCCACCGAATACCGGCAGGCCGGTGCCGTACCGCCGCGGTACGGTTCGCGCGAATACCGGCGACCGCCACCGGTGCCACCGCACGGATCCAGTGAGTACCGGCGCCCCGCCGCTCCGGGACCGCGGCACGCCGCGGGTAATCGACCGCCGGCCGACGCGGGGGAGCCGCCGCCCGCCTCGACCGAATTCCGGCCGCCCGGCCCCGGTGCGCGGCGGTCCGTCCCGGGCGGTCTGCCGCGGCCGGATCCGCCCCGGCCGGAGCCGGCCGAACCCGCGGTTATCGATCTGCCCAGTTTTCGCCGCCGCCCGGGTGGCGGTCCGCCGGTACCGGAGCCACGCGGCTCGGCACCGCCCGATCTGGGCGGCGCACCACCGCAACCAGGCGGTACACCCTGAAGTAGTAGATCCGGAACGCGCCGCTGCCAGGTACTGCCGGGGTGGCGGACGGCGGGGGAGCAGGGCTCGGCCGAACCCGATGCCCGGGCGTAGGGCGTGGCCCGGGCCTGCCCGGCGGGGTGGCGGGTCGCGGGCTGGTGAGCCGGGAGATGAGAGCCGCCGGTGAAGTATCGGCTCCTGCTATGGTTTCGATGATTTCGCGTGACCGAACCGATGCGGTCCGGTCACGCTTTTCGTCTACGCACGTGTTGCCGGTGGGTCCCGGCGGCGCGGCGGGAATTGGAGCGGACATGCTGGCCAACGGCGATGTTTTCGCCGGCTATGTCATCGACCGGCAACTCGGCCGCGGTGGGATGGGCTCGGTCTATCTGGCGAAACATCCGCGGCTGCCGCGGATGACGGCGCTGAAACTGCTGAATCGGGAGATGTTCTTCGATAAGGAGGTGCGCGCCAGATTCGAACGGGAGGCCGATCTGGTCGCCCGCCTGGACCATCCCAATATCGTCACGGTGTACGACCGCGGGCTCGAGGACGAGCAGCTGTGGATCTCCATGCAGTACATCGACGGTATCGACGCCGCCTCGGTCGATCCGCAGAAACTGCCCCCCGAACGGGCCGTGCAGATCATCGCCGAAACCGCGTCCGCGCTGGACTACGCGCACGGTATGGGCGTGATGCACCGCGATGTCAAACCCGCCAATATCCTGCTGGCCCGCTCGACCGGCGGCCGCGGTGAGCGGGTCTACCTCACCGACTTCGGTATCGCCCGGTTGCGCGACGACACCGGGCATCTCACACAGACCGGTACGTTCACCGCCACCCTGGCCTATGCCTCACCCGAACAGCTCACCGGCGCCGATCTGGACCACCGCTCGGACCAGTACTCGCTGGCCTGTTCGCTGTACTGGCTGCTCACCGGGAACGGTCCGTTCACCGCCACCAATCCGGCCGGCGTGATCCAAGGACATCTGCAATCGCCGCCGCCGTCGCTGCACGCGGCCCGGCCGGAACTGCCGCCCGCCCTGGACTCGGTGCTGGCCAAGGCGATGGCCAAACGCCCCGACGACCGCTTCACCTCGTGCAGCGAATTCGCCGAGGCGGCGAAGCTGGCGCTGACCTCGCCCGGTTCGCCCGGTATCCCGCCGTCGCTACCGCCGACCGCGGTGGCCTCGCCCTACCAGCCGAACGCGCCGTACAGCAGCGGCGCGAACCCCTATCCCAGTACCGCGGCGCCGCAGCCATACGCTGCCGGTACGCAGGCACAGCCGTATGCCAGCGGTGTCCAGCAGGGGCAGCCGTACGCGAGCGGGATCCAGCAGGGGCAGCCGTACGCCAGCGGTGTGCAGCAGGGCCAGCCGTCCTACCCGAGCGGTTACCAGCAGCAGCCCGCCGAGCTGGGCGGTCGGCCGAACAGCGATATGCATCAGCAGCCCTACGGGAGCGGCCCCGGCTATCCGACACCGGTCGGCCAGCCGTACGGGGGCGGTCCGGGCGGCTACACCGGGCCCACCAGCTATCCGCAACCGATGCCGCAGGTCGCCCATGGCGGGCCACCGCCCCGGAAATCGAATACCGGCCTGATCGCCGCGATCTGTATCGGGCTCGTGGTGCTGATCGGTGTGGTCGTCGGTGTCGTGGCCCTGGCCACCAGCGGTGGCGGCGAGGGCGGTGACAACGAGGCCGCCGGCACCTCGACCCAGACCACGGTCGCGCCGGTGCCGGCCACCGCGGATTCCATCAGCAAGGAATTCCCGCAGCTGGTGCCCGCCACCAAGGAAGAGGAAATCGGTTACAACGGCGCGAAATGCTGGGAAACCGATGACGGCTACACCCCCAGCCCCGACGACGGCGAACCCGACTTCGGCAAATGGGCCTGGCAGTGGCGTTGCTACGGCGGCGGCGACAACGACGACCCGTTCTACCGCATCTATGTCTACGATTCCGCCGACGAGGTCGACTCGGTGGTCAAGGGCCTGCCGGCCACGGCCGAGAAATCCAGCGACACCAACGGCAGCCGCACCTACACCAACTACAAATGGGACAGCGACGGCCCGAAGATGGTCACGGTGTTCACCAACCATCCGGAACGCGCGCAGTACCTGATGTACACCGACGGCATCGTCGGCACCATCCCCGAGATGGTCACCTGGTGGAAGTCGGCGCCCCTGAACTGAGTCGTGTCTTAGGGGGCCCCAACCGCGGCGCGGGGTTTGGGCCCCCAGGTGGCCCCGGGGGGGGGGGGGGGCGCCGGGCGCCCGGCGCCCCGCCCCCCCCCGCCCGCGCCGCCCCCCCCCCCGCGCCCCCCAAAAACTACACTGCCTGGAGGCGGCGGAGGGCGGCGAGGGGGTCGGCGTAGAGGGCGCTGAGGGAGCTCACGACGGCGGCGAACTCCTGCACCTTCGATGCGTAGCCGGTGACCCGGATATCGGTGGGGGGCAGTACCGTTGCCTCGTTGAACGAGCGGGCGACATGCGCCAGGCCGGGGCGGTAGGTCGTGAAGGCCTGGCCGCCGAGTACCACGCGGTCGGGGTTGAGCATATCCCGCACCAGGGCCACTGTGCGGCCGAGCACAGTGGCCCGGTCCGCGAGCAGTTCGCGGGCCGGTTCCGAACCGTTGGCGGCGGCGCGGTAGAGGTCGCCGATGTTCGAACTGGCTTTGCCGTTGTGCGCGGGAATGATTCCGTGTCCGACCGCCCGCGCGTGGAGTCCACGGTCACCGACCGTGGCTTCCAGGCACCCGCGCCGGCCGCATTCGCATTCGACGTCGGAACCGGTCGGGAGGTGGGCGATCGAGCCGGGGCCGTTGCTCGGGGTGTGTACCCGGCCGTCCAGGGTCACCGAGATACCGGCGGTTTCGCGGACGTAGAAGTAGAGGCTGCTGCCGTGCAGTGCGGCCGCCGGGTCGGGGGCGTCGGCCGGATCGCCGTGTACCCCGGGCAGCAGCAGTTCCGCGGCGGCCATCGCCTCGACGTGCGGAGCGACCGTGATCGGCAACCCCAGCACCTCGCTGAACACCGCACCCACCGGTGCCGCCTGCCAGCCCAGTTTCGGATGGTCGACCACACCGGTACTCGGATCGACCCGGCCGCCGATGGCCACGCCGACCCACAGTGGCGTCCGCCGATACCACCGCTGGAGGAAGGATTTCGCACTGTGCGCGACGGTTTTGACAGCGAATTCCTGCCCCGTTTGCGGTGTCGCGATGGTGAGGCCACCCAGGATCCGGCCCCGTAGATCGGCCAGCACGATTCTGGTGGCCGCGGCACCGATATGGACTCCGAGGGTGCCGAAGGTGTCGATATCCACCTCGAACGGCACCCGGGGCCGGCCGACCGCGCCCGAGGCGGTGAGGTCTGCGCGCTCGCGCAGCAAACCGGCTGTGAGCAGTGCGGAGACCTGGCGATTGACGGTGGCGATACTCAAGCCGGTGGCGCGGGCGGTCTTATCGCGGAAAACCGGGCCGGTGGTGGCCGAGCGCAGCACGGCCGCGGCCGGATTATCGGAGACCCGCAGGTCCGGGGGAACGACGGGACGGGCGACGCGGGTGCGGACAGCGGGGGCCTGCGACGAGATACGTTCGGCGGTACGGACAGCCATATGATTTCCTCGATGAATTCCGGCTCACGCCGGATATGCCTATATGAACTACAACGAGGCGGCGAGTGGTTCGAGATCGCTCAACCGCGGCGGCGGGAGCAACACAACTCGCGAGTGAGCGGCAACCGGAGACCGAGCGCGGCGGTCACATAAGTGACCGGCTTCGGTTTGGTGCCGCTGGTAGACATAACAAATAAATTAACATCCCTTGCCGCGCCGTACCAAGGGGTTCCTTACCGACGTATCCCGGATCCGGGCGTTTCACCAGGTAGTGCGCGGTTTTCCGGCGCGTCCGGAACCGTCCGCCCGGTATGGTCCACCGGACAGGGCCCGGCCGGTTCACCTCGACGTTCTACAGATGCGTCCCGTCCGGCCGATTTCCGGCACCGCGCGCGAGCGTGAATTCACCGACATCGACATTCCCCGGGAAAGTCCGGGAAATATTGCCCACTGCGCCGCGATAAATATTCTCCGGGAATTCACGGAAAATATTCTCCGTCACCGAACGGGGAATATCCCCGCGCGCTCGCGGAGGCCATGCGACAACCCCGGGACAGCTCCCTCGGGCAGTCCGACGAACGTGCCGAGGGGATGGTTTTCCGGAGACCTCCCGCCCACGGTGGCGATCGATGTCGTGGCCGTACGGAACTATCGACCCTGGTCCGGGACCTTTTCCGCTGCTATGCTCCGGTCTCGAGGTGGGGAGTGACGAAGGGGGAGAACGATGTCCATCCCAGATCTGGGCCGGCAGGCCGGGATTCGGCTGCACGACGCGGCTCGCGCCGGCGAGTTCCGGATGTCCGAAGAGGTCGCGCGGGAACTGGCCGCTTCCTGCGACCGGCTGGTGGAGCGGCTACAGGCGGCACGTAACGGCGCCGCCGAGCTCACGCAGGTAGCCGGTTTCCCGGAACTACCTTCGGGCCGGGCACTGACCGCCGGTTTCAGCGCGAAAGGGCGGGAACTACTCGACGTGCTCACCGCCTTCGAGCAAGCGGCGCTCCGCCACAAGGCGGCCTATCTGGCAGCCGCCGCATTGTTCGAAGAGGCCGACGCAGCCAACGCAGCTGCTCTGGCCGCGGCGCTGGCGGATACCGGCCCGATTACGGCATCATAGCCAATTACGCAGGGGCACAGCAGTATTGACATCACCCGGTCCGGCATCCACCCGGTGGGCACGGACCGCGCGAACAAGGGGGCAGACCGTGACACACCAGGGGCAGGCCGGCGCACCGAGCGCCGGCACCGATCCGGCCTACGTGCCCGATCGCGAGGTTTTCGATTCCTACACTCATCAACAGATCTGGGATCTGGCCCACGAGCCGCTGGCACCGGCCGAACTGCGCCGCGTGGCCGATGCGTGGGGCGCGGCCGCGGACTCCGTGGAATCGGCGTTCGACGAACACGCCCGCGAGCTCGGCCGGCTCTCCGGCGAATGGTCCGGTCTCGCGGCGTCCGCCGCGCACACGGCTGCGGCCGGCCTGATCCGGGCCGGTGACGATACCGTCGCGGTCTGCCGGGCGCTGCATCAGCTCATGGCGGCGAATGCCGATGCCGCCGAAGCTGTCCGGGCGGCGCTACCACCGCCACCGGAGCCTTACCGGCCGGATCCGGACCCCGCGGTCGAGGCGGCGACCGGCGGCCCCCGCCGCACCGCCTACAACACCGCCGCGGCGGCGGCAACGGCCACCGCGCAGGACACCATGACCTACACCTACAACCCGACGATCCCGGCGAGCGGCGACAACGTCCCCCGGTTCCCCACCGCCCTAGCGACGCCGGACACCACCCCGGTATCGGGCCTCACCGGCACGCCGGCCTTCCTCAGGACACCGAGCACCGATCCCGGACCGGGAACAGGACCGGGACCGGGACCGGGACCGGCCAGCGAAACGAATTCCACCGCCCCGGCAGGAACCACCGCCCCCGAGACCGGCGATACGAATACCGCCTCGGCACCGGGAGGAGCCGGTACGAACCCGCCATCACCGACCGGCTCCCGTCCGGACCTGCCTGGATCGGTACCCATATCGACCGGCCTCTCCTCGGTCCCCGCCCCGGCGCAACCACCCACGGTTCCGACCGAAGCACCCACAGCCCCAGCCGTGGCACCCGCAGACCCGGCCGGAACACCCGCAGACCCGGCCGAAGCACCCGCGGACCCGGCCGGACGCCCCGCAGGCCCAGCAGATGCATCCGCATCGCCGGCCCGGCCACCCGTGAATCCGGGGGGAGCCCCGGCAGATTCCGCACCCCATGTGGACGCGCCGGGATCCACGCCCCCACCGTCCGCGGAACTACCGGCAGGCACAACCCCCGCCGGCACGGCTCCCCCGCCCGACACCCCGCCCGCCGGAACGGATCCCGCGGGCCGATCCACCCCGGCCACACCCGGTACAACACCGCCCGCGTCGCCCGGCAGCGCCGACCACACACCACGTCCACCCGCGGGTCCGTCGACCACCCCGCCACCGGCGCCGATCCCCCCGGGCACAGGCCCGATAAACCCGCCCACCGCCCAACCACTTCCCGTACCACCGCCTACCGCTCCGGTGCCGACCGGCACAGGCCCGGCAACCCCACTCGCGGCCCCACCGATCTCCGCCACACCGATCTTGACGGGCACTGGCCCGGCGAACCCGGCCACGGCCCAACCGATCCCCGCCGCAACACCCATCGCACCGATCTCAACCGGCACAGGCCCGGCAACCCCGGCCCAGCCGGCACCCGCCACGCCGATCCCAACCAGCGCAGGCCCGGCGAACCCTGCCCCGGCCCAACCGATACCTGCCACACCACCGACCACACCGATTCCGACCGGCACAGGCCCGGCAAACCCAGGCCCGGTAAACCCACTCACAACCCAACCGGTGCCCACCGCACCGCCCAGCGCTCCGGCCGGGCCCCTGCCCGCCCCGGCGCACGGCAGCCCGGCCGACCCTCCGGTGGGCTCCGGTCAGCCACCGGCTCCTACCGCGACCGGAAACCGCCCGGGACCGTCGCTGCCCGCAGTCGGTCCGGATATCGCGGCACCGGCCGTTCCAGGCCCTTCTACCCTCACCGGCGCCGGTCCCGCCGGGCCGGAGTTCAACGGTTCGGACCCCGGCGCACCCGGCACCACCCGCCCCGGCGGCCCGACGGGCCGCGAACCGCTCGGGCCGGCGGGGACCGCTACGGAAAGTCCAGGTTCCCGGGCGGGTGAACACGAGCACCCGGCCGGACGGCCGGCGCGGCTGGTTCCCGCCGGGGTGCCGCTGCCCACCGGCACCGCTGCGCCGGCCCGCACGGCCGGCGACGAGCGCTCGAGCCCCGATTACCTGCACGCTCCGAACGAGGATCTGACGGCGACCGAGCCGATGGTCCCGCCGGTTCTCGGCGAGTACACCGAGGCCGAACGAACCGAACGTGCCGATCCGGGTGGCGGGAGCCACTGATGGAATGGGTGTTCACGCCGGACGAGTTCAGTCACCTCTGGCAGACCGAAACAGGACTCGACCGGCGCCCCCACCCCATCGATCTCGCCCCGCGGGGGACCGCCGCCACCGAGCGGGAACGGTCGGCGCTCGGACTCGACCGGCGGTTCCCACCCAACGGCGACCCCGATCTCACCGGCACCCTGCGCTTCCTGGCCCGCACCGACGTCACCCGGATCACCGTTTTCGGCGACGAGTTCGACGGTCTGGAACGCCGCGGGGAGCCTGTGCTGGCAGTCGCCGTCGGATTCGGTAACTGGGGTGCGCTGGTACGGGCCCGGGCCGGGGAGATCACGGTGATCGCCTGCCACGCGCGCACCGTCGGCAAACATGTGGTCAGCACGCTCGGCCCGGCGCGGGCGGGCAAGCTGCCCGCGATGCGAGAGCCACGCTCGGCGGTGCTCTGTCCCGAGCCCGGCCTCGGCCCGGAGGGCACCGCCGCGATCGGGGCCCGGCGGCTACGAGCGGCACTCCATCGGCCGATCGACGCCCGGGGCTTCGTCACCATCGCCGTCGCCCCGGAAAACCCGATGTCGCCGCCACCGATCCACCGCACCTGGCTCGATTTCACCGGCGACGGGCGCTATCTGCTCGCCGCGGGCGCCGACCTGTCGCTCACCCCGATCGGCGATTCCGGCCTGGCCACCGAACTCACCCGGCTGGCGCGCCTGCGCTGACCGGTCTCACTTCTGTTTCGCAGCCGCCTTCAGCTGCTTCTTGAACGCGCGGACTTCGAGCAAGGTCTCGTTGTCGACGATATCGGCCGCCGAACGCCGTGACCCCGGCTCGGCATAGTCACCGGCCGCCGCCTCCCAGCCGGGCGGGCGGATATCGAGCTGTTTGCCCAGGAGTGCGAGGAAGATCCGGGCCTTCTGATCGCCGTACCCGGGAAGTGCTTTCAACCGTTTCAGCACCTCTTTGCCGTCCGGGTCCCCGGCGGTCCAGATCGCCGTCACGTCACCGTCGTAATGTTCGATCACAAAGCGCGCCAGATCCTGGATCCGCCGCGCCATGGACCGGCCGTAGCGGTGGATGGCGGGTGGTGTCGCGGCCATCTCCTCGAATTCGGCCTGGTCGGCCGTGGCGATCGCGTGGATATCGAGCCCGCCCATCCGGTCGGCGATCTTCTTCGGACCGCGGAAGGCGTGTTCGAGCGGATACTGCTGGTCCAGGAGCATCCCGATCACCAGCGCCAGCGGGTTCTGCGATAGCAACCGGTCTGCCTCGGGGTCCTGCGCCAGACACAATTCGGCCATTGCCTTCTCCTCACCGCGCCTAGGGAGCATGAGCGGGGCCCTGCGCGGTGACGCTGCGCCACCGCCTTCTGACGCACATGCTCGGGACTACAGCGATGATCCCACGGCCTCCGGGCACATATTAGGCTCGCCCCATGCCAGACACGGCGATCTACCCACCCACCACACTGGATGGACACGGACCCATGGACAGTTTCGGGTTACGCCCCGACCGTTTCGACTCCGCCGGCCAGGACCAGCTGGTCGATATCCGCGATCTACAGGCCACCATCCCCGGCCTCACCCGGCTGCGGGAATGGGCGCACGAGGCGCTCGCGCTGCAACCGGGTGAGCATGCCGTCGATATCGGCTCCGGAACCGGATCGGAGGTCATCGCCTTCGCCGAGGCGGTGGGACCCACCGGCCTGGCCGCCGGCGTCGAACCCGACCCCAATCTGCTCGCCGCCGCCGAACGACGTGCCGCCGAGGCCCACTCCACCGCGACCTTCCACTCCGGTGACGCCTACGGTGTGCCGTTCGGCCCGGAGACCTTCGACGCCGTGCTGTGCGAACGGGTGTTCCAGCACCTCACCGCGCCGGCGCGCGCGGCCCGCGAGATCGCCCGCGTCCTGCGCCCGGGTGGCCGGACGGTGGTGATGGATGCCGACTGGGGTTCGGCGATCGTGCACCCCGGCGATACCCGGGTCGTCCGCGAGGTCGTCGACACCCTGATCTCGGCGACCACGAATCCCTATTCGGGCCGCCGATTGCAGGGGCTGCTCACGGCCGCGGGCCTGGAGGTCGAGAGCACCGGGTCGCATGCTCTGGTTCAGGACCGTTCGGTGGGGGCCGGGGCGCTGGTCAGCCGGGTTTCCGCGATGGCCGTAGCGCGCCGGGTGATCACCGAGAGCGACCGGGAGCGGCTGCTCGCCGAGCTGGCCGCGGGCGCCGCGAGCGGGGATATCCACCTCTCGGTGACCATGTTCGCGGTATACGCCCGTAAACCGGCCTGACCGGCCGGCGGTCCTACTTCAGCAGTTTCTCGGTCGCCGCCAGGAGCACGCAGGTCGCCAACCCGTCCATGGCCTGTTCCAGCTCCGGCAGCGCCGGGAAACTGGGGGCGATCCGGATGTTCTTGTCCTCCGGATCCTTCTTGTACGGGAAGGCCGAACCGGCGGCGGTCAGGGCGATCCCGGCGTTCTTCGCCAGTTCGATGACCCGCGACGCGGTGCCCTCGAGCACATCGAGGCTGACGAAGTAGCCGCCTTTGGGCTCGGTCCAGGAAGCGATCTTGGACGACCCCAGACGCTCCTCGAGGATCCGCAGCACCAACGCGAACTTGGGTTCCAGGATGGCGCGATGCTTCTGCATATGCGCGCGCACCCCGGCGGCGTCGCTGAAGAAGCGCAGATGACGCAACTGGTTGATCTTGTCCGGCCCGATGCTCTTCTTCGACGCATGGCCCAGATACCAGTTCAGGTTCTCGGTGGAGGCGCCGAAGAAGCTCACGCCCGCACCGGCGAAGGTGATCTTCGAGGTGGAGGCGAAGACCAAGGGGCGGTTCGGATTTCCGGCCGCCGCGGCGAGCGCGAGCACATCGAGCACCGGCGCCGCGGTATCGGTCAGCGGATGGACGGCGTAGGCGTTGTCCCAGAACAAGCGGAAGTCGGGCGCCGCCGCGGGCATCGAAACGAGTTCCCGGACAACCTCTTCGGAGAACACCACACCGGTGGGGTTCGAGTAGTTCGGCACCGCCCACAAACCCTTGATCTGCGGGTCCGCGGCGAGCAGTTCGGCGATCATCCGGGTGTCCGGCCCGTTCTGCAACATCGGCACCGGGATCATCTCGAAACCCAGGGATTCGGTGATCGCGAAATGCCGGTCGTAACCCGGGCTCGGGCACAGGAATTTCACCACCGGCTCGTCGGCCCACCGCCGCGGCGAATCGGGTAGCCCGTGCAGGGTGGCGTAGACGATGCTGTCGTGCATCAGTTCGAGGCTGGCGTTGTTGGCGGCGATCAGGTTGTCGACGCCGATCCCGAGGAGTTCGCCGAAGATGGCGCGTAGCTCCGGAAGACCGTGCAGACCACCGTAGTTACGGCAATCGGTGCCGGTGCCGTCGCGGAAATCACCGTCGCCGGGCAGCGAGAGCAGCGCCGAGGACAGGGCGAGTTGTTCCGGCGAAGGCTTACCCCGGGTCAGATCGAGAGCGAGCGCAGCGGCCTGCAGTGTCGCGTAGTTCGCGGACTGGAGTTCGTGCTCGGCGGCGAGTTCCTCGGGACTCATCAAACCGATCTGGGTTTGCCGGGGCATCCTGGACAGCCTTTCCAACGACCTGGTGGGGTGAATGCGCTTATGAGCGGCCGGTGTGACGGCCGCCCCGGGCCACGTTACCCGTAGGGCCGAGACGGCCGGGAGGTGTTGGGATTCTCGGTGGGCGCGGACCCCGGCTCGGATACGGCAGCACGATGAGTCCGCCCGGCGGGGAAGTGCGGTGCGACCGCGACCGGCTGCGCCCGAAACAGTCCGGCGAAAGAAACCGGGAGGGGAAGTGGAGGCAGACGCCCCGCTCAGGTAACCGATGTCACGGTCCGGATTAAGGGGACCCCGCGCACCCGGCAGAGCCCGTTGACCCTTGCTGCCTTCCGGCCCTGGGGGAGTTCACAGGATGCGCGCCGCGCGGGATCCGTGGGCCAGTGTAGCGGCTTGCGGAGACCACCCGCGCCGGGGGGCGCGGCAACTGTGCGCCCCGGCCCCGCGCACGAGCCCAACGCGCACGCCCGGTGTACAGAAAGACCCCGCCGGGGTGAGTTCCCACCGGCGGGGTCGGTTGCGGAGGATGCGGGATTCGAACCCGCGAGGGCTGTTAACCCAACCCGCGTTCCAGGCGAGCGCCATAGGCCACTAGGCGAATCCTCCGCCGAGCAGCATACCTGCCACCCCGCGCATCGTGAAAACGCCCGCTCAGCGCCACTCGGCCGGACCAGCGGATGAGCCGCGCCTATAGCATGAATACCGTTATCCCGCAAGATATCCGATCTCCAGCCTTGCTGAGCACCCAATTGTGACGGCCGTCGCGCCCGGCCGGGCCGACGGTGCCATGATGGGCGCCGTGGATCCCCAGGTGATCGAGATCGTTCAGAGTTCCCCGGCCTGGTGGCAGTCGTGGCTGCCGCTGCTCGGTTCGCTCGCGCTCGGTGGTGCGGCCGTGATCGCCGTACTGGTCAACAATCGGACGAACCGGGATGCGATCGCCGCCGCCGACGAGCGGGCTCAGCGCACCCTCTCCGTCGCGGCCCAGCAGCAGAACGACAGCGCCCAGCGGCAGGCAGACACTACCCGGCTCTCCCTCGACGCGGCCCACCACCAGGTGGAATCCGCCCATGCCGTGGCGTTGGTGCAGGCCGGTGAGCATTGGCGCCGGGACGCCGTCGTCGCGGCCGTGGCCGATTCGCTGGGCATGTCCAGCCGTATCTGCCAGGCGCTGCGCCGCGACGAGGACTGGACCGACGAACTCATCGGCGATCTGATCCACGATCTGGAGGCCGGCTCCGATCGGGCCAACGTCCTGCGCCTGGTCGGCTCGGACCCGCACTACAAGCAGTGGCGCCGTCTCGCCGACACCCTCTCCGACGTGCTGCTCTCGGCCCTCACCCTGCAACGCAAGAAGTTGCAGGACGCCCCGCCGGAGGAGATCCGCGCGGCCCGCGACCACAAAACGCAACTGCTCGGCGAGGTCCGGGTCGCCGAACGTGAACTCATCATCGCCACCCGCGAAGAAATCGGCATCGACCCGAGCTGAGCGACCCGAGCGCCGGTGCACCCGGCCCACGGGCAGCAGCGGTGCGACGACGCCGTGTCCGAGCCCGCGATCCGGCGCGCGAACCTCACCGGGCCGGCGAACTCACCGATGTGCGGCCCCCGGCCGATTCCGCCCCAGGTCACCCGGTCGCGCCGGCCGCCACACTTTCCCTCGCCTCTCGTGTAGGCAGCGGGCCGCACCGCACGCAGCCTCAAGCGAGCAGGCCGGGCAGCTCACGCAACGCGTCCGCCACCAGACCGGCATAGCTGTCGACCGCTACGACACCGGGATCGGCATGGATCGACACCGTGACGGTCGACCCCAGGCCATGGATTCCGTGCGTGAGATGCATCACCGAGCCGAGCGCGGGAAATCCACCGGTGAACCGCACGGGTGCACCGCCGAACACCAGATCCGCCGGACCACGGTTCACGCTGGAGACCACGGTATGCCCGGTGATCCGCCCGGGCACGCTGTCGATCGGATAGTCGCGGACGTCGCGCCGCAGGAACAGCGGCGGGACCACCGCGGTGACGGCATCCTGTGCGTCCAGCAGCGGATTCCGCGCCCGCTCCCGGCGCGCCGCCAGCTCCGCCGCGATCCGGACCGCCCGGCTGCGCGGCTCGGGCTCGCCGGCCGCCAGGTCCACCCCGAGGCTGCGGTAGTTGTTCCGGACGCCGGGGCGCGGCGGCAACGCCATAGGCACCTGCGCGCCCAGCCGCCCGGCCTCCTCGCCGCGCTCCCGCAGGTAGCGCTCGAGCGCGATCGAAACGACCGTCAGCCCGACCACTGTGACGCTCAGTCCGGGGATCCGGAAATCGTCCGCCGGGCATACCAGCATCCGCACCGCATGCCCCACGAGATCGGCGGGACCGTTGAGCGGCCCCGGCGGATACCCGTCGCCGGGTGGCGGTACCAGGCCGGCTTCGGTGAGCGCCGCGAGTTCGTTGCGGGCCTGCGCGGCGGCGGTACCGCGCCGGACGGTGCGCACCACTCCGAGCGGCAGCGCCGCGGCGGCCCGGAGGGAAGCAACACGCGCACCGAAGGAGAGACATTCACCCACCGGCCGCGCTCCGCCGGCGGACTGCACTGGCTCACGCTCCCGCTCGGACCGACGGATGGGTGGTGTCTGCGCGTGGTCACCGGCACGAGGCATGGGTTCGGCCCCGGGACCGGCGGGCCGGCCACCGACGGCGCCGGTACCCGCTCGCGCGGGTCCGGTGAACAGAGCGCGGGCGATGTCGGCGGCCCCACGGCCGTCGGCCAGCGCATGCGATATCTGCACGACGACCACGGTCACCTGCGGGTCGGGCGCCGGACTGTCCCGGATACCGCGGAAAATATGCAGCAGCCAGGGATATTCCGTCGCGTCGACGCCGGTGCCGACCAGCTCACCGAGAGCGGTGAGGAGTTCCGGCCAAGACGGTGTGGCGAGCCGGTGCAACAGGACCTGCGCGTGCTCGGGATCGGCGTGGATCCACCTCGGATAGGCGAGGCCGGTGGGATCGTCGCGTAACCGCACCCGCAACCCGGGAATCGCGGCACAACGGGACAGGAGGCCGGCACACAGTTCGGTATCCGTGTGGGTGGATTCGGCGAAACAGTAGAGAAGGAACTGGTCGTTGCGGGTGCGCCGGGACAGCCAGTACATGGTGGCGTCCGGGGCTGCCAGCGAGATCACCGGCCGACCCTAACGTCGCGGGACCGGCGACAGGCAAAGACCCCGGGCCGCTGGGCCCGGGGCCGTACTGCCTGATATAGGAACAACCTCAGGCGCCGCGGAAATCTCCTGCCGACACTCCGGACAGGAACTCGGCCCATTCGCCGGGCGCGAAAGCCAGTACCGGTCCGTTACCGCGGTCCTTGGTATCGCGGACCGCTATGTTGCCGTCTCCGAGAAATGCCACCTCCACGCAGTTCCCGTCCGGGCCACTGTATGAACTCTTCCGCCACACAGCACCCGTCATATCCACCTTCACGGCACTGCACTCCTTCGCTGCGTCGATAATTCGATTCCTGCATAGTTCCTGAACTAGCTGGTATCCGGTGGAGAACACCGAATACAGAGATGCACGCGCAGATAGCGAGCAAATATCCGGTTTGCCAGGATCGGACTCGCACTGTCCGCGAACACATCTGACGCGATGGCTCAAACCCCTTGTGAGCGGCCTCGCATCGGGAAGACTAGCAGGTTCAGCCGGGATTTGCCGATCTCTTGCCAACTGGACCAATGCTCTTGCCAATCCCGCTAAGATGCCGCATTGCTGTGCAATTGCGGACTTATAAGGAAGACTTTGCTCGAAAATGTCCGTAATGGATCGGAATGGACCAATGTGATTATTATGTGATCGCCCATTCATCCTATGTCAATCCCTCTAACGCAGTCTCCGGAGGGCTTCGGAGCCGATGCGGAAGGGCCCCGCACCGGTTCCGCAGGCCCACAGCGCGATGATGGCCGTATGCCCGAACGCGATCGCGACGATCAGGGACGCGCCGCCAACGCCCGCCCCCGGGACCGGCTGGGACGCCCGCTACCACCGGGTTCGCCCGGAATCCCGCGCATACCCGACGAGCTGGACCTCCCGCCGGACCAGGCACTCGCCTACGCCCAGCGCCTGCTGGACCAGGGTCTGGCCTTCCACGCGCACGAGGTACTGGAATCCGTCTGGAAGAACGGCCCGGCGGCCGAACGCATGCTGTGGCAGGGACTCGCGCAATATGCCGTCGGCCTCACCCATATCCAGCGCGGCAATCCCACGGGCGCACGCACGCTGCTGCACCGCGCGATCGGCCGGCTCCGTGCCTTCGACCCCGCCGCAGCGGGCCACCCCGCGGGCGCCCTCCCCTACAACCTCGACGGTCCCGGCCTGATCGCCCACGCCGAAGGCCTGCTTGCCGAGTTGGATGCGACGGCCCCGCAACCAGCCGGCCCGCCACCTCGTGGCTCCGCGCCGGCGCCTCTCATCGACGAGTCCAGGCTCTTCCCCCGGCTCGTCCGCGACCTACCATGACAACGATGCCTACCGACTCCCCGGCCGACGCCGGCCGGTACGCCCCCAGCCCCTCGGGCGATCTGCACCTCGGCAATCTGCGCACCGCGCTGCTGGCCTGGCTGTTCGCCCGCAGCACGGGCCGGCGTTTTGTCCTGCGCATCGACGATCTGGACCGCGTCCGCCCCGGTGCCGAAGCACGCCAGATCAGCGATCTGGCCGCTCTCGGCCTCGACTGGGACGGCCCGGTACTGCACCAATCGGATCGGCTCTCCCGATACGACGCGGCCGTCGACCGGCTCACCGCCGCGGGCCTGACCTACGAATGCTTCTGCACCAGGCGCGAGATCCAGCAGGCCGCCGCCGCCCCGCACGGCCCCCAAGGGGCTTATCCGGGCACCTGCCGCGACCTCACCCCGGCCGAACGCGCCGGACGCCGCGCCGCCGGACGCCCCGCCGCGCTCCGTCTGCGGGCCGAACGGCCGGATTTCGAGATCACCGATCGGCTCCACGGCACCTACCGCGGCCCGGTCGACGATCTCGTCCTGCGCCGCGGCGACGGGATCCCGGCGTACAACCTGACCGTTGTGATCGATGATGCGGAACACGGCGTGGACCAAGTGGTCCGCGGCGATGATCTGCTGCCCTCCACCCCGCGGCAGGCCTACCTCGCCACCCTGCTCGGCTTGCCGGTGCCCGAGTACGCCCACGTCCCGCTGGTCCGCAACACGGCAGGGCAGCGCCTGGCCAAACGCGACGGCGCGGTCACCCTCGCCGACCGGCTGGAGCGCGGCGACTCCGTGCGGGGAGTGGTCGCGATGTTGGCTACCTCACTCGGATTGTCGGGCGGTAGTGCGGCGGAACTGCTCACCGGTTTCGATCCCGGCCGGCTGCCACGGGACCCGTGGGTGCTCGACCCCGACAGCTTGGTGTGCGCGGCCGGTAATCCGTAATCTGGCCTGCGACCGGCTCTTTACGATTTTCGAGTTCAGGCAGGCGAAATGACCAGTGGCGGGTACGACCCCAGCAACCACCCCCAGGCCGGGCAGCCCTACGGGCAGCCACCGCAGTACGGGGCTCCCGGGCCGTACGCACCGCCGCCGGGGCCACCCGCGCAGTCCCCGCCGTACGGGCAGCAGCCCCCGCCGTATGGGCAGCAGCCCCCGGCCCCGAAACCGGCGCCGCCCACCTACGAGCAGACGGTTCATCCCCAGCGGCAGTACGGCGGGCACCAGTACGGGCAGTTCCAGCCCGCATTCGGAGTCCCGGGCAAGCTGTGGCCACGTTTCGCGGCGCGGCTGATCGACAACCTGATCGTCGCGCTGCCGCTGTCGATCCTGCTCAATTTCGTTCTCGTACCGAATATGGAGGGCTTCGGCGGGATCTCGGTCAGTTACGCGATCGTCTTCGCCGCCGTCCTGCTGTACTTCGTGCTGATGGAGAGCCGGACCGGCGCGACGCTCGGCAAGAAGATCCTCGGGCTCAAGGTGGTGGCACCGAACGGGGCGCCGACGGTGCCGTTGCTCGCCTCCCTGAAACGCAATGTCTACCTTGCCGTCTCGATCATCCCGTGCCTGGGCTGGCTCGCCGGGCTCGCCCTGATGATCTATATGGCCGCCACCCTCGACAAAGACCCGAACAAACAGGGCTGGCACGACAAGCTGGCCGGCGGCACCCAGGTCATCGAAGCCTGAGCGCGTCAGGCCCGGAGGCGGCAGCGCCGCATCACCACGCAGGGCCCGCGCTCAGGCACATCGGACACAGCCTGAGCGCGTCAGGCCCGGAGGCGGCAGCGCAGCGTAACCACGCAGGGCCCGCGCTCAGGCACGATCGGCACAGCCTGAGCGCGTCAGGCCCGGAGGTTACGCCGACGTAGCGATCATGATCACGACGTACAGCACCAGCAGGACGATCATCCCGACGCCCACCCAGATCCCGGCCAGCGCCAGACCGCGCCCCTCCTGGCCGGTTTCCTTGATCTGATTGAGCGCGATCACGCCCATGATGATTCCGGCGATGGCGCCGATACCGCAGCCGCAACCCGCCAGCGAGCTGATGAGCGAGGCGATCGCGAGCCCGTTCGTACCCCGGTTGGCCGGATAGCCGTACGGCTGATAGCCCGCCGGGTACCCGGCGCCCTGGGGCGTGGCCGGGTACGGATTCGCGGGATAGGACGGCGCCGCCGGGTAGGGGTTCGGCGGCGGCGTCACCGGATTCGCGGTGGGCGGTACGGAATACGACGGAGTCGCGGGCGGCGGCGTGGGCGCCGGGGCCGAGGGGTACGACGGGTAACTGGACGGTTCGCCCGCGGACGGCTGCGCGTTCGCGGGATCCGACGAGACGCCCGACCCCCCGTACTGCTTCCACCATTCATCGGAGTTGCCGGGGTTCGTCATGGTTACACCCTATTCGAGAGTTTGGTTGGATAGCCGGGTGGAAGATTCGAACAAACCCCCGTTACCCGGCAAGTCTGGACACCCCGCGTCCGGTCACGCGGCATTCGCCCAGGTGGCGCGGGGGTATTACACACCGATCGTCGTGTTGTTCACGGCGACACTGCTCATCTCCAATATCTGCGCGACCAAAGGGGTGCAATTCTTCGCCGGCAGCTCGCTCACCCTGGGCCCGCTGGAGATCCTGCCCGTATCCACCGATGCCGCGTTCTTCTTGTTCCCCCTGGCCTATGTCCTCGGTGACGTGCTCAGCGAAGTCTACGGTTTCCGCGCGACCCGCCACGCCGTGTTCTACGGCTTCGCCGCACTGCTGCTGATGGTGGGCTGTTTCGCCGTGGCGATCCAGTTGCCACCGGCGGTGTTCTACGAGAACCAGGAGGCGTTCCGCAGCGTTATCGGCACCACCCCGCAGCTGGTGGCGGCCGGGCTGGCCGGTTATGTGGTGGGCCAGCTGCTCAATTCCGCGACCCTGGTGCTGATCAAGGAGCGGACCCGCGAGAAGTATCTGTGGGCGCGGCTGATCGGTTCGACCGTGGTGGGTGAACTGGCCGATACCCTGATCTTCTGTTCCATCGCCGCGACCGCGATCGGTATCGACAGCTGGAGTCAGTTCGTCAACTACGTGATCGTCGGGTTCCTGTGGAAAACCCTGGTCGAGGTGATCATGCTCCCGGTGACTTACCAGGTGATCGCCCTGCTCAAGAAACACGAACCGACCTACACCCCCCGCGAAACCACACCACTTCGTTCCTGACCCGGTCCGTTGTCCCCGGGTCACCCTTCGGGGACAACGGACATACCTCTCAGGGTGCGGTGATCCGCCCCTTCCAGCGGCCCAGCGTCTCGGCACGGAACTCGTCGAAGTACCCGCCGTCGATACTGGCCCGGATCCGGTCGACCAGCCGGACCGTGTAGCGCTCGTTGTGGATCGTGCACAGCGTGTACGCCAGCATCTCCTTCGCCTTGAACAGGTGGTGGATGTAGGCACGGGTGTAGTGGCCGCAGGTGTAGCAGTCGCAGGTGTCATCGATCGGGGTGAAATCCCGTTTGAACCGCAGCGTATCGATATTGAACCGGCCGGCGTCCACGTAGATCCCGCCGTTGCGCCCCACCCGGGAAGGGTTCACGCAGTCGAAGGTGTCCGCGCCGGCCTCGATGGCGGCGAACATATCCTCCGGTTCGCTGATCCCCAGCATATGGCGCGGTTTGTCCGCGGGCAGTTCGTCGCAGCACCAGCCGACGATGGTGCCCAGATTGTGTTTCTCCAGCGCGCCGCCGATCCCGTAGCCGTCGAATTCGGTTCCTGCGGCACCGCGGATCTCGGCGAGCTCCCGGGACGCCTTGCGCCGCAGGTCCTCGTACTGCGCGCCCTGTACCACCGCGAACAGCGCCTGATACGGCCGATGCGCGCGGGCCGCGGTGAGCCGTTCGTGCTCGTCGATACAGCGCTGCGCCCACTCGTGCGTGCGCTGCACCGATTTCTCCTGGTAGCCGCGGGTGTTCATCAGGGTGGTGAGTTCGTCGAAGGCGAACATGATGTCGGCGCCCAGCTGATGCTGGATCCCCATGGACACCTCGGGGGTGAACCGGTGTGTCGACCCGTTCAGATGCGACCGGAAGGTCACCCCGTCGTCGTCGACGGTGGCGAGGCGCTCCTTACCCTTGGCGATCACATCGTCGTTCTGGACGCCGACGGTTTCCATCGCCAGCACCTTCTTGAATCCGACCCCCAGCGACATCACCTGGAAGCCGCCGCTGTCGGTGAACGTGGGCCCGGGCCAATTCATGAACGCCGCCAGCCCACCTGCCTCGTCGACGATATCCGGGCCGGGCTGTAGATACAGGTGGTAGGCGTTGGCGAGCAGGGCCTGCGCGCCCAGCTCCCCCATCGTCTCGGGCAGCACAGCCTTCACCGTCGCCTTGGTACCCACCGGGATGAAGGCCGGGGTGGCGACGGAACCGTGCGGGGTCCGGATCACCCCCGTCCGGCCGTGCCGGCCGTCGAGGCGGGTACCGATGCTGAACGAGAAACCGGGGCTGTCGGACACGCCCGCCATCCTCGCAGGTAATCCCTCAGGCAGTGCCCATGGGGCCTGACCCGCTCAGGCCTCGACCGCGGCCGCTGCGAACTGCGCGCTGTAGAGGCGGTAGTACGCCGCCTGCCGCGCCAGCAGTTCCTCGTGGGTGCCCTGTTCGACGATCCGGCCGTCCTCCATCACCACGATCAGGTCGGCGTCGCGGATGGTGGAGAGGCGGTGCGCGATGACAAAACTGGTCCGGTCGCGGCGCAGTTCGGCGGTGGCCTGCTGCACCAGCAGCTCGGTGCGGGTGTCCACCGAACTCGTGGCCTCGTCGAGCACCAGGATCGTGGGTTTGGCGAGGAACGCGCGGGCGATGGTGATCAGCTGTTTCTCGCCGGCGCTGACCCCCGTGCCCTCTTCGTCGATCACGGTGTCGTACCCGGCGGGCAGGGAGTGCACGAAACGGTCCACGTAGGCGGCGCGCGCGGCGGCGAGCAGCTCGTCGTCGGTCGCGTCCGGGTCGCCGTAGGCGATGTTCTCCCGGATGGTGCCCTTGAACAGCCAGGTGTCCTGCAACACCATGCCGATCCGGGAGCGCAACTGATCGCGGCTCAGCGCGGTGATATCGACCCCGTCGATGCTGATCACGCCGGAATCGAGTTCGTAGAACCGCAGCAGCAGATTGACCAGGGTCGTCTTCCCCGCGCCCGTGGGCCCGACGATCGCCACCACATGCCCGGGTTCGGCGACCAGCGACAGCTGCTCGATCACCGGCTGCTCCGGGTGGTATCCGAAGCAGACATCGGTGAATTCCACCAGCCCGCGCTCGGGCGGGACGGCGATCTCCTTCGCCGGGTCGGGGCTCTGCTCGTCGGCGTCGAGGATGTCGAAGATTCGCTCCGCCGAGGCGACGCCCGACTGCAGCAGGTTCGCCATGGCACCGATCTGGGTGAGCGGCTGGCTGAACTGGCGCGAGTACTGGATGAACGCCTGCACCTCGCCCAGCGACAACTGTCCCGAAGCCACCCGCAGCCCACCGATCAACGCGACCAGCACGTAGTTCAGGTTCCCCAGGAACATCGAGGCCGGCATGATGAGGCCGGAGATGAACTGCGCCTTGAAACTGGACTGGTACAGGTGCTCGTTGCGCTCGTCGAATTCGGCGCCCACCTGCTTGCTACGGCCGAACGCGGTCACCACCTCATGGCCCGTGTAGGCCTCCTCGACCTGCGCGTTCACCAGGCCGGTGTACTTCCACTGATTCACGAAATGCGGTTTGGACCGTTTGGCGATCTGCGCGGTCACGAAAATCACCGCGGGCACCGTGAGCAAGGCGATCAGCGCCAGCAGCCAGGAGATCCAGAACATCATCCCGAGGATGCCCAGCACCGTGAGCAGCGAGATCAACAGCTGGCTCATGGTCTGCTGCAGGCTCTGCGAAATATTGTCGACGTCGTTGGTGACCCGGCTGAGCACATCACCGCGCGGGGCGGTATCGAAATAGCTCAGTGGCAGCCGGTGGATCTTGTCCTCCACATCGGCGCGCAGCCGTTTGATGGTCCGGTTGATCAGGTCGTTGAGCAGATACGCCTGCAACCAGCCGAACACGGCGGCACCCAGGTACAGCACGAGGACCACGATCAGCACCCGGCCCACCGCATCGAAATCGATCCCGGCACCGGGGACCACATCCATCCCCGACAGCATGTCGGCGAAGGTGTCCTGCCCCTGCGCCCGCAGCCCGGCGATGGCCTCGTCCTTGCTCACCCCCGCGGGCAGCTGCCGGCCCACCACCCCGTCGAAGATCAGGTTGGTGGCCTTACCCAGCAGGTACGGGCCGGCGATATTGAGCACCACCGATACGACGCCCAGCGCGATGATCAGCACCACCAGCAGCCGTTCCGGCGCGAGCCGCCCCACCAGCCGCTTCAGCGACGGTGTGAACGACCTCGGTTTCGCGTCGGGCGCACCCGCCATCCCCGGTCTCAACGGGCTTCCTCCACACTCAGCTGGGATTCCACGATTTCCCGGTATTCCGCGCAATCGCGGACCAGTTGTTCATGGGTGCCCAGGCCGACCATATCGCCGTCCTCGAGTACCACGATCTGGTCGGCGTCGCGGATGGTGGCGATGCGCTGCGCCACGATGAGTACCGCGGCGTCGGCGGTCTCCGGCCGCAGGGCCGCCCGCAGCCGGGCGTCGGTGGCGACATCCAGCGCGGAGAACGAATCGTCGAACAGATACACCCGGGGCTTGCGCACCAGCGCCCGCGCGATGGCCAGCCGCTGCCGCTGCCCGCCCGAGACGGTGGTGCCACCCTGGGCAACCGGCGTCTCGAGCCCCTGCGGCATGGCGCGGACGAAATCGGCGGCCTGCGCGATCTCCAGGCAACGCCACAATTCCTCGTCACTCGCCTCGGGATCGCCGTAGCGCAGATTGCTCGCGACGGTGCCGGAGAACAGGTACGCCTTCTGCGGGACCAGCGAGATCCGGGAGCGCAGTTCCGCCAGGTCGAGGTCGCGCACATCGGTCCCGCCGATCAGCACGGCACCTTCGGTGGCGTCCATGAGCCGCGGGACCAGGTTCAGCAGGGTGGTCTTACCGGCGCCCGTGGAACCGACGATCGCCGTGGTCTGCCCCGGTTCCACCCGGAAGTCGATATGCCGGAGCACCGGTTTCTCGGCGCCCGGGAAACTGAACCCGGCGGCGCGCAACTGCACCTGGGCCGGGTCGCCGCGCAACGGTCGCGGCTGCGCGGGGGACCGTACCGATGATTCGGTGTCGAGCACCTCGGCGATCCGATCCGCCGAAACCGCGGCCCGGGGGGCCATCATCGCCAGGAACGACGCCATCATGACCGCCATCAGAATCTGCATGATGTAGGACAGCAGCGCCGTCAGCGAGCCGATCTGCATCTCCCCGGCGTCGATCGCCTTTCCGCCGAACCAGATCACCGCGACCGAGGTCACGTTGCTGATCAGCATGACCGCCGGGAACATCAGCGCCATCAACCGTCCGACCCGCACCGAGATATCGGTGAGCTCGGTATTGGCCACCTCGAAGCGCCAGGTCTCGAGGCGTTCCCGGACGAACGCGCGCACCACCCGGATACCGGTGATCTGCTCGCGGAGCACCCGGTTGACCTCGTCGAGACGGGTCTGCATGAGCCGGAACGCGGGCACCATCCGGGCGATGATCACCCCCATGCTCAGCGCCAGGGCCGGTACGGCGATCAGCAGCAGCCAGGACAGGCCCAGGTCTTCCCGCAGCGCCATGATGATGCCGCCGACGCACATGATCGGCGCCATCACCGCCACGGTCGAGGCCATCACGACGAGCAGCTGCACCTGCTGCACATCGTTGGTGTTGCGGGTGATCAGCGAGGGGGCGCCGAACATTCCGACCTCACGCGCCGAGAAGGTGTTCACCCGGTGCAGCAGCGCCGCCCGCAGATCCCGGCCCGCGCCCATCGCGGCCTGCGCGGCGAGCAGCACCGAGGAGGCGGACGCGACGATCTGGACCCCCGATACCGCCAGCATCCGCAGTCCGGCGGTCCAGATGTAGCCGATATCGCCCTTGGTGATGCCCTCGTCGATGAGGTCGGCGTTCAGGCTGGGCAGGTAGAGCATGGCGATCACCGAGATCAGCTGCAGCACCACGATCCCGGCCAGCTGTTTCCGGTACGGGACCAGGAAACTTCGGAGCAGTCGGATCAGCATGATGACCGAACGCTACCGTCCGGATCCGCCGATCGCCCGATAATTTCCGGTGCGTCCGGTGGGGCGTCGCGGGGTTCGCGGCGCGCCCAGGCGCCCGGGTCCGCGGTGAGGGTTTGCACGAATTCCGGCAGACCGCCCGCGGCGATATCGGCCAGTGTGACATTTTCCAGAACCGCGCGAATATTCACCCGCAACGCGATCCACACCTGCTGCAACGGCTCGGCCGCGCCCGGGTAGCGGACGTCCTCCGGGCGCATTCCGCGCACCGAGGCGAGCGGGCCCTCGATTGCGCGGATGACGTCGGCGATCGAGATCTCGGCCGCGGGCCGGGCCAGCCGGTAGCCGCCGTCGGGTCCGCGCCGGCTCGTCACCAGGGCGGCGCGGCGCAGATCGGCCAGAACGCTTTCGAGCACTTTCGGCGCGATCTGCTGGGCGGCCGCGATCGCCTCCGCCTTCACGGCAGCGGCCTGATCGGCGGCCGTGATCTCCAGCAGTGTGCGCACGGCATGATCGACCTTCGCGGTGATGTGCACGACCAACCCGACCTTTCCGCCGCTATTCCACGCCCGGTTGCAGCGCGGCGATCGCCGCCTCCAACAGCGTCGACTCCACCACATCATCCCCCGCGTCGGGTGCCACCTCGTTCGATATGAGGGCGACGGTCAGTATCTCCATCGCCGCGCTGGCCCGCAGCAGTTGTACCGGGGTGGGGTCGGGACCGGCCAGCCAGTCGCGCAGGACTTTGTTGGCGTCGACCATTACCGGGTACTGGTCGGCCACCGCATTGACAATGGCCACCGCGTTGCGAACCATCATCTCCCCCGCGACCCGGTGCCGGATCATGGCCCGGATATAGGTGCGCAACACCGTGCGGCGGCCCTCCGCGTCCGGTGGCGGCAAGGTTTCGACCTCGTCGGCCAGTGCCCGCATATCGTCCAGCAGCGGATTGATGATGGCGACCAGCAGGTCGAGCTTGGAAGCGTAGTGATAGTAGAGCGATGGCTTTGTGATTCCCACCGCATCCGCGATCTCGCGCAGGCTCGTCTGCTCGAATCCCTTGCTCACGAACAGCTGCACCGCGGCGTCCAGGATGGCCTGCTTGGTGTCCCGACCTGCGGTAACGTGATGACCGGTTCTCCGATTCGCCATACCAGATCCTCTCGTTCTCCCGGCGTCGCGCCCACTGCGGCCACCGGAAGTCGAGCTTGTTCCTCCGTTTAACCTCCCGGTAGTCTACCTACCGTACGGTAGATACGTTGGCGTCCACCGTGTAGGCGGGTCCACACGATTACGCGACCGAGGCAAGCCTCCCCCGCGCGATCCGGTCCGCGAAAGCGACGTCGGCCGTCAGTTCGTCACAGCACATACGACCAAACCGTTTCGGCCTCGCCTAGGAGAAATCCCTCGTGTCCGTATTCCTGTACAGATGGGGAAAGTTCGCTTTCCGCCGGAAGTGGATAGTGCTGCCCGTATGGGCACTGATACTGGTGTTACTCGGCGGGGCCGCGGCCACGCTGGCCAAACCGTTCCAGGACAGCTTCGAAATGCCGGGGCTACCGTCGGAGCGGGCCACGGCCATCCTCGAAGAACATATGCCGCAGATGGCCTCGATGTTCAGTCTCGACGCCATCACCGGTCAATACGTCATCGCCGCGAATAACGGCACGCTGGCCGACGAGCCCAATATGACCGCGCTCGACGCGCTGGTCCAGCGGCTGAACGAGCTCGATATCGTCGACCACAGCGAACCGGTCGTCAACCCGGTCACCGCGACCGCGATGATGCCGGCCAGCCAGGAAGCCGCGAAAGAGCAGGCCGAGGCGGCGGCCACGCTGGAACCCGGCCAGGCTCCGCCCACCCCGGAACCGAACTGCCTCGACGGTAGCGGCTCCCCCGATTTCAAGGCGCTGTGCGGCGGCGCTCCGCTGAATGTGCTCAGCGAAGACCGGCCGCAAACGGTGGCCGTGATCGATGTGAAGTTCACGATGCCGAGCTTCTCCGATGTCACCGAGGAGCACCGGCAGGCCGCTGAGGCCATCGCCCAGGAGGGTCGTAACTCCGGGCTCACCGTCGAGCTGAGCGGCGCCATCGCGCAGTCCCAGCCCGAATCCGGCCAGGCCGAGATGATCGGCATCGGGGTCGCACTGGTCGTCATGATCATCGCCTTCGGCGCCATCGTGGCCGCGTTCGTCCCGATCATCACCGGCATCGTCGGCGTCGCGTGCGCGGGCGCCCTCATCCTGACCGGTACCTCACTGACCGAGGTCCCGACATTCACGCCGATCCTGGCGTCGATGATCGGGCTGGCATTGTCCATCGACTACGCCCTGTTCATCGTCTCCCGGTACAAGCACGAACTCGTCGTCCAGGATTCGCCCGAGGAAGCCGCGGGTGTCGCGGTGGGCACCGCCGGTTCGGCCGTCGTGTTCGCGGGCCTGACCGTCGTGGTCGCGCTGCTGGGCCTGTCCGTGGTCGGCGTCGGCTTCCTCACCATGATGGGTATCGGCGGCGCCATCGCGGCCGGGTTCGCCGTACTCGCGGCCACCACCCTCATGCCCGCGCTGCTCGGTGCACTCGGCAAATCCCTGTTCAAACCGAAACTGCCGCTGATCGCCCAGCACGATCCCGAGGACGACAACTCGGTCACCAACGGGATGCGTTTCGCCCGGCTCATCGCCCGGGTGCCGGTACTCACCCTGGTGCTCAGCGCCATCGTCCTGGGTGCGCTCGCCGCACCGGCCACCCAGCTGAACCTCGGCCTGCCCGGCGGCGACAGCATGCCGGAGGATTCCTCGATCCGCAAAGCCTACGAACTGCAGACCGCGGGCTTCGGTGAAGGTAAGAACGGTGTGCTCGTGGTCGCCGTCGATCTCTCCGAAACCCCGGCCGACCAGCGCGATGCCGCGCTGACCACCCTGCGCGACCAGCTGGCGGGCTACGAGGGCGTGGATTATCTGAGCGTCGCGCAGCCGAGCCAGGACGGCCAGGCCGCCCTGTTCCAGGTGGTTCCCGACTCCGGACCCAACAGTGCCGAAACACAGGACCTGGTGGAACAGGCCCGCAATGCCGAAGCCGCGCTGAAAGACCAGTACGGCATGGAATACGGCATCACCGGGCAGACGGCCATCTACGCCGACGTCAACAGGGTGCTGCTCGACAGCATCATCCCGTACATGGCCATCGTCGCGGTGGCGGCGTTCATCCTGCTGCTGCTGGTGTTCCGGTCCATCCTGGTCCCGCTGACCGCCGCCCTCGGCTTCCTGCTCTCGATGGCCGCGACCTTCGGCGTCACGGTGCTGATCTTCCAGGAGGGCGCGTTCGGGCTGGTCGACGACACCCATCCGATCATCAGCTTCCTGCCCATCATGCTGATCGGCCTGGTGTTCGGCCTGGCCATGGACTACCAGGTGTTCCTGGTGACCCGGATGCGTGAGGAGTACGTACACGGCAAGGAACCGAAACAGGCGATGGTCGACGGCTACCATCACGGCGCCCGCGTGGTGGCCGCGGCGGCGGTCATCATGATCTCGGTCTTCGGCGGTTTCATGCTCTCGCCCGATATCACCTCCAAATCCATGGGCTTCGCCCTGGCGGCGGGCGTGTTCTTCGACGCCTTCCTGGTGCGGATGGTGCTGATCCCGTCACTGCTGGCACTGCTGGGCAAATGGGCCTGGTGGATGCCGGCCTGGCTGGACCGGATCCTGCCGGATATCGACGTCGAGGGCACCAAACTGCGCGAACTGCAGGAGCGGTCCAAGCGGGCCGAAGCCCCGGAACCCGCCGGGGTCTGATCCAGGCGAACACTGGTTCCAGTCGAAACGAGAACCGGGGGGGCCCCCCCCCCGGGGCCCGCCCGGGGGGTTTTGGCCGCCGGGCCCCCGCCCCCGCGGCGCCCCCCACCCCTCCCACCCCTCCCCACCCACACCCCCCCCCCCCCCCCCCCCCCCCCCGCCCCCCCCCCGGTTCTGTTTTGCCCGGCAGGCCCGGAGCCGACGGGAACTACGCCGACGGAGGCCGAGGCGGGCCTGCCCGGCACCGGCTCAGCGCCAGGCGGGCAACTCCGGCAGCTCGACGGGCAGGTTCTCGTCGGCTCCGCGGCCGAGCAACCAGGCCAGCAGCGACGCGGCGGGCGCCGCCACCGACCGGCTCGGAGTGCCGCTGCCGACGACCGCACCGAAACCACTATCCGTAGCGCGGATTTCGAAGGGCTGCGTTCCGGCACGACCGCCCAGATCGGCCGCCACGTCGGCGAGCAGCTCCGCCACGAAGTCCGCCGGCCACCGCGCGGGCGTGTACCCGGCATCCAGATCCACATGATGGATCAGCACTTCCTGCAACCGGTTCCAGGGAATCCGATGCGCCGGCAGCGGTCGGCCCTGGCGGGTACGGACCTCGGTCTGCCACTGCTCGGCCGTGAGCACCCGCGCCATTCCGACGAACCGATCGGCTGTTTCCACGAGGTCGGCGCGCTGTTCGGCGAGCGGGCGCGGCGCCCCGAGCTCGATATCGGCATCGCGTAACGCCGCACTCGCGTACTGCGGTGTCTCCACTCCGGTATGCGCCCAGAGCAGCAGGTTGACCAAACTGTCGGCATTACGCGACAGATGGGTCAGCACATGCCCTCTGGTCCAACCCGGTAGCGCGGACGGAGCAGCGAGCGCCGAATCGTCCAGTGCGTCGACAGTAGTGAGCAATTCGGTGGTCGCCGTGGCGACCTCCCCCATCCGCGCGGTGAGCACTTCGATGAAATCCCTGGCCACCCCACGACCCTAGACGAGTAGGTCCGAAGCCGGTCGGCGACCGTTGTGGAAGGGCTTCGAGACTTACTGATCCGGCCCGGCGCCACCGCGTTTTACCGGTGTCGTTAACGAACAACGACTTTCGCCGGAAACCACTACCGTGCCCGCAAAGTTCGAGCTCGAAATCGATGATCGAGTTCGCCGGCGATGGTTTCGCGATGGCCGGGCACGACGGAAAGCAGCGGTGCCTCTAGGAATTGTGGCAGCGCATCGTTCTGGTAGGGAGAACTCATGTTTACAAAGGTCATGAAGACCGTACGCATCGCGGCCCCGGCGGTTGCCGCGGTGGGCATATTCACCGTATTCGGGCCGGCCGGTAACTCATTCGCGATCAACGAAGTCCAGTGCAACCCGGATGAAGATTTCTCGAAGATTTGGTCGCACAACGACTTCGGCAGTCAGGTGAACTGCTATGCGAATGGCGGAAAAACGCCCTTCAGCGGCTGGGTCGACAAAGTCGAGGCAGGGAAAAACAGGCTGTTCCTTTACGACCGTAATGGTGACGTGATCGCCGTCGAGAAGTGGCAGACCCTCGTTCGGAACACCCCCGCCGATATCGTGGCCGTCGAAATCAGGTAGCCACCGGACGGTTTCCCATGGGTGAGGGTGGGCACCGGTCCGCCCTCACCCATCATCGCCGGTTCGCAACCACCCGCGGGCCCCGGACCTCATCCACCCAGCGGCGCCTGTTTCCACCAATGGTCGATCAGTTCCTGCACTGTATGGCCGGACCACCGCGCGACCATGATGTAGCGGCTGCGCTCTTCGTGCGGGAAGAAAGTCCATACGTAGATCCGGTGGTCGGAGGTGTCGATTTCATTGTTGTAGGTCACGCCCTCACAGGTGGCGACCGGCAATCTCGTCCCGGAAGGATGCTCGATATCTATCACCGAGGGCTCGCAGCCCTCGAACAGCGCGTCGACCAGTTCGCCCGTAGGCAGGTGGGCGTTCGCGGAACCCGAACGATCGAGGATATCGAAGACCAGCGGGTCGGTCGCGTCGTTCATCGTCACCCTGCAGGAAATCCGGGCATTGTCGCGATAGGCAGCGTTCTCCAGATTTCCCGGGTCGTTTTCGGTGCAGAACGCGCCTCTCCAGCCGTTGCCGGTGTTCTTGGCGCCGATGAGTCCGGGGAATGCTTCGGCGGCGGGCCGGTGGCGTTCGTCCCAGCCGAGGGCGGAATCCGCCGGCGCGGACGCGGCCTCTGTGGCCGGATCGCCCCCGGCCGGTTCGGAACCGACGATCAGCCAGCCTGCGATGGCCAGTGCCGGCAGCAACGCCACCGCACCGGTGAGTAGAGCCCTTTTGCGGTACCTCGTGCGGGGCGGAGATTCCGGATCACCGGCCGGTCGGCGGGTCCGTAACTCGGTTTGCTCCGATGTCCGCGTAATCGCGACGGAGGCAAGGGTCGCCAACGCCGCATCCGTGAACTCGGAGCAAGACCTGTAACGGTCGGCAGGCTGTTTGGCGAGGGCTTTGGCGAATACCTCGTCCAAGGCGGCCAACTCCGGCAGCACGTCTCCCGGCAGCACCGGCGGTGTGTACACATGGGCGTGCAACAGCGCCAGCGAGTCGGTGACAGTGAACGGCGGCCGTCCGGTCAGCAGAACGAACAAACTGCACGCCAGCGAATACTGATCGGATCGATGATCGACTTCTCCACCGGAGACCTGCTCGGGTGACACATAGGCCGCGGTACCGGTGACCGAGCCGGTGCGGGTCAATCGACTCGCCGCGTCGCGGAGCCGGGCGATACCGAAATCGCCGAGCAGAACCTGCTCCGGCCGGCCCAGCTCGGCGGGAGCGATCAAAATATTCGACGGCTTGACGTCCCGGTGCAGCACTCCCGCGCTATGTGCGTAATCCAGCGCAGCGGCAACCCGGGCGCCGATTTTCAGGGCACGCGCGGGCTCGATATCCCGCAGCGCCGAGGCATCCGTGCCGGGTACGTACTGCATGGCGATCCACGGGACCCCGCCCTCGATACCGCGGTCGTAGATAGTGACGATATCGGGATGCTCGAGACCCGCGGTGAGCTCGGCCTCGCGTTCGAATCGCCGCCGCGCCTCGTCGCCGGCCCGATCGGGATCGAGCAGTTTCAGCGCGACCGACCGCGGCAGCCGCGGATCGCGAGCCGCGTACACGACTCCCCAGCCGCCCGCGCCGATACGATGTTCGATCGTATACCCGGCGAACACGACACCTGCTCGGAGTTCGATCATCTTCCCCCTCGACTGGCGGACGGTGCAGCCTGCGGCATCGGAACCAACTGATCGAGCAAAGTATCGGTCGCACAAAGCGATTCGGCAACCGCCGACTCGTTCTCGCCGGTACTGCGGTCATGCCGCGACCCGATCGCGCCCGAGCGAACGCGATCCGATGAGCAATCACCCCCCGCCCCGGAGTTCCGGAACACGGCCACCATCCAGGCCATGAGTTCGGAGTTTTTCGTCCAGCGTTCCTGGGCGGACGCACCGGCTGCGGTGGATGTCACCTGCGGATACTCCCGATGTTTACCGGCCCGGCGATCCAGCGCACACGTCAGCGTTTCAGAGCTTCCTGTACGCGGTCGGCCGCGCACACCGGGTCCTCGTGCTCCCAGATACGGACGACCTCCCAGCCGGCGGCTGCCAGCGCGGCGTCGGTGGCCCGATCCCGGGCGACATTGCCGGCCAGTTTGTCGGCCCACCAGGCCGCGTTGTTCTTCGGGTCGGTCGCATGTTCCGGGCAGCGATGCCAGAAACACCCGTCGACATACACCGCGACCCGGCGGCGCGGGAACACCAGATCCGCCCGCCGCCGCTGGCCGCGGATGGGCGCCCGGTCGACGAAGTAGCGGATCCCGCGCCGGTGCAGTTCCCGTCGCAATGCCATTTCGGGCTCGGTGTGCGCCCGGCGCTGCCGCGACATCCGCGCGCTGGTCACCGGATCGGTGGCCGGCCGGTGGCTGCTGCGGGCGGGCTCTCCGGTCATGCCGCCGAGCCGCCCATCCGATGCAGATGTGCCTGCACATCGTCGAGGAAACCGGCCGGGAAACGCAGCGTCCCCATCCCCGTACGCCGCAGGAAACCGGCCGTCGCCCGCGCCGAGAGCAGCCTGGTGTCGGTGAGGAAATGCCGCAGGTCCTCGTACGGCTCGTGCACCGGCCACGGCGAGAGCGGCACCTCGAACACCTGCCCGGAATGGCCCCATGCGGCCCCCGGCCACGGGCTGCCCGGTGGCAGCGGAATATGCCCGGGGATCGGTTCCCCCGGCGCCCGCAACCGCGACCCCACCCACGACGCCATCCGCACGCTCACCGCGTTACCCACCAGCCGCCACCGCTGCCCCGGCCGGAATCCCGGTACCGCCAGCGCCGGTTCGGTCCAGCCGGGGTCGAATCCCTGTAACCGCTCCCCGTCGGTGATCCCCGGGGTGACGATCTCCCCGGACGGCAACCGCACCGCCGGCGCACTCGGAATCCCCAGCCCGGAGCCACCTTTGAGGGTGGGTACCGCGTTCACCACCCAGCCCAGCCCGCGCACGCCCTCGGTCCAGTAGAAACCGCACGGGTCGCTATCGATGCTCCCGAGCAGCCGCGGGCCGGCGTCGTCGGCGAACAGGACAGTGCGCGGATCCTCGGTCCGCGAGGCCAGCATCAGCACCCGGTTGCGCCGCTGCGGCAGGCCGAACGCCCGTGCGTCCACCACCCGGTAGGCCCACGTATAGCCCAGTTCGTCGAGGGCATCGGTGATATGCCGCATGGCGGCACCGCGACCGAGTTGCAGCATGAACGGCACATTCTCGATCAGCAGCCATCGCGGCCCGCGTTTGCGGCGCACCAGCCGAAACACATGGTCGACCAAGCTGGATTTGGTTCCGGTGATACCGGCGGTGCGGCCCGCTTGCGAGAGGTCTTGGCAAGGGAACCCCGCGGCGACCAGCTCGGTATCCGGCGGCAGCGCCCGCAACCGGGTGATATCGGTGTGCAGTTCGGCCCCGGGGAACCGCGCCGCCAGCACGGCCCGCGCTCCGGGGTCGATCTCGCACAGCAGCGCGCTGTCCCAGCCGTGGGCCGCCAACCCGAGCTCCAAGCCGCCGACCCCGGCGAAAAGCCCCACCATCCGCGCGCCCGCCACGAGTCCTCTCTCCATCCGGTCCGGCTCCCGAAGCGAGATTACTCCGCGAGTTCACCGCGCCCGCCGCGTCCGGGTGGCCGATGCCACAGCCGCCGCGAACCTGCCCCGTGACCAGCCCGAACTTCGGCCGACCGGCCCGCGAGTCGATCTTCACCGGCCGAGATCCGTTCCCCGGCAAGCCCATAGAAACCGCAGGTCAGAGCATATAAAAGAACGCGTTCCGGTGCCCGGCGCGGGCCGTCGGCTCTGGCAGGATGGTCGCCATGAAGTATCGCGTCGGCCTGGCCACCGTCGTATCGGGCGCCGTCGCCCTGTGCGGCGCGGTCGCTCCCGGCGCGGCACAGGCGGCCCCCGATGACGCACACACCGCCCCCGCGCAACCCGGCACCGGTTCCGCCGAAGACCCCGGCCCGGTCGAAAAAGCCGAGCCGGTACCGGCGCCGCATGCCGCCATCGTCGGCGTCCAGCCGGTACACGACCGCCTGCTGCGCGTTTTCGTCGACTCCCCCGCCATGCACCGCACCGTGCAGGTCCTCGTCCTGCTCCCGGCCGACCGCAGCACCCCCCGCCCCACCGTCTACATGCTCGACGGCCGCAGCACCCAGCCCGACAGCAACAACTGGCTCGACCGCGGCGGCGCGGCCCAGTTCTACGCCGACAAACCCGTGAACGTCGTGTTCACCGTCGGCGGCCCCGCCAGTTTCTACACCGACTGGCAACGCCCCGACCCGGTCCTCGGCGTCAACAAATGGGAAACCTTCCTCACCGAGGAACTACCACCGCTGATCGACGCCGAGTTCTCCGGCAACGGCCGCAACGCCGTGGTCGGCACCTCCATGGGCGCCGAGGGCGCCATGATGCTGGCCATCCGCAAACCCGAACTCTATTCGGCCGTCGGCGCGCACAGCGGCTGCTTCTCCACCGGCACCGACCTCGGCCAAGCCCAGGCCCGCATGGTCGTCTCCACATTCAAAGGCAACCCCGAGAACATGTTCGGCGCCCCCGACGACCCGGCGTGGCTGGCCCACGACGTAACTCTGCACGCCGCCGCTCTACGCGGCAAAAAGCTCTACCTCTCCGCCGGCAGCGGCCACCCCGGCGTCCACGACGTCCTGACCAACCCCGAAACCCCCCAGAGCGTCCTCATGGGCGGCCCCCTGGAAGCCGCCACCGACTTCTGCACCCGCCGCCTCGCCCAGCGCCTCGACACCCTGAATATCGACTACACCGCCCACTTCCGCCCCCAAGGCACCCATTCCTGGCCCTACTGGGCCGACGAACTGGTCACCTCCTGGCCCACCATCTCCGACGGCCTGGGCCTGCACCAGCCGCGGTAGCAAGGTAGGGGGCCAAGGGGCTGACTCCCCCGCGAACCCTAATTAGGCTCCGCTGTCAGGGTGGCGATAGCCAGCCAATCAGCGTCGCCCACCCCGGCGGCCCTCGACGCTGGAGGGGCCGTGGGAACGCAATGCAGGCGGCCACCAACCTACGGGGCTACGCGGCCGAAGGTCGCGCAGCGTCAGAGGTTCATACCGCCGGATGCGACTCTCGGGTGGATCGGAACTCGTCTAGTAGGCGGAAAAAGGCATCCAACGCTGTCTCACCATCACTGAGGTGGTGTTCGATGGTGCCTGCCCACCCGAAGGGCGTCGACCATCCGTATTCGGATTTCAACCAGCGCGCGAACGGTCCGTCGCTCGAATGAAAATCGAATTCTTCGGCCACTGAGTGCACTTGCAGAGCCACCCAGTAGCCGTAGAAAATGCTCTGAAGGTCCTGCAATGAGCCGGCCCGCGCCCACATTCCCGGTCGCGGCCGGATGTTGTGATCGATGAGGTCGTATACGTCACGGCAATCCGCAACGTGCTTGACGATCGGTCGCCGGCCCTCGGTGGAGCTGCGTTCCGGGTGGTTGTTCATCTCGATATGTTCGCAGACCGTGGTGGGCGGCATCGGGCGATCTGTGGTGGTGACGGCGGCCAGGCCCCACGAGCGGGTACCGGCGGATTCGTGTGCGACTGCGGGAGGTGAACCGGGTACGGCTCTCGTCGTGCCCACACTTCTCGGTTATCGAAAAGTCAGCAATCTCGGATCGGAGGCTGACGCCGCAGCGTGCGGCCGACGCACCGGCGCGCCGGGCGGCGAGGTACGAGCAAGACCGCTGCGCGCCGTAGTGCGGCGGCGCGCAGCGGCGGCGCCCGTGATTCTGTATGGCTGAATTCGGCAACCACTCACGGACAGTAGCCAGCACTGAGACTCCGACGTAGGACAGGTCTCGTGCTCACATACGAATGGCGCACCGAACTGGCCAGTTTGCTCGATGATGGGAGCGTCTGAAGGCTGGGAATCGGAAGGTGGCCGAGTTTCTGGATACGGCGCCGATGCTGTCGGTACCGAGCATCGGAATAACGGTGAGCGTCAGTGGAGAATCGGCGAGCGCCACCTAAGGACCTTGCTGCGCGTGCGACACTGGCCCCGCCGAGGATCCAAAGCATGGGAGGGCACAATGTTCGCGCTCGTGGTCAGGTTCGACCTGAAAGATGCCGATGCCGCCGCAGGGTTCGATCAGCTGGTGGAGGAGACAGCGAAAGGAATCCGCGAGCTCGAACCCGGAACTCTCGTCTACGCCACCCACACCGTGTCGGACGCGCCGCTGTCGCGTGTGTTCTATGAGGTGTATCGGGATCGTGAAGCGTTCGAGGAGCACGAACGGCAGCCGCACACTCGCCGATTCCTCGCCGAGCGCCCCAACTACGTCGAAGACTTCCGGGTCGAATTCCTGACCCCCGCTGCGGCGAAGGGCCTGCCCGGCTGAGTCACAGGCGTTCGGTGATGCCGCACCACACAGCGAACCCTGTCACCGTGTCCACTTTTCGGGCCTCCGCACGCGCCAGCGCCCGTACCGTCTCGTGCACCATCGGGTTGTAACGTGTCTGCGCCGGTGCGACTCGCCGTGCTTCCTGCAATGCCGTCAAGGACCGTGTGCGGTCCCCGTACAGCAACCAGGCGCGTGCCACGTCCATATGGTGATGTCCGACGCGCTCATTCGGTGCACCGGCCGGGATGACGAGCGACCGGGCTCGGGCCAGCGCTTCCGGCGCGTCCATCGCTTCCACGGCGAGAGCTACCGACCATATGCCCACATTCGTGGGCCCGAACGACAGCACCGGGTCCAGGTCATCGCCGAGACGTTGCGCGGTCTCCCGTGCCTCCTCGAGGTGCGCATCGGCGGTGTCCTGTTTCCCGGCGCGGGAAGCGGCCAACCCGGATTGCAAGTGCAGGCCGCCCCACGCGATCAAGTCTTCCCGCTGCCCTGCGGACAATCGTGGTTCGATGCTCGTACGGCAGCGTTCCAGGAAACTCGCGGCGGCCGCCCAGTCGCCGCCCGAGGTGAGCATGGCAGCGCGCTGGAACTGCGCTGTCGCAGTCCACAGTGGGTTCCCGGCTTCTGTGGCAGCCCACGCCAGCCGGTCAACGGCTACACCTGCAAGGTCCGCGTAGCCGAGCTTGTGGGCGAGACTATGCGACGAGTAGTACAGCTCGCACAGCATCACCAGCGCCCGGTCCCGGTCGTGGCCGCTGCTGCGGTGCGCGGCTGCGCGGACTTCTCCGAGTAGCGGCAGCAGTTCCTCGCTCAGCCGGTGGAATAAGGCATTGCGCCGGTAGGTGCAGATCCTTTCGACCGCCCCGGCGAGTTGCTGCAATGGCCGAACCTCACTGATGGCGGCGTTGTCGAGATCGAACGCCGCCAACTCTGTCCGCAAACCAGCGACCGCAGCGTGCACTTCGGTATCTGGGCCAGGTGCGGGTGTGAACGGTTGCCCGGTCAGCTCGGACACGCTGACCCGGAGCGCTTTCGCTACCGCACCGATGAAGCCCTGTGTGGCAGGAGCTCTTTTCTGCTCGACTGAGCGCACCAAACCGATCGAGACATTGGCCCGCTCCGCCAGTTGCCGTTGGGTGAGCCCAGCCAGTTTCCTCGCTTGGGCTACGCGTGTGGCCACCGCAGCATCGGTCATTTTTGTCACGGTTTCAGTAGACCCCACCTGCGGTGCTGAAGGTACGAAATTCCTTCGCACTTCATAACGGCGGATTACGGGATGGTGGTTCTTGGTCGACCGGTGTCCAACTGGATCCGCCAGTTCAGGAGCCAGTTGGCCTCAACAACTCCCACTAGCCCGAGGTAACCCCGATGCGCCAGGAGCTACCCGCCCTTCCGTCCAGACCCGCGCACAACCAGTCGATGGCCACGGCGTTACGGCTGTGGCATACCCGGAACTGGGCACGCCTCGAGCGCGTCGCCGCTGGCCTGCGCCGCCTTGACTACCCGCCGGCCTGCAAAGTCCTCGACCCCATACGCGGGCGGGCGCATGCCATTCACCTCATGGCCGACCATGCGAAGCACGACTGCCCGAGGTTTCGACTCGCCTCTCAATACATCGAGGACCTGCAGTGACCGCCGCCCTGGCCGAGCTCCGACAACCGACGCAGTACCACGCGGGATTGTCGGTGCTACAGCGAATCTCGGCGGCGCTACGGGCCGTCGACTGTGGCGAATGCCGGTACCGCGACCCGATCCGCAGCCTGCCGCACGCCTACCACGTCATGCATCTGCACCGTGGGCACGACTGCGCCCGACTGGAGATGGCCGCCCATTACGCGAGGGGGACAGCGAGATGACCCGAAGCCGTGCAGGCGGCACGCGCCCCCGAAACCAACGGCCTCGACACCGAGCGGCCGAACCTCGCCCGGGTCTATCAGAACAGCCTCGGCGGGAAGGACAACTACCCTGTCGATCGCAAGGCATGGGAGCAGATCAGCACTGTTACACCCCATCTGGGAAACCTGCACCGGATGAACCGGTCGTGGGCAGGCCGTGTTGTGCGGTCCGCCGCGCAGAACGCGGGTATCGACCAGTTCCTCGACCTCGGTGCCGGCCTGCCCGACTACCGCAATACCCACGACTTCGCGCAGGAAATGGACAGCACCGTGCGCGTCGTCTACGTCGACAGCGACCCGCTGTGCGTTGCGCATGGGCGAGCCTTGCTGGAACGCAACGACTGCGTCCATTACGTGCCGGGTGATCTCGCCGACCCCGAGCAGATCTGGGAGAAAAGCGAGGCCCGTGTCTACCTGGACCTGGACCGGCCGCTGTGCTTGCTGCTCAGCGGCGTGGTGCACCACATCAGCGACGACCGGCGGCCGGGCAACATCATGGCCCACTACGCTCAACTGCTGCCCGCCGGCTCGTATATCGCGGTAAGCCACTATCTCGACCCCGGCCCCATGGTCCCTGCGCTGCACAGTTTGGCGCGGGACGTGGAGCAGGCGTTCCTCGATTCGCTGGGGACGGGCTGGTTCCGTACCCGAGCCCAGATCCTGGACCTGTTCGGTGGCCTCGAACTGGTGCCACCGGGGCTGGTGGGGCTGCAGGACTGGTGGCCCCTGGGTCCGAACCGGCAGCTGGAGCCGGCCGAGCACTTGATGGTCGGAGGACTGGCGTACAAGGCGCGTAGCGGCGCCCGCTGTATGCCGTATGAGCAGGTCGGCGCGTCGTCCTGCGCGGCCGCATCGATGTCGTTGGTCACCCCATCGTCCTCACAGTGCTCGCCCTGAACGCACCGTTCGGTCTCCTGTTCAACAGGCGCGGGTTGCCGATGGCTACCCCCGCGACAAGTGCCGAGGTTCGAGCCAGGTGGTGGACGGGCCTCCGCCATCAACAATCTGTGTTTCAGATCACTCTCAGGACCGCAGGCGCCCTCCCAACGCAACCATCCGCGTGGGGGGTCCGGGGGCGAAGCCCTCCGGGCGGGGCGGGGGGGGGGGGGGGGGGGGGGGGGGGGGGGGGGGGGGGGGGGGGGGGCGGCGGGCGCGCCGCGCGCCGGCGAGGTGGTTCCGATCGAACTGCTCGGTGGTGTGCGTGCGTGGCTCGCCGTCTGTCATCGCGCGGTACAGGAAGTACTCGACGACAAGATTTTCGCCAAGCACCCCTCGCATTGCCCGGCCC
>NZ_JARWPM010000122.1 GCF_029869215.1 Nocardia carnea
TCGCTTCGGGATTTGCGAGATCCGGCACGCTACTCCTTCTTGATAGGGCTGTGTCTTTTTGCGGCGCCAGCGGCGCCGCCGGGGTAGGCCCCCCAAGTTCCCGGGGGGGGAACACCCCACCAACCCCCCACCCCCCCCCCCCCCCCGGGGGGCCCCTTTTCTCCCGCCGCCCTGGGGGGTTCGCCCCCCGCCCCGCCCCCCCCCCCCCTCGCCCCCCCCCCCCGGGGGGTGGGGGGTGGGCCCAACCCCTGGGACCTAGGGGGCCGAACCCCGCGGCGCCGCAGGCGCCGCAAAAAGACACAGCCCTATCAAGAAGGAGTAGCGTGCCGGATCTCGCAAATCCCGAAGCGATCACCGCCGCCGCCGAGAAAATCAAGGCAGCTGGGCCCAGCGCGCCTCGTCCCGGCCGGGACCCCGTGAACCAGCCGATGATCAACAACTGGGTGGAGGCCCTCGGCGACACCAACCCGGTGTACGTCGACGAGGCCGCCGCCAAGGCCGCCGGGTTCGACGGGATCGTTGCCCCGCCGGCGATGGCCCAGGTGTGGACCATGCTGGGTCTGGGCGGGCGGCGTCCGGCCGATGACCCGATGGAGGCCACCAACACCCTGCTCGATTCCGCCGGGTACACGTCGGTGGTCGGCACCAACTGCGAGCAGATCTACCACCGCTATCTGCGGCCCGGTGAAGAGGTGAGCATCACCAGCGCGCTGGACGATATCGCCGGACCGAAGAAGACGGGACTGGGTGAGGGATTCTTCCTCACCTACCGCACCAGCTGGTACGTCGGCGACGAACTCGTTACCGAAATGCTTTTCCGCATCCTGAAGTTCGCGCCCGGTACCGGTGCGCCGCCCAAACCGTCGCTCGCCGACCGGGTGCGCCCGCTGGTTTCGCACGACACCGAATTCTTCTGGGCGGGTACCAAAGCCCGCGAGCTGCGAATCCAGAAGATGCCCGACGGAACGCTGCGCCACCCGCCCGTGCCCGCTATCTGGCAGGACAAAACCGAGCCGGTCGACTATGTCGTCGCCTCCGGTAAGGGCACGGTGTTCAGTTACGTCGTGCACCACGCGCCCAAGGTTCCCGGCCGCGACCTGCCGTTCGTGGTCGCCCTGGTGGAACTCGAGGAAGGGGTGCGAATGCTGGGTGAACTACGTGGTATCGAGCCCGGTGAGGTCGAGGTGGGACTGCCGGTCGTCGCCGATTTCGAGCAGCTGGACGACGAGACGGTGCTGCCGTTCTGGAAGGTGATCCCGTGACCGCGATATTCGATCCGGCCGCCGTGCAGGTGGGCACCGCGCTGCCCGAACTGTCGATCCACGCCGATCCGACCTTCGTGATCAGCACCGCCTTGGCCACCCGGGATTTCCAGGATGTACACCACGACCGCGACAAGGCGATCGAACGCGGGTCCAAGGACATCTTCGTCAATATCCTCACCGATACGGGCCTGGTGCAGCGGTTCGTCACCGACTGGGCGGGTCCCGCCACGGTGGTGAAATCGATTTCGCTGCGCCTCGGGGTGCCGCTGTATGCCTATGACACCCTCACGCTCACCGGCAAGGTGACGGCGATCGAGGGATCCGAAGTGCAGCTCGAGGTGGTCGGTAAGGACAGCTTGGGCGACCATATCGTCGCGAAGGTCGCCATCGATATCGGGCGTTGTGGCGGGGGACCGGCATGACAATCGCAGGCGTAGCCAGGGCTGTAGCGACCCGCGGAACGAGGAACGCGTGACCAACTCAGATCATCCACTGTCCGGCCGGGCCGCCATCGCGGGTATCGGCGCCACCGATTTCTCCAAGGAATCCGGCCGCAGCGAACTGCGGCTGGCCGCGGAGGCGGTCACCGCCGCGCTCGCCGACGCCGGGCTCACACCGGCCGATGTGGACGGCTTGACCACCTTCACCATGGATACGAACCTGCAGGTCGCGGTGGCGCGGGCGGTGGGCATTCCGCAGCTGAAGTTCTTCAGCCATATCGGTTACGGCGGCGGCGCGGCCTGTGCCACCGTGCAGCAGGCGGCGATGGCGGTGGCCACCGGTGTCGCCGATGTGGTGGTGGCGTACCGGGCGTTCAACGAGCGGTCGGTCTCCCGGTTCGGGCAGTTCTCGTCCTCGCTGGCCGCGGCGCCGACCTCCTCGGGAATCGACGCCGGCTGGTCCTATCCGCACGGGCTGGGCACACCCGCGGCGCAGGTCGCGATGGTGGCCCGCCGGTATATGCACGTCTACGGCGCGACCAGCGCGGATTTCGGGCGGGTCGCCGTCGCCGACCGCAAACATGCCGCGGTGAATCCGAACGCCTTCTTCTACAACAAGCCGATCACCCTCGAAGATCACCAGAAATCGCGCTGGATCGCCGAACCGCTGCATCTGCTGGACTGCTGCCAGGAATCCGACGGCGGGGTCGCGATCGTGGTGACCAGTGTCGAGCGGGCCCGCGATCTCCCGAACCCGGCCGCGGGGGTAACCCCCGCGGCGCAGGGCCGCGGGGGGGGTCAGGACGTGATGGCCCGCGACTATAGCGCCCCCCACACCCACCCCCGGCCGGCCGTGGTGTGCGTCCCGATCCTTGCTGGCCACCACCACCGCACCCCCCCCGCGCCCCGGCGCCGCCGCGGTTACCCCCGCGGCCGGGTTCGGGAGATCGCGGGCCCGCTCGACAC
>NZ_JARWPM010000123.1 GCF_029869215.1 Nocardia carnea
GTTCAGCCCCGCGATACTCGCGGCTGCGCCGCATTGTCTCGCGGGGCTGAACGCAGGGACGGGCCGAACCCTCCCAGGGCCTCGCTGGACTCGGCGCCGCCGTGGTTGCGTTGTTTTCCGGGTGTTGGGCGCTCTAAGTGCCTCGCTGGACTCGGCGCGGCCGTGGTTGCGTTGTTTTCCGGTGTTGGGCGTTGTGAGGGTATCGCTGGGCTCGGCGCGGCCGTGGGCGTTCGGGATGGGGGTGGGCCGATCTCGGGGTGGACAACCGGCACGTAGGTGAATCAGGTCGATTCGCTGAGGAAGGCTGTCGCCAGGTTGTTGAAGAATTCGGGTCGTTCTCCCTGGACCCAGTGTCCGGTTGCCGCGGGGAGGTAGACATCGCAGTGGGGTATCCGGCGGGCCAGGAGTTTCGCGCCGGAGGGGCGGTTGACCTTGTCCTCGGCGCCCCAGATGACCAGGGTCCGGTGTGCGACCAGGCTCAACCGGGAATCCCGGGTGAGATCCATGCGCAGCAGGGTGCGCGGTGCGGTCGGTCCCGACGGGCGGCGTAGCGGTGGGTTCGCGACGACCTCGGCGTCGAGACTGGCCCGGTAACGGGTGTCGATCATCTCGTCGGTGATGACGCTCGGATCGTGCACCAGGTATTCACGCAGGAAGGTCGCGAGTTTGTCCCGGCTGGGCCCGTCGCCGCCGTAGTAGGCGAGCAGGGCGCGCAGACCCGCGGTCGGCAGGGCGCGGGTGGTGCCGATACCGCCGGGGGCGAGGAGCACGAGCCGGTCCACTGTCGCCGCCGAGTCCATGGCCATCCGCAAGGCTGCCGCGCCGCCGTAGGAATTGCCCACGATATGGGCGCTGGGCAGTTCGAGGGCGTCCAGGAGTCCGGTCATGGCCGCCGCCAGATCGCCGAAGGGGTCGGTGTGGTCGATCCGTTTACTCGACCGGCCGTAGCCGGGCATATCCGGGACGATCACGCGGAACCGCCGCGCCAGCGCGTCCACATTCCGGGCGTAGGCGGCCAGGCCGGAGGCTCCGGGCCCGCCCCCGTGCAACAACAGCACGGCGGGACCGGAGCCGAGTTCGGTGTAGAAAACATCCCGGTCACCGACCCGCGCGGTATGCCCGCCGTCGACCCCGCTCACGTCTGCCCTCCTCGCCCGGCTCCCTTCCCGCAGCACGCTACGGGTAGCGCGTTTCTGCCCGGCGCCGGGCCTCTCCGCACCGGGTAGTTCAGCAGCCGCCTCCGCCGCCACCTCCGCCGCCGCCTCCGCCGCAGCCACCACCCCCGCCGCCGCCACCGCCACCGCAGCCGCCGCCTCCGCCGCAGCCGCCACGACAGCCGCTGCTGCCGCCGTCACCGTGGCTGTTATCCCCGAGCCCGCGTCCGCTCCCCGGTCCGCCCGCGCTCCAGAGCCGCCCGCTTACGCGGTCTCCCCAGGTTCCTTCGCGTTTTCGCCGGCGGACCACGGCCCGGTATTGCACATCGTCGAGGATGAGCGTGATCACCAATACCGCCATGGCCGCCGCGAGTATCCAGCTGATGATCCCCATGTTCCACGGTAACAACGAAACAGTCTGCCGGGCAGAAGGTTTGATTCGATCTTGATTCAGGGTCCGGACGGAGCGGAGCTGATCTCGCGGACCTCGCGCAGATGCTGTTCCATCGCGGCCGCGGCGGCCGGTCCGTCGTGCTCGGCAACCGCGCGGTAGATCATCTCGTGGCCGTGCACGGAGATCCGGCGGCCGAGCGCGGTGCGATGCGACAGCACTCGGGTGTTGCGGGTCCATTCCGTGGTCATGGTGCACAGTGTGACCAGCAGCGGGTTCTGGGCGGCATGGGCCAGCAGGGTGTGGAATTCGATATCGAGGCGCATCGATTCCTCGGCGGCGAGATTTTCGTTCGAGCGGGTGAGTACCTCGTCGAGTGAGAGGAGGTTCGATTCGACTGCCCGCAGGGCGGCCAGCTGGGCGATCCGCGGTTCGACCAGATCGCGGAGCTCGGTCGCGTAGCCGAGTTCGATATCGAGATCGGCCAGGTTCCCGCGCAGTTGCGCGGCGGCCGGCGGAATATCGGCGACCGTGCTGCCGCGGCCCGGTCGCCGGTGCACGAGCTGCTTGGCTTCCAGTTCGAACATCGCCTCGCGCAGCGAGGAACGGGAAACGTTCAGGTTCGCGGCGAGTTCCCGCTCCGGGGGGAGCCGGTCACCGGCGCGGAGCTCACCGCTGATGATCAGGCGTTCCAGATGTGCCGCCACCTCGGCGCCGACGCTGCGCGCGGGGCGGCGCAGCGGGGGTATCGAAGCGAAAGTCATAACGTCCCCTCCTCGTTCCGGTCCGCGCGCGGAATTCGCCCGGCCGGTGGACGGATCGGTGGTCCGACCAATATCCGGGGATCGCTGCGGGACGGCTCCAACGTATCAGCCTCCGCGCTGTCGGCGCGTACCGGCGCTGTGTCGGAATGCTTCGGGGAAGTTACCGGTGAACAGCGGTTTTCGGGGTCGTATTGCTCCCCTGTAAATCGATGGTTACGTTCGTCCGCCCCGGTCGCCGCCGCGCCGGCCGCACCTTACGGTCGGTGCATCAGGTGGTCTGACCAATGAGGAGGTCGCGGTGACAACGCTGATCGGGCCGGAGTTTGCCGCCGCATTCCCGGTGCTGCAGCAGGATTCGGGTATCGCGCCCGGCACGGTCTACGTACCGGCCGATCCCGGCAAGGTGTTCTGGGGCCGGTTGCCGTGCCGGGCGGATACCGCGGTCGCCACGATCGCGCCCGGGTCGACGGTGGTGGTCGATACCGTCAGCCACGAGGGCATCCTCGAAGATCAGGGCTCGGATCCGGTGCGCTACTTCGGATCCCACGGTGTGGATCGCGCGGACGTACTCGACGACGCGGTCGCCGTGGCCGCGCGGCGCCGGCGCGAACCGGGCGCCGGACCGCATATCGTCACCGGGCCGATCGCGGTCGACGGCGCGCGGCCCGGTGATCTGCTGGCGGTCCGGATCGACGATCTCGCCATGCGCGCGCCGTACGGAGTGGTATCGACCAGGCACGGTCGCGGTGTGCTGGCCGGCCGGCCGGGCTTCGACGGTGACTACGGCCAGTTCTGCCGGGTCCGGGAACGGGACGGCCGGTGGTTCGGCACCATGCCCCTCGATACCGCAGGCCGGGCCGCAAGCGCGGTGTTCCCGCTGGACCCGTTCCTGGGGATCATCGGTGTGGCCACCGATACCGGCACCCGTGTCGGTTCGGTCCCACCCGGGCCGCACGGCGGCAATATCGACGTCAAACTCCTCACCCCGGGCGCGACGCTTTTCCTCCCGATCCAGGCGCCTGAGGCATTGCTGTACATCGGCGATCCGCATTTCGCCCAGGGTGACGGTGAGGTCGCGTTGACCGCACTGGAAGCGCCGCTGCGCGCGACTCTCACCGTGGACGTGATTCCCGCGGCGGAGATCGCGGGTGGCTTCGGCGGCCGGATCGGCCCGTTCGCCGCCGCGCACGGTTTGCTGATTCCCACCGGAATGCATCCCGACCTGAACACGGCCCTGGAACTGTGCGTCGACCATGCGATCGACCTGGTCACCGGACTGTTCGACGCCGACCCCCGCCAGGCCTACCTGTACCTCAGCGCCGCCGCCGATTTCACCATCTCCCAGGCCGTCGACCAGGTGCGCGGAGTACACGGCGCGATACGCCGATCCGATTTCGGCGCGGGCGCGGGCACCGCCTTCGCCCGCCGCATCCTGGAGTGCGTGTAATGGGCCCGGAGGGCGGCGCGGCCGAGCGCGGCAAAGCCTGCGCCGGATCGGTCGCCGAGAACACCGGCGCCGCCGGCCGTGCCGGGACAGGTTCGGCCGCGGGTGCCGGAATGGGGCAGGTCTGTGGCACGCGCACGACTCCGGTCGCCCGGGTCGGTGCCTGCGCTGCTGTGGACGGGGACCTGGCTGCGGCGACCGACCGAGCCGCCGGGGCGGCCGGCGGCCGCGCCGATCGAGCTGCTCCGGAGGGGGAGAGCGACAACGCGCGAGATGCTGATCCGGCGGTGTGGCGGCTGCGCGGGGCACCCCTGATCGCGGCCACCGCGACCGGCCCGCTCGCCGGTGCGACTGTCGCGGTGAAAGATCTGTATGCGCTGTCCGGATTCACCATCGGGGCCGGGGTGCAGGGCTTTCTACGCGAGCAGCGGCCCGCCGTGCACCATGCCGCCGTGGTGGCACGGTTGCTGGCCGCGGGTGCCGAGGTAGCGGGAATCGCGCACACCGACGAGTTCGCCTACAGCCTCACCGGTAGCAACGGGCGCTACGGTATGCCGGTCAATCCGGCGGCGCCCGATCGCATTCCGGGGGGATCGACAAGCGGGCCCGCGGTGGCGGTGGCTCGTGGTGAGGCCGATATCGGTCTCGGTACCGATACCGCCGGATCGATCCGGGTACCGGCGGCGTATCAGGGTTTGTGGGGGATACGCACCACCCACGGCCGGATCGACACCACCGGACTGCTGCCGCTGGCGCAGTCGTTCGACACCGTCGGCTGGGTTACCGCGGACGGGGCCACGCTGGCCGCCGTCGCGGAATGCCTGCTCGGTCCCGATACCGCGACCCCGGCCGGTGTCGTGGTCGATGACAGATTATGCGCCGCCGCCGACCCCGGCATCGGATCGGCGGTCCGGCAGCTGGCGGGCACGTGGGATGCCGAACCGGTCGGCATCTATCCGCCCGACGGGTGGCTCTCCGCGTTTCGCGTGGTCCAGGCGTATGAAGCGTGGGCGAATCACGGAGAATGGGTCGCCGCGCACCCCGGTGAGCTCGAACCGGATGTGGCACAGCGGTTCGCCTTCGCCGCGACAGTGACCGCCGGGCAAGCGGCCGCCGCGCGCGCAGAGCTCGCGGCCGCCGCGGACCGTATCCGGACCACCCTCGGTGACCGGGTCCTGCTGCTCCCCGCCGCCGCGACTCCACCGCCACCCCGCACGGCGGGCCCCGAACTCCGCGAATCCACCCGCGCACGCACCCTGCGCCTGACCTGTCTCGCGTCGATCGCGGGCCTGCCCGCGGTGACCCTGCCGCTGGGCCGCGATGAGGGCGGCCCCAGCGGAGTGTGCCTGGTGGGTGCGCCGGGTACCGACCGTTCCCTGATCAGCCTCGCACTCAGCACCGCCGCTGTTCCGGCCGAGGGCTCGCCGCACAGTGAGGAACCAGTATGAAACATCCATTCCGCCAACTTCTCTCGATCATCGGCGCGCTGATGCTCGCGGTCGCCGGGCTCACCGGATGTATCGCCACCCCCGACAGTGCCGGCGGCGACCCCGGCGCGATCCGCATCGGGACCCTGCGCGGGCAACCCCACCTGTACGCGCCGTACTTCATGCAACGATTCGCCCCGCAGGGCACCACCTACGAAATCGTCCTGTTCGAGAATTCGCCGGATATCAAGAACGCGCTGGCTTCCGGCGCCGTCGATATCGGAGTGCTCGGTGCCCCCGCGATGCTCGCCGGTATCGCCGCGAATCAGGATGTCGCGATCATCGCCTCGGCCGCCGACGGCGGGTCCGGGTTCGTCGGGCGGCCCGAGATCCGCACGGTGGCCGACCTGCGCGGCAAGCGGATCGGCTTCCCGGCCGGATCGTCGCAGGAAATCGCCCTGAAGCTCACATTGAGCGCCAAGGGTCTCGATCCGGAAACCGATGTGCAGCTGGTGAATCTGGCGTACTCCGATATGGCGGGCGCCTACACCGCCGGCCGGGTGGACGCCTTCCTCAGTGCCGAAATGGGGGTATCCATCGCCCGGCAGGCCGGTGCGCACCAGATCCTCTCGCCGTACGAAACACCCATCGGCGCCACCAATATCGTCGTCGGCGGAAACGGCCGGTTCCTGAACGAACAGCCCGACCGCGCCCGCGAGACCGTGCAAAGTTTCACGCGCGCCATCGAATTCATGCAGGGCGACCACGACGCGTGGGCCGCCGGACTGGTGGAAACATTCGGAATGGACCGCGCGGTCACCGATATCGCCATTCGAAACGTCACGTTGCGCTGGGAACTCGACGACGAATTCCGGCAGCGGGTCACGGAACTGGCGCGCGAGATGGTGGAATTCGACCAGTTGCCCACCGCACCCGATATGACCAAGGTCTTCCGGACCGAATTCCTCGACACCCCGGCGAGCCAGTGATGGCCACGGTGGACACCCGGACCGAGCCGGCGATCCGGCCGGGCCCCGCCGAGCCCGCGGGTGAGCACGACCGGACGACGTGGCGGTCACGCTACGGTGCGCGTGTCGCCGCGGTGCTCTGGGCGCTGCCGGTGCCGCTGCTGGTGCTGCTGCTGTGGGATCGCGGCGTCGGGGGTGGCTGGACCCTGCCGTTCGGTATCCAGATGCAATTCCTGCCGACCCCCTACGACGTGGCCCGCCGCCTCGCCGACCTCGCCGTCGGCGGTATCGTCGACGACACCTACAGCGGCACCCTGTGGCTGCACCTGTATGCCAGCACACTGCGAGTGGTACAGGGTTTCGCCATAGCGGCCGCCGTGGCGGTACCGCTCGGCATCCTCATGGGCCGCTCGCGGACGGTGAACCGGATGCTCGAACCGACCCTCGGCCTGGTACGGCCGATCCCGGTCACCGCGTGGGCCCCGCTGTCGCTGCTCATCATCGGGTTCGGCGACCGCGCGACCATCTTCCTGGTCTTCCTGGCCGCCGTGTTCTCGATCCTCATCAATACCGTCGCCGGTGTGCGGGCGGTACCGAACCGGCTGTTCGAGGCCGCCGCCATGCTCGGCACCCCGCCCGCGCAAACCCTGTACAAAGTGGTGCTGCCCGCCGCGATCCCGACCATCGTCTCCGGCTTGCGGATCGCCCTCGGCCTCTCCTGGGTGATCTTGGTAGTCGGCGAAACCGTTGGGATCCGGGTAGGTCTGGGCGCGTTGATCACCCAGGCGCGGGAACAATCGCGCACCGACCTCATCGTCGCCGTGATGATCGTGATCGGCCTGGCGGGTTTCCTCGCCGACCGCATCATGATGCTCGCCGTCCGGCTGCTCGCCGGCCGCCGCCCGCTTCTCCCATGACCACGGATCAGGTGATCGTATGAAGATCTATTCCACCCGCCGCCGCCCCCATCGACCGGCCCGGATCGTGCTCGACGAGCTGGGGAAACGGTATCCGGGCGCGCCCGGCCCGGCGGTAGCCGGGGTCACGCTGGATATCGCCGCCGGTGAATTCGTCTGCGTCGTGGGCGCCAGCGGCTGCGGGAAGTCCACGCTGCTGCGGATCCTCGCCGGTTTCGAAACCGCCACGACGGGGGCGGTGACGGTCGGCGACGAACCGGTGACCGGCCCCGGACCCGACCGCGGCGTCGTCTTCCAGGACTACGGGCTGTTCCCCTGGCTCACCGTCGCCGAGAACGTCGCCTACGGTCCGAAACAGGCCCGGATGACCCGGGACGATATCCGCGAAACCACCGCCCGCTGCCTCGAAACCGTCGGCCTCACCCGCGTCCGCGATTCCTTCCCGCATCAGCTCTCCGGCGGGATGCAGCAGCGTGTCGCCATCGCCCGCGTCCTGGCCAACCGGCCCGCCGTCCTGCTCATGGACGAACCGTTCGGCGCCCTCGACGCCCTCACCCGCAGCGATATGCAGGCCGAACTCGGCCGGATCCACCAGGCGTCCGGTGTCACGGTCGTTTTCGTCACCCACAGCGTCGAGGAAGCGGTGTACTTGTCGGACCGGGTGGTGGTCATGGCGGGCGGCACCGCCCACGGCACGGCCGGTCATATCCGCGACATCATCGCTGTCGACCTTCCCCGCGACCGCGAGGTGACCGCCCCGGATTTCAACGACTATCAACGCCGGATCGACGCCCTCATCCACCAGGGCAACCGCTCGGCCGCCTGACCGGCGGGGCACCGAGGTCCCCCGGTGTCGCCAACCACCCCGTCGATAACGCCGGACCCGCTCCGTACACGCGAAATATTCCGGGGGCCGACGGTGATCATTTGCCGACCTCCGCGTATCGGGTGCAAACTTCTGCGTTGACCGATTCGCTTGCGAGAAGCCACATTACGGTGTGGACGGTGGAAAAATGCCCTCATTGCCGTGGGCACCGGCGCATCCGCCCGGCAAACCGGGTGAAGGCACGCCCGTCCGGTGGACAGCCTTGGCACGGTATGGCCGGTGGGCTAGCATCGGATGCACGGAGCGCGGGGGATCAGAGAAATAGCCGGTGCGACTCGGGGTTTCGCATATCTGTCTCAGCTTACGCCGCGCGGTAGGGGAAGGCGGTTTCGTGCCGATGCTCGTAGCGAATGGCAAGGTTCGATCAGGTCAGGTCATATTCCGGCGCCTATGCGGGGGCCGGAAACCGGTAGAACGAACGTCCTCGGCTCCCGCGGGGAGTCATCGTGGATAGGCTCGAGGTCGTTCTGGCCGGTCTCGCTGGTTTCGAGCTGGATTTGGCGGATGTCGCGACAGGTTTTTCGTCGAACGCCGGGCGATTGTTGCCGGGTGTGCGGCTGCCCGGCGAGTCGGGCGAACTCCTGTCTACGCTGGCTCCGGATGTGGAGAATTTTCACGATGCGTTGTCGTCCGCGCACAAGGACGATGTGACCGCCATCGAAACCTTGGCTTCGGGACTCGATACCGCGCGACGTGAGTACCTGGGTGCCGAAGGTACCTCCACTGCTGAGATCGCCGATGGAAATGCGGAAATACCCGGGCAATCGGACGAGGTGACGCGTTTCAGCGGATTGCATATCCCCCACCTCCCGCAGGTGGAGGAGGCGCAGGCCACCGTCCGGAACGTGGTGAACACCGGAATTGATTCGATTCGCGCGTTCGATGATCCGTGGGGGCAGATCGTCGGCATGAAACCCGCGGCGGATTACCTCTCGCCATTGGTGGGCGACTGGGAGGTGCTGCGGACCGTCGGTGAGCGTATCGGCCTGCTGTCCGTCAACGACCATGCGGCATCGGAGAATATCGTCGCGGGCAACGATTGGCTGCAAACGATCTGGACGCGCCTGGGCGCGCAAGCCTTCGGTAGGAACGCCGGCTCTCGCGGTGCGGCAATTGCCGGGCGGGGCCGTGATCTGGAGGTGGTGTCGAAGATCGTCCAGAACGCCGGCGCCTGTCTCGAGCGCGCGGTGTACAACCAGTCGGTCGATCTGAGCAACACGCTGACTCAGCCGATGACTTTTGTCGGGTTCAAACTCCCACTGGGAGTTTGGGCCCTGTTGACCCACAAACCGATGCAGGAGTCGCAGCGGGCCGAGATAATCTCGGCGGTCGATTCCCTGAAGACGAGAGCGAAATCCCGGCAGGACTATATGACCGCAATGCTCGATCGGGTCTCGTCGGCATTGGCTTATTCCCCCGGCCGGGCACCGCCGAGTTTCGATCCGGCCGATTTCGAGGTTCCGGAAAAGGTGCCCGCCGGTTCGCACGCCATGCGATACGGATTTCGTGACAACGTGTGGTGGGAAGGTACCGCGGTTCCCGGTGGTCTGCTGGCCGTATGAAACGGCCGGAAACGCTGTATAGATTCATCGAAATCGAACGAATGTTGAATTCATGGTAAAGCACGAACCGACTCCCAGCCCCTCGCCCGGACCGGCACCGGAGCCGCCGATCAGTCCGTTACCGATACCCGGGCCGCCCGCGCCGCCGGAAACCGATCCCGGCGCGGGTGAGTGGGACTCGCAGCCTTGGTACGCCATCCTGGACGATATCGCATTCGCCGAGGTGGCCGCGGCGGCGGCCTCGGCCGCGGATGCCATCGGCTATACGCACGCGGCCGCACACCTGGATCATTACCTCGACAACAGCGGGGATACGCTGGACCTCAACGTGGATTCGGTATTACACGATGTACCGGACGCCAATACCCACGCCAACTCGCTGGCCGAACAAGAAATCAGAAGGATCGCGTCGGCGGCGGTAGCGGCCGAGTACTACGACAACCCGGTTACCTTTCAGACGGGTTGGAGTGGGTTCTATATCACCAGGGAAATGAGCGAGGATTGGTTCTTCGCGATGGGCGGTACTCGTATGGCGGCGAGTGGGGTGGTGATCACGCGCGAGGGCGCGCAGGGGGCTCAGCCGAGCGTGGTTGTAGAGTACAAAATCCATATTCACGACAGATACAACTGGGACGCCGGTAAGAGTGTGGAAATCGCCGGTGTGACGATCTCGGACAAGAGTATGGGTGAACTGCATACCGCAGGGCTGGCGCGTGAGTACGATATCAAGGGCACCAGTGAAGTTCGCCGGTACGAGGGGAGCATACCCGCGAACGGGCCGGTGGACCTGCCGGGCTCGGACGACAGTCGAGACGGAGAAAGGACCGATCCGACCAGATGAGACCAAGAACCTCTCGAATCGCGCGGACCGGGCTGGTCTGCCTCACGATCGTTTCCCTGGCCGTTGCTGTTTCCGGGCTGATGACCGGCTGCGGTGACGCAAGTAGTGACGATGAGTCGCGACGGGGATCGGCACAGCCGGGGAATGCTGCCGATATCACCAGAGAAGCAGCAGAATTCGGCGGAATAGTTATTCCGGACAGTGCTACGGTGCTCGACGCTCGGATGGAACACGGCGGCGACACTCTCTACCGGATCGCATTATCCACAGACCCGGAGGGTCTGAACCAGCTCTTACGGGCATCGAATTTCTCCGCGCCGCTGGTAAAAGTATTCCAGGTCTCCGAAACCGCCATCGCGGGGCCTCCGCTGGACAGCTCCCCGTCACTCCTGCGTGCCCAGGACGAATACCGTGGTACCGATGGAAAATCGGTCGTTCGAACGATTACCGTGGATGAACGGGATCAAACGACTCGCAACGTCCATATTCAGTTGTTCAACACATAGGGTGCGGGGAGCAGTTCCCGGGTCCGGGTCGTCCGGGCGACCACGCGGCCGGCTTTGATCACATAGCAGCGGTCGGGGCGGTCCACGAGGGCGTCGGCGACCCGGTATGTCGACAGCACAGCCAGGTCGGCGGCCGCGCCCACCCGCAGGCCGTAGCTGTCGGCGATGCCGATCACGGCGGCGGCTTCGTAGGTCGCCATGCCGAGCACTCGGGTGAGGTCGTCGGGGCCCGCCAGGTGGGAGGTCTGGGCCAGGAACAGCCCGATATCGAGGAGGTCGGCATTGCCGTAGGGCGTGAAGGCGTTACGAATATTGTTGGACGAGAACGCGGTTCGTACGCCCGCGGCCCACAGCTCGCGCACGGGTGCGATCCCACGCCGGATATTCGCGGTATCGGTGCGTCCGCCGAGGAACATATCCGTGGCCGGAAGGGGGACCACGGCTACGCCCGCTTCGGCCAGCCGGTGCAGTACTCGCTGCCGATCGGCGGGTGGGCGGGCGGCCAGGGAGGTGGCGTGGCCGATGGTGACGCGGCCGCCCATGCCGGTGCGTTCGGTGACGTCGGCGATGTAATCGGCGAGGGCGAACCGGGGGTCGGTGGTGTCGTCGGCGAAATCGGCGTGCAGGTCCACCGGGACACCGAATTCGGCGGCCAGGTCGAAGACCAGATCGATATGGCGGCGGCACTGCGCCACCGAATCCTCGTTGTAGGTGCAACCGCCGATCACATCGGCGCCGGCGTTCAGGCCCTCGCGGAGCAGGGCGAGGGTGCCGGGGGCGCGGAGGATGCCCTCCTGCGGGAAGGCGACGATCTGCAGGTCGATCCGGCCGCGGAATTCCTCGCGGAGCTCGAGCAGTGTATTCACACCCAGCAGACCCACGATCGGGTCGACATCGGGGTGGGCACGAATTGCCGTGGTGCCGTAGAGGATCGCCTGGTCCAGCACCCGCCGGGCGCGGTCGCGGATCGAGTCGGCGGTGAAATCGCGTTTCAGTTCCGCGGTGACGGCGATCGCTCGGGCGAGGGTTCCGTCGCCGGTGCGCTCCCGGTCCAGTAGGGCCTTGTCGAGATGCACATGGGATTCGACCAGACCGGGAATCACCACCCGGGCCGCGCAGTCGATCTCCTGTTCGGCGGTGCACGGCAGGTCCGGACCGATCGCGGTGATCACCCCGGCGGCGATGGCGATATCCACGAGCGGGGCCGAATCGTCGATATGCGCGTTGCGCAGTACCAGGCCGGCCGGCGAGCCAGGTGCGCTCTGCGGTAGCGGATTCGGCAACGGGACCTCCCGGGTAAGCGGATTACGTCACCATTTTGTATACGACCCATCTGTTTCCGGTGGGCTCGCGGAATGCTTCGCGGAGGTTACGAACCCGCCGGGGCGGAGCGGGTGTGACGGAGGCGGTAGGCGGTGGTCGCATGGCCGATATGCTCGGTGACCAGCCGCTGGGCCAGATCCGCGTCGCGCGCTTCCAGAGCGGCGCAGATATGTTCGTGCTCGAGCCAGGAGTCGGCGGCGCGGCGGGGGAGTTCCACCGCGTACACCCAGGCGATCTTCCAGCCGAGCTGGGTGATCAGCTGGGTCAGCAGGCTACTGCCCGACGCCTCGGCCAAGACCTCGTGGAAGCGGCTGTTGAGCCTGGTCAGCTCGTCGAGCCGGCCGGTGCGGACGGCGTCCTGGCCGAGTGCGGTGAGTTCTTTGAGGCGGCCGAGCTGTTCCGGCGTGCGGCGGAGTGCGGCGCGGCCGGCGCACAGCGGTTCCAGCAGCGCGCGGATCTCGAGCAGGTCGGCGGCTTCGTCCTCGGTCAATTCGGCGACGAAAGTGCCGGCGTAGGGCCGTGAATAGGCGAAACCCTCGGCTTCCAGGGTGCGCAGCGCCTCCCGCACAGGTACGCGGGAGACTCCGTAGCCCTCCGCGATCGTATCCTCGGTCAGCCGCTGACCAGGGGCGAAGACACCGTTGATGATGTCCTCGCGGAGGGCGCGGCACACCTGCTGTTTGGTCATGCGCGGGTTACTGCTGGCCACATCGTCCTCGGCTCGGTCGGGGGCGCGGTCGCATACGATCCACCGCCCGGTACTCCACTGGATACCAGGTCCGGGTGCGGAGCGCCGGTGCGGGGCGAATGGATCACCTGCCCGGACCGTCCGACCTGCCTGGTCGCGGGCTCTGTCTGCCGGTGGGTGCGTGCGATCCGCGCACTGTGCGGTCGATATGCGCGAGTGCTCATCCGGCGTGGCGGCGATGCTTCGTATACGATCCTGACTCATTTCCGATCGGAGGGACGTTATGGATCCCGCGTACGCGGTTCTGCTGCTGGTGGCCGGGTTCGGCGCCGGCGTCTGCAATGCCATCGCCGGCGGCGGCAGCCTGCTGTCGTTTCCCGCGCTGCTGGCCACCGGATTGCCGCCGGTCACCGCGACGGTGACCAACGCCGTCGCGGTTTGGCCCGGGTATCTGGGTGGCGCGGCCGCCCTGCGTTCCCGGCTCACCGAACACCGCGGCCTGCTGCCACGGCTGCTCCTCACCGGTACCGCCGGTGCGGTCGGCGGGGTGATCGCGCTGCTGGCCGCGCCGCCCGAGGTCTTCGCCGCGCTGGTGCCCTATCTGGTGCTGGCGGCCACCGCCCTGTTCGCCGCGCAGCCGGTGCTCTCGCGACGGCTCACCGGGAAAGGCCGCGATTCCCGGTTCACCCTGTTCGCCGGGGTTTTCCTGGGCGGCGTCTACGGCGCGTACTTCAACGGCGGCATGGGCATCGTGTTGCTCACGGCCCTCGCGCTCGGGATCGACGCCTCGATCAACCTGCTGAACGGCCTCAAAAGCGCGCTGACCCTGACTGTTTCGACGACCGCGACCGTGGCCGTGGCGCTCTTCGGCCCCGTCGAATGGTGGTCGGTGGCCGTGCTGGCACCGGCGTGCCTGGCCGGCGGGACCGTGGGCGCGAAGATCGCCGATCGCTTACGCCCCGGCGTGTTCCGCGCCGTGGTGATCGTCTTCGGTGCCGGCGCGGGCACCGCCATGTTGTTCACCTGAACCTGTCGAAAGAAGGAACCGCTGTGTCCGATCCGCAATTCACCAACGCGTCCGGCTCCTCGCCCGGCGCCGATCTGCTGCTCCGCAACGGCCGCCCGTGGGAACCCGGCCGGCCGGTCGAAACGGCCGATATCCTGGTTCGCGGCGGCCGGATCGACAGCGTCGGCACCGGCTTGACCGCGCCCGGCGTAGAGACCGTCGACCTCGACGGTGCGCTGGTCCTGCCCGGTTTCGTCGATACCCACTGTCACCTGGACAAAACCCTGTGGGGCGGGCCGTGGGTGCCCAATACCGGCGGCCGTTCACTGGCCGGCCGGATCGCCAACGGGGAGGGCCGGCGCCGCGAACTCGGTATCCCCAACGCCGATTACTCGGCGGATCTGCTCGCCACCATGGTCGCCGGCGGCACGGCGTATGTCCGCAGTCATATCGATATCGACCCCGAAGTGGGCCTGGCCGGCGTCGAAGCTGTTCGCGCCGCCGCCGCCCGCCACCGCGACCGCGTGGACGTCGAACTCGTCGCCTTCCCGCAGGGCGGGCTGATGTGCCGCCCTGGCGTGGCCGATCTGCTGGCCGCGGCCCTCGCCGACGGTGTGGAGGTGGTGGGCGGTATCGACCCCGCCGGCTTCGACGGCGACCCCACCGGCCAGCTCGACGTGATCTTCGGCCTGGCCGAACGGTTCGGCGTGAAAATCGATATCCACCTGCACGATCCCGGCGCGCTCGGCGCCTGGGAATTCGACCTGATCATCGAACGCACCCGCGCCACCGGGCTGGCCGGCCGGGTCACCATCAGCCACGCCTACGCCATGGGCGCGCTGCCGCCCGATGAGCAGCAGCGCATCGCGGAAAAGTTGGCGGAGGCGGGCGTGGCCATGGTGACCTGCGCGGTCGGCGACGCACCGGTGGTTCCGTTGCGGGTCATGCGGGCGGCCGGCGCGACCCTCGCGCTGGGCAACGACGGAATCCGCGACCTGTGGACCCCGTACGGCGACGGTGACATGTTGCGCCGTATCGGCACGGTCGCCTTCCGCGACCGGCTGCTGGCCGACGAGGAAATCGAACTCGCCCTCGCCGCCGGAACCTACGGTGGCGCAAAGGTTATGGGCCTGGCCGACTACGGCCTGCGGCCCGGTGCGCGCGCCGATCTGCTCACGGTGCAAGCGCCCGCGCCCGCGGCCGCGGTGGTCGGGGTGCCGGTGCGCGGGCTCGTCGTCAAAGGGGGCCGTGTGGTCGCCCGCGACGGCCGGTTCACCGGGTGATCGTATACGAAACAGGGGCGTAATCCGGCGGACCGCGATCCGCAATCAGCGCCCGATAAAACTGTTTCATGAGTACAGAGCCAATCCCGGCGCCGACCTCCACGGGGGAGGCAACGTATACGACCGAACCCGAACCGGCCCTTTCCTTCCGGAACGTGTCGATGGTCTTCGCGAACGGCACCGCCGCCCTGCGCGATATCGATATCACCGTTCGCCCCGGGGAATTCGTCTCGCTGGTCGGCCCGTCGGGGTGCGGTAAATCCACGCTGCTGCGCCTGGCGGCCGGTTTCGAACAGGCCAGTTCCGGCAGCGTCGAGGTCGATACCGGCCACCTCGGTTACGTTTTCCAGGAAGCCACCCTGCTGCCGTGGCGCACGGTCCTGCGGAATGTGGAACTGCCCGCGGAACTGGCCGGGGTGGCGCGGGGCGAACGCCGGGCAGCCGCACTCGACGCCATCGAGCGAGTGGGGCTGTCCGGTTTCGAGAAACACAAACCCGCGCAACTGTCCGGCGGGATGCGAATGCGCGCCTCCATCGCCCGCGCCCTCACCCTGCGACCCGAAGTGTTCCTGTTCGACGAACCGTTCGGCGCGCTCGACGAGATCACCCGGCAACGACTCAACGAGGAAGTCGGCGGCCTGTTCCGGCGCGATGCCTTCGCCGGTGTGTTCGTCACCCATTCGGTACCCGAGGCGGTATTCATGTCCACCCGGGTCGTGGTGCTCACCGGCCGCCCCGGCCGCGTCGCCGCCGATATCCCGGTGCCGCTCGACTTCCCGCGCGAACCCGGCCTGCGCTACACGGCGGAATTCGCCGAGATCGCCGCCGAGGTATCGGCGGCGCTGCACTCCGCCGAACAGGCGGTCGCGGCATGACCACGGTCGCGGGGGGAACCGCCCCGACGGTCACCCCCCGCCCCCCCCCCAAAACCGCGAAAACCGCCCCGCGCCCGCGGGCCGCCCCCGGTTGGCCCTCAACCGGCGGGGGCGGAGCAACCCCCACCCCAACCGGCGGCCCCGGCCGCGCCCGGGGCGGGGGCCCCCCCCACGCCGGTGCCGGCGCTGCGGGAGGCCCGGCAGGGGCGGGTGTCCGTCGGACCCGGGCAACAGGGATCGGCAGCGGGTACTGGCC
>NZ_JARWPM010000124.1 GCF_029869215.1 Nocardia carnea
CGACACTCGCGCCTGCGGCGCATCGCATCGAGCGCTGACAGCCGGGACGGGCCAAACCCTCCAAGGGCCTCGTAAGACTCGGCACCGCCGTGGTTGCGTTGGGTTTCGGGGTTATGTGAGCTTTCGAGGGCTTTGTGAGACTCGGCGCCGCTGTGGTTGCGTTGCGTTCCGGGGTCATGTGGGACATTCAGGGTCTCATGGGACTCGGCACTGCCGTGGTCGCGTTCGATTTCGGGGTTATGTGCGCCTTCGTGGGCTTTGTGAGACTCGGCGCTGCCGTGGTTGCGTTGGGTTTCGGGGTTATGTGAGCTTTTCGAGGGCCTCGTAAGACTTGTGCCGCTGTGGTTGCGTTGGGTTTCGGGGTTAGGTGGGGCTTTCGAGGGCCTCGTAAGATTCGGCGTCCCCGTGGCTACGTTCGGTTTCGGAGGTGCGTCCGGTTTCGGGGTTATGACACCTGTTGCGGCCTACCTCCGGGGCCTCGAAAGGCTCGGCGCTGCTGCTGGGCGTGTTTGGATTCGGGTTGTGTGGAACCGGGGGGCTCGTGAGACTCGGTGCCGCTGCCGGGCGCGTTTCGGCTGGGGCAGGGGTTCTCCGCGGGTCTTGCCGGGCTCGGCGGTGCCGCTGGGCGCGGTCCGATCGGTCGGTCCATCGGAGGCGAATTCTGGGGCGGCGAGGCTCGGCGGTATCCGGCGGCGCCTCGCATTCGCGCCCGCGACCGCCGCCGCGGCGGAAGGAAGGATCGGCCGTATTCGGTTCGGGCCGGGAGTGGCTCAGGGTTGGTGCGTGCGGCTTCCGCACGATGCACAGAATTTTGCCGTCGCCAGGAGTTCTGCTCCGCAGTCGCGGCAGGAGGACGGGCTCGTGGGTGCGAAGCGTGTACCGCATTGGACGCAGAAGTTCGCACCGACTGGGTTCGGCGTGGCGCATGCGATGCATACCGGTCCGGTGGAGTCCGGGGGCGGTGGCGCGCTATTCCCCGTCCCGGCGGGTAACTCGCCGGCCTCGGTCCCGTGGGGCAGCTCTGCGTGCGGGGTGGGCTGCGCCGTACCCGGCCGGGGCTGCTGCCATGGTGAGGCGGGGGCGGCCGGAGGCTGTCCCGGGGGCGGGGGATTCGACTGCTGCAGTGCGTTGATCCCGAGCGCGGCGCCGAGGAAACCGCCGTCGTGGCCGTGCCCGGTGGCCAGGCCGTGTCCTGCGCCCAGGGCCAGTTCACCGGCGGCGTACTGCCGGAAATCGCCGGCCAGCCGGATATAGGTGACGTCTTTGGCCAGCCGTTTGAGGCGGTCGGCGTCCTCGGGTGCCAGGGTGATGTCGAAATTGCCCAGCCGGGGGATGCGCAGGCCGTATTCGTAGAGCGCGGTATTGGTTTCGTGCAGCACCGCGTGCTCGATCGCGGGCAGGTGCCCGGACAGCCCGAGGATCGGCCATTCGCCGTGCGAAACGCCCCTGGTCACCGCGATCTTCATGGCCTTGAGCAGGAGATCGGCGCTCCACGATTCGATCCGTGCCGGATCGTGGAGATCGGTGCTCCCGGCCAGCGAGACGATCAGCTGCTGCGCCTCGCGGACCGTCAGCGCGAACTCGCCGAAGACCCGCAGCGTGACGATCTGCTCACTGACCGGATCGGCGATATCGGCCAGCCGGCCGCCGAACTTGATCCCGGCGAATTCACGGGTGGAGACGAAATACAGTTCGGCCCGGTAGAAGTTGCCCCCGGACAACGTGTCCACCAGCGCGCCGAGCACCGGGAGTTCGTCGGCGTCGATACGATGCCGGCCCGGGCCCAGCACGCCGAGCACCTGCCCGGCCTTCACGAACAGCGCCGTCTGGTCGGCGTTGACGATCGCGCGGGAGTACCGCCGGATGTTCACATCCGGCCACTTGTAGACGAGTTGGTGTTTGCCGGTCTCCGGGACGGCGATGAACTCGCGTTCGAACCAGGCCATCTGGGCACTCCTCAGCTAGTGACATGAACAGCGTATCGACGTACAGCGGCGCGATCAATCATGTGGTCGACCTGCGGCTAAACCTGTTTCTGCCTGAAAGTGACTGATTTCCAGCGCGTTACACCTATGGCCACCTGTTGATCGTGCCGCTAACTAGCGGTACATTGCTCGCAGACATGATCTGCGCCACTCGAAAGGCAAGAGGATGACAACTGTGCAAGAGCCTCGGGGGCAGGAGGCGCCGGCGGCGGACAGCCTGCACGCCGAAGATGCGGGCTATCACAAATCGCTGCGCCCACGGCAGCTCCAGATGATCGCCATCGGTGGCGCCATCGGCACCGGACTGTTCCTGGGCGCCGCCGGCCGCCTCCGCGAGGCGGGTGCGGGGCTGTTACTGGTGTTAGCCGTCTGCGGCATCTTAGTTTTATTAATTATGCGCGCCCTGGGCGAACTGGTTCTGCACCGTCCGTCCTCGGGCTCGTTCGTCTCCTACGCTCGTGAGTTCCACGGGGAGAAGCTGGCCTTCTCGGTCGGCTGGATGTACTTCTTCCACTGGTGCATGACCGGCATCGTCGATATCACCGCGATCGCCACCTACGTCCACTTCTGGGGCGCGTTCGAGGTGATCCCGCAGTGGACCATCGCGCTGATCGCCCTGGCCATCGTCGTCGCGATCAATATGATCTCGGTGAAATGGTTCGGCGAACTGGAGTTCTGGGCGGCGCTGATCAAGGTCGTCGCGCTGGTGGGCTTCCTGATTCTCGGCACGATCTTCCTGGCCGGGCGCTTCGAAATCGACGGCCAGGCCACCGGTTTCAGCGTCGTCAGCGATAACGGCGGCTGGTTCCCGACCGGTTTCCTGCCGCTGATCGTCGTCACCACCGGCGTGGTCTTCGCCTACGCCGCGGTGGAACTGGTGGGCACCGCGGCCGGTGAAACGGAGAACCCCGAGAAGATCATGCCGCGCGCCATCAACTCGGTGATCGCCCGGATCGCCCTGTTCTATGTCGGCTCGCTGATCCTGCTCGCCCTGCTGCTCCCCTACACCGCGTTCACCGCCGGCGAGAGCCCGTTCGTCACCTTCTTCTCCAAGATCGGTATCGACGGCGCGGGTTCGATGATGAACCTGGTGGTGCTCACCGCCGCGTTCTCCAGCCTGAACGCCGGCCTGTACTCGACCGGACGCATTCTGCGCTCGATGTCGATGAACGGCAGTGCGCCGCAGATCGCGGGCCGGATGTCCAAGAACGGGGTGCCCTATGTCGGGATCCTCGCGACCGGCGCCATCGCGCTGGTCGGGGTGGGGCTGAACGCACTGGTACCCGAGCAGGCGTTCGAAATCGTGCTGAACGTTTCCGCGCTGGGCACCATCTTCTCCTGGACCGCCATCCTGCTCTGCCAGCAGAAGCTGTACCGCTGGTCGCAGGAGGGCAAGGTGACCCGGCCGAAGTTCCGGCTGCCCGGTGCGCCGTACACCAACTACGCGACCCTGGCCTTCCTGGCCGCTGTCGTCCTGCTGATGCTGTTCAGCGACGAGATCGAACAGCGGGCAGCGGTGATCGCGATGGTGGTCGTCGGTGTTCCCGCCCTGGTGGGTGGCTGGTTCCTCGCCCGCAAGGGCGTCGCCGACCTCGCCACGAAGCGGGCGCAGCCGGGGGCGGCGCGCGCCCGGGCCCGCGGACCCCCCCCAAAGCGGCCGCGGCAGGGCGCGCCCCCACAGCCGCCGGG
>NZ_JARWPM010000125.1 GCF_029869215.1 Nocardia carnea
GTTCGGCGGTCCGGCCGCCGGCCCGCAGTAACGGCTGAGCCTGCAGAAATTCGATAAACCGCCCGCAGGCCTACTGATCCCGGGCATGCCGCACGGCATAACACGCCGCCAACCCCCCCCCCGCGCGCCCCCCCCCGGGCCCCGGCCCCGGCGGCGGGGGGGGGCCGGGAACCCCCCCGGGGCCGCCGGGCGGGGCTTCGCCGGGTGCGTAACCCTGCGGCACGGCGGGCCGGGCCCCGGTGCTTTCCGTGGCGTCGGCGGCGTACCCGGCACGTGGCCCGGCGTCACCGGGGTGCTCGGATCGCACCACCGGTATCCCGCCGGTGTGGTCGACCGGCACCACCGGGAGTCCGCCGGTGTGCTCGACGCCCCTCGGCACCGCCCCGAAACCACCCGTCTGCTCCACCGGCTGCCCGGCGGGTGACGGCGCGGCCCGGTTTATCGCGACGGTGCGTTGCGCGCCGGTTCGGTCGATCTCCTGCGGGCCCGCGCCGGGACGCCCCTGGGCTGCCGCACCACCGGTGTGCTCAACGGCCGGCGCCCCGGGCACACCCGGGCCGGGCTGCGGCGAAACCACCTGGGGCGCAGCGCCCGCGAAGCGACCGTCGGCCGGATAGCCCGGCGGCGGCGCGCCGGGAGGTACCGGAACCTGTTGCGGGGAACCATATCCCGCGGCCGGAGCGGCGTATCCCGTACCCCGCCCCGTCTGCTCGGTCACCGGCGGGTAGGCGGGCGCCGGTGCGGTGAGCGCATGTGCTGCGGCCGCGGCGAATTCGGCACAGGTGCGGTAACGGTGACCGGGATGTTTGGCCATCGCCTTCGCCAGCACCGGGTCCAGGCCCGGCGGCAGACCACGACGTTTGACCGCCAGCGGCGGCGGGGCCAGCTGGAGATTCCCGTGGATGATATCGGCGGGGTTGGGCGAATCGAACGGCGCCATTCCGGTGAGCAGCCAGTACAGGGCGCAAGCCAGCGAATACTGATCCGACCGGCCGTCCATGTCGCCGCCGGTCATCTGTTCCGGGGAGGCGAATGCCAGGGTCGCGGTGAACATCCCGGTCTGCGTGAGCCGCACCGTTTCCGCACGTAACCGGGCCAACCCGAAATCGGTCAGGAAAACCCGCTCACCCTGACCGGTATTGGCCCGGGCCAGCAGGATATTCGACGGTTTCACATCGCGGTGCAGTACGCCCATTCCGTGTGCGTAATCGAGAGCGTCGGCCACCCCGGAAATGATCTGCACCGCTTTTTCCGGCGGCAGGGTCAGCGAATTCACGGTACCCGCGTCGGCGCCGTCGATGTACTGCATGCACATCCACAGATGCTCGCCCTCGGCGCCGCGGTCGTAGACCGTGACGATGCTCGGATGGTCGAGCGCCGCCGCCAGATCGGCCTCCCGCTCGAACCTGGTCCGGATCGCGGCATCGGCGAACAGTTCCGGTTTGAGCAGTTTGAGCGCGGTCTGTTTCCCGAGCCGGGGATGCCGGGCCAGATATACGGCGCCCATTCCGCCCTCACCGAGTAACCGCTCGATGGTGAACCCGGCGAACACGTCACCGCTGTTGAGCAACACGACCCCCTTCGGGCAACCGACAGACTCGTGAGCCTACCGGGCTCACGCCGTCCGTTCCGGCGTGACAAGGGTAATCCGCGCGGTACATGGCAGCCTTGACGATCCGTTCAGCCGGGGGTAACCAAACCTGATTCGTAGGCCAGCACCACCGCCTGCGCCCGATCACGCAGATCCAATTTCGTGAAGACCTTCGACACATGCGTTTTCACGGTCTGCTCCGCAATGAACAGGGCCTCCGCGATTTCGGTATTCGACATCCCGCGAGCGACGAGTTCCAGGATTTCCCGCTCGCGCGGAGTCAGCGCCGCCAGCGCCGGGGCGGGGGTACGGCGGGCGGAGCGCCGGGCCGTCACCTCGGCGATCAACCGCCGGGTCACGGTCGGGGCGAGCAACGCCTCCCCGGCGGCGACCACGCGGACCGCGCGCACCAGTTCCTCGGCCGGGGCATCCTTCAGCAGGAAACCACTCGCACCCAGACCGAGCGCCTCGTAGACGTAGTCGTCGATATCGAAAGTGGTGAGCATGAGCACGCGGACCGGCGGATCGAAACCGGCGTTCAGAATGGAACGGGCCGCGTCCAGGCCGTTCATCTCCGGCATCCGGACATCCATGAGCACCACATCGGGCCGCAACCGCGCCGCCTCGGCGACCGCCACTTTCCCATCCGGCGCGTCCCCGACAACACTGATATCGGGCTGCGCGGCCAGCAGAGCGCCGAACCCCTGCCGGACCATGGCCTGGTCATCGGCGATCAAAACGGTTATTGCCACGCGCTCAGCCTAATTGCTGTGTCCATGGCGCCGCCGCCGGCGGCGCGGGGGGGGGGGGCCCCCCCGTGGCGGGCCGATTTCGAACGCACCCCCGAACTCGGTGACGCCTTCACCAAGGAGGTGGTCCAGGCCGCCGCCCCCGATTTTGTCTTCGCCGGCTGGAATTACGGCTTCCGGGAG
>NZ_JARWPM010000126.1 GCF_029869215.1 Nocardia carnea
ATAACCCACGCCGGGGAGGTAACACCCAACTAATTTCCTTTAACCCGCCCCCGGCATCACAGCGGCCACCTAAGGCAAACCGGGGCGTACCCCCAGTGCACCCGCCCGTTTTCCGTTACCGGTCCGATTACTTGACCGAAACCTTGGCGCCCGCGGCTTCCAGCTTCTCCTTGGCGGCATCGGCGGCTTCCTTGGCCACCTTCTCCAGGATCGGCTTCGGCGCGCCCTCGACGAGGTCCTTGGCTTCCTTCAGGCCCAGGCCGGAGACGATCTCGCGGACCACCTTGATGACCTGGATCTTCTTATCGCCGGCACCCTCGAGGATGACGTCGAATTCGTCCTGCTCCTCGGCGGCCTCGGCGGCGGCCGGGGCGGCACCGGCGGCCGCGACGGCGACCGGAGCAGCGGCGGTGACCTCGAACTTCTCCTCGAACTTCTTCACGAAGTCCGAGAGCTCGAGCAGGGTCATGTTGCCGAAGGTTTCGAGCAGCTCGTCAACGTTGGCCATTGTTGTTTCCTTTCGATAGTGAACGTCTGTGCGGGCCGGCCGGGAGCGACCGTTCCGCGGGGGATGCGGAAGGTGTTACTCCGCGGCGGCGTCGCCGCCTTCGGCCTGCTTCTTCTCCTGCAGCGCGGCGGCCAGGCGGGCCACCTGCGAGGCGGGAGCGTTGAACAGACCGGCGGCCTTGGCCAGGTTGCCCTTCATGGCACCGGCCAGCTTGGCCAGCAGGACCTCGCGGGACTCCAGATCGGCGATCCGCTCGACCTCGGACACGGACAGCGGTGCGCCGTCCATGTAACCGCCCTTGATGACCAGCGCCTTGTGATCCTTGGCGAAGGCCTTGAGCGCCTTGGCGGCCTCGACAGGTTCACCGGAGATGAACGCGATCGCGGTGGGTCCGACGAACAGTTCGTCCAGGCCCTCCACACCGGCCTCGGCCGCGGCACGCTTCACCAGGGTGTTCTTGGCGACGGAGTACGTGGTGTCGGCACCGAGCGCACGGCGCAGTTCGGTGAGAGCACCGACGGACAGGCCACGGTATTCCGTGATAACTGCTGCCGTCGAGCCCTTGAACTGCTCGGTGATCTCCGCGACCGCGGTAACCTTCTCGGGTTTCGCCATACTTCGCCTCCTCTCTGATGTCGGTTCGGGTGTTGCCCTACCGAATCAGGGGCCGGCGAAAGAACAAGCGCCCCGGACGCAGAGCGTTCCGGGGCGCGCAAGAGTATCCGAGCACATCGTGCTCACTCCCGACCTCGGTTCTCCCTGCGTGGGCCGCCGGCACTCTCGCCGGACCTTCGACCGATTCCATCCGGAATCAGCGACCAACGGTCTTCGGTAGAACGGATTGGGTGGTGCCGAACAAGTCGACAACCTGAGCAAGCGTACCTGCTCGCGCCCTGTCCTGGCAAAACGGCCTACCCACCCGGCCCGCGGCAACCGCTCGCCAACACCCCCGAAACCGCGACCGCTCGCCGACGTCCCCAGGAGCGGCGACCACCCGCCGGCGCCGGCACCCTGGGACGGGGCCACCAGGCGCGACCCGGCAACCGGGCACGGACCGGGCTCAAAGGCCATCGACGCCCTACGCGGAACCGGCTTCGCGTAGGGCGCCTCGGGAGCGATACCGGCCGGAAAACGGCGATGGGGGGGGGGGGGGGGTTTAAGATAACCCCCCCAAACGGCGCGGGGGGGGGAATGAAAATACGGGGGGGGGGGGGGGGGGGGGGGGTGGGGGGGGGGGGGGGGGGACCCCCGGGGG
>NZ_JARWPM010000127.1 GCF_029869215.1 Nocardia carnea
CCACCCCCCCGCCGCAAGGCCTGTCGCCCCGGCGGGGGGCCGCCCGTCCCGCAGGGGCTGCCGGCGCCGCACCCCGAGCCATCGCCCGCGCCGGGTACTCGGGTTCCGTGGTGACGGCACTCGATGGATAGCGCCGATATCACCGGGAGCCGGCGAGGTTCACAATCATCTTGCCCTGGTTCTGCCCGGACAGCAGGCGGGTCAGCCCTTCAGGGGCGGTGTCCAGGCCGTGCAGCATTTCGTAGCGGTACCGCACCGACCCATTCCGGCGCAGCTCCTGCATCTCGGACCGGAAAACCCCGTACTCGGGGTAGTGGTCGTAGACGACGAAGCCCTCCAGCCGGAGCCGCTTGCGCAGCATCGGCCGCAACGGTGGACCGACAGCGGACTCCGGTCCGTTGTACTCGGCGGCCATCCCGCAGAGGATGTATCGACCGTGTTCACGGAGACGGTCGAACGCGGCCGTCCCCGTGTCGCCCCCGACGTTGTCGAAGTAGACGTCGATTCCTTCCGGGCAGTGCTCGTCGAGGCCGTCCGCCACCGCGGTCGCTCTGCGGTCGATGCAGGCATCGAAGCCGAGCTCGTGCACCACGTAGTCCGCTTTCTCGCCGCTGGCGATGCCGACCACCCGCGCGCCCGCCGCCTTGCCGAGCTGCCCCGCCACCATGCCGATGGCGCCGCCGGCCGCGGAGACGACCAGGGTTTCACCCGGCCGTACCGCGGCGATACGCATACCGCACCAGGCCACCAGTCCGGGGCCGCCCAGGACGCCCAATTCGTCGAGGGGGTCGGCGTCCCGCGGGATCGCCGCCAGCGAAGTACCCGGCACCACGTGATGGGTCTGCCAGAGGTGTCCACCCCGGACCCGGTCCCCGGCGGCGAAGTCCGGGTGCCGTGATTCCAGCACCGTCCCGACGAACGCGCCCGACAGTGCGTGCGCGGGCGGTGGGGGAGCCGCCATCGCGATATCACCGACTCGCGCCGTACCGCCGATCGGACCGGGCGCGTCATCCGGACCGGGCAGGTAGCGCCGCATCACGGGATCCAGCGACATATGTGTCGCCTCGAAGAGCACGTCACCTTCCGCCAATCGGGGTACCGGCTGCGAGACCAGCTCGAAATCCTCGGCCGACGGCAATCCTTTCGGCGCCCGGATGACACGGACCGCGTAATTCTTCTGACTCACAGCACGACCCGCAATTCCGCCAGGCCGCGAATGAACGGGGTACTCGCCCATTTCGTCTCGGTATCGGCGAGCGTCATCTCGGGTGCGGTTTCGGCCAGGGCTTTCAGTACGGTTTTCAGCTCCAGCCGCGCCAGCCAGGCGCCCAGACAGGCATGTGCGCCGTGGCCGAAGGCGATATGTTCGCGGGCATTCGGCCGCGCGATATCGAGTTGCCCGGCGGTCGGCCCGAAGTGGCGCTCGTCCCGATTCGCCGAAGCGATCCAGGCTATGAGGTGGTTACCGGCCGGGATCACACTGCCGGCCACTGCGAAATCCTGCTTCGTGATCCGGATCATCAGCTGCGCCGTGGATTCGTATCGCAGCAGCTCCTCGATCGCATTGTCCAGCAGCGCCGGGTCGTCGACGAGTTTCTCCCATTGGTCGCGATACCGCATCAGGGCCAGCACGCTGATGCCGAGCTGGTTGACAGTGGTGTCGAAACCGGCGACGAACAAAGTGTGGATGGTGGCCGCCACCTCATCCGGCCCGATCACCGTGCCTTCGTCACCCGCGCGGATGAATCCCGACAGCAGGTCGTCCGCGAGATTGCCGCGTTTCCATTCGATCACGTCACGCAGATAGGCGGAGAATTCGCGCTGCGCTGTGATGAATTCCGTGAACTGCTCCGGCGTCAGGAATGGATCGAGGAGGTTCAACGCCGCCCAGGTGCGGTAGTAGAGACGTTCGGCATCCGGCGGTGTGGGAATTCCGAATATTTCGCACACCAGCCGGAACGGCAGCGGATGAGCCAACCGGTCGATCACATCCACTTCGTCGCCGGGGCCGTAGCCCGCCAGTTGTTCCGCGACGATCTGTTCCGCCCGGGCCGCGTACTGCTTGATGTTCTTCGGTGTGAACGGCCGGGCCAGCAGTTTACGCAGGGGTGCGTGGTCCGGCTGGTCCAGTTTCGACAGTGACGGGCGCAGGAGATAATCGTTGTCGGCACCCGCCGCCTTGAGCCGTAGATTGCGTGGCGAATCCAGCGCGTAGGCCTCCGAGGAACTCAGCGCCGGATCGCTCAGTGCGCGTTTGACATCGGTATAGCGGAACACCATATGCACACCACCGCCGGGATGGAATTGCACGGGAGCGTGTTCGCGTGCCGCTTCGAAATGCGGATACGGATCCACGAGGTAGCCGGGCGCCGTGGGATCGGCCGATCCGGCGGCGTCGGGGGGGGGGGGGGGGGGGGGGCGGCGGGGGGGGGCGGGGCGGGCCGGGCGGGGCGGGGGGCGGGCGAGGGCGAGTGGATCGGGTTTTTGGTTTGGATG
>NZ_JARWPM010000128.1 GCF_029869215.1 Nocardia carnea
GGCCCCCCGGGGGGGGGGGCGCCCCGGGGGGGCGGGGGGGGGGTGAACCGCCCCGGGGGGGCGGGGGCTCTCCCCCCCGGGGGGTCGGGGCGCCCCCCCCCCGGTACCCCCCCCCCCCCGGGGGGGGCGTTTCCCCGTCACCGGGGACACGCCGCAGCGGCTCAGTGCCGCGGGTCGGTTATCTCCACCCCACCGGCGGCCGCGGACTCGGCCGCCGCAATGATTTCGTCATCCGGCGTGCTGAGCAGTCCGTCGGGTGGGGTGACCGTCGGCAGCGGTTCGAGCATTTCCTTGTGCCCGTTGCGGACACTGCAGTATTTGAACGGACCACGGGGATTGAGCAGGACGGCCATATGCGGATCGGCGTGGTCGAGGAACCACACGCTCAGGCCGGTCGCGGGATCCTGACGCAGATGCTCCCAGGCCCGCCATACCGCCTGCAACCGCACGACGGCCTCGATATGCTTCCACCATTCCGGGCACCACACGGTATCGCTGAGGTCGCTGACCTGGCGGCGATAGACAACGCTCAGATAGTTCTCGACGAAATCGACCTCGTTGTTGTAGACGAGTTGTCCTTGCTGCTCGGTCGTCTCGGTCACAGCGGTCGAACCTCCTGCCTGTCTTCCGGTCCGTTATCGGGCTCCGGGGGTGTGTCGCCCGGGCCGTTGCCCGGCTCCGGCGGTGCCGATTTGATCAGCGACGGGGAGCCGATGAGATCGGGGATCCGCGTTTTGCGCTGCGGATCGTGCTGTTCGATGGACTTCTTCACCTGGGACGCGTACTCGCCCTCCCACCATGGCACAGTGCGCACCAGCACGGGCGGAGCGCCGGAGGAGAACACGATGGCCCGTCCGCGCGGCAGCGTCGCGAGAGCCTGCACGGTGAAGGTCTTCGACGAGCCGAGCGAGCGCGAATAGCTCTTACTGCCCTTGGATTCCGAGACCGAGCCGGAAATGGCCGAATGCTCGCCGATGGCCTCCGAACGCTCCCGCAGGAAATTCGCGTCGTCGACGCCGCTGCCGAGCACCTTGATATTGGCGGCGGACCACAACGCGTTCATCCCGTCCTCGCCCCAGCAACGCGCGCCCTGCGCCCAGGACTGCAGCACGGTCATCACCACGATGCCGCGCGACCCGAAATGGCTGTACTGCTTGGGGAGATCCTTCCAGCGCACCACATTGGCGGCTTCGTCCAGTACGGCCAGCAGCGGGATCGGCAGCCGCCCGAACGCCGACCGCGACGCCTTCCGCATGGCCACATCGATCACGGCCTCGGTGAGCGCGCTGACCAGCGGGGCTGCCGACCCCCGGCCCTCCAGGGAGAGGCTGTAGAGCGTGCCGTTCTTCTCGATGAACTCCAGTTCGTCGAACTGCACCCGGTCCAGTTCGTCGGTGCTGGCCCGCGGTGTCACCCATTTGTGCACATTGCGCAGCTTCAGGCAGCGCACCATCTTCTTGGCCGTACCGAAGATCCCACTGCGGGTACGGGGGTCGGCGTTGTACTGGGCGGCCAGGCCGGACGCCGTGTAATTGTGATCGGCCTCGCGCAACAACCGGATGGGTTCGGTGTTCTGCGGGTCGGTGACCCACTCCCAGATCTGGGTGATGGGCCGCCGGTCGACCGCCGCGGCGAGGAAGAGGCCGGCCAGCAGATCCTCGGCCTCCGGATCGAAATAGTTATCGCTCTTGCTGTCCGATCCGGCGTCGGCGTCGGCGAAATGGCCGGCCAGCCGCGCCGCCCGCATCTCGCAACCGTCGCTGTGCGCGTCCACCCAGTCGAGCGGATTCCAGTACCAGGTCGGGTCCTCGGCGGCCACGCCCTGCGGGTCGAAGACAAACGTCTTGCTGCCCTTGGCCTCGCGCACATCGCGGGTCGCGTCGACCACATCCCGTTTGTTGGAGGTGGCCAGAACCGGGCCGATGGCATTGAGGATCGCCGGGATGACCCGGGAACTGGACTTGCCCTGGCGCGGACCCCAGATATCGAGATGCAGGTCCTCGTAGGACCCGTACAACATCACCCCGTCGGCCACCGCGACCCCGATCGGCACGCCCGGTGCGTCGTTGTAGCCCAGCCGGACGCCGAGTTGCTGGGCCTTCTCCCGGACCCCGGCTTCGGTGAGCGCGGCGATGGCGCCACCGTTACCGATGTGCTGGGCCTTGTCGTCCACGGCGAGGCGGCCCACGTTGCGTTTGGCCGTCGACCACCGCCGCCACCAGACGAATCCGATCAACCCGGCGACGACCAGGATCAGGATCACCGTGGCGCCGGTGGGCCACCGCAGGTCACCGCGCACCATTCCGGCGATGATGCCGATCGGATTGACCGGCATATCCTGTTTCTGCAGCGAGAGCATATTGCCGAGATGGATCGCCACCCAGAGCGTTCCCAGGACGGCACCGCCGACGTAGATCGCGATGAGGGTGGGGTCGGGCCCGGGGATGGCCGGATCCTTGATCGGTTTCTTCTTCGCCATACCTGCCTCCTCAGTGGTCCCCGCCCGTGGTCACCGGTAACCGTCCAGCCGCCAGCCCGCGGGCGTGCGCACCACGGTGGCGATCACGGTGGCCGGCGCCAGGGGTTCTTCGCGGCCGTCCGGGTAGACGACGGTCTGTTCGATTCCGATCTTGTACTGCCGTATATCGGGATCCGGGCCCGCGGGCGGACGGTCCCCGGACGCGAAGGTGAACGCGTCGACCCGGGCACCCGCCGCCGCCCATTCGCCCCAGCGCAGCGAAACGGGCGGTGCGGACGCGGTATCCGCGGGCGCCTCGAGGACCCGCAGCAAACCGGGACCCAGGAACCTCCGCGCCCGCTCCAGCGAATCACCGGGCACCTCGGTGGCCGGTTCCCACCGGTAGATCTCGCGCAGCGCGGCCACCGCGACACCGTCGGGCGTCGCCGGATCCGGTGCGGGCACGGCCTCGAGCTGCCGCGTGGTCGACACAGCCGGCGCACCGGCCGTTCCCGTATCGCCACCGCCGCAGCCGCTCAGTATCGTGATGCCCAGCATCAGCACCACCACCAGTCCCGCACCCGCACCAGTCTTCTGGTTCCAGGCTAACCGCCGCGGCGCCGGAGAAGTCGTCGATCCGCGCGTGTTCACAGCACCCTCCTCGCTCGGGCGTCTCCGGGAACCGGGGCCTGCGCCACTCCACCGGCGTCGGCGGTCGCCGCGGGCGCCGCGTGGATCATCTGTCCGTTACCGGCGTAGATCCCGACCTGCGCCGGGCCGCGCGCACCGAATTCGCTGAAAACCAGGTCACCCGGCTGTATCTCGCGCAACGAGACCTCGGTACCCGCCTCCCACTGCTGTTCGGCGGTACGCGGAAGTGATACCGCACCGGCGGAGGCGGCGAATACCGCCGCCGCGGTCAGGCCCGGCCCGTCGAGACCGCCGCCGGTGGGTCCCTGTGGCCCACCGCCGCCCCAGACGTACGGCGTACCCAGCCATTCGTGGGCCGCCCGCACGATCTCGTCGCCCGGGGCCGCCTCGGAATCGGGGGCGAACCGCCCGGCCGCGCCCGGATCGCGGTATTCCGCTTCCATGGCCAGGATGTTCGCGACATAGGGCTGGGTTTCCGAATAGTGCGCGGGGAACTGGTTGGGCATCCCGCCGGAGGCCAGCACCGCGCCTTCCCCCGCGTTGTAGGCGGCCAGCGTCAGCGCGACCACATCGCCCTGGACCCGCCCCTCGGCGATCCATCCGGTGATCTTGTGCGCGATAGCGCACATATACCGTCCCTGGCCGATGATGGCGTCACCGTCGTCCCAGACGCTGGCGACCCCGTTGCCGTCGGCGTCGATGACGTAGGGCTGCCCGTCGTCGGGGTTGGTACTGGCGGCGGTTCCGGGCAGGAACTGCGCGAGCCCCTGGGCACCCGCCGGCGAGGTGAGGCCGCGCCGGAACCCGGATTCCTGGCGCCCCTGAGCAGCCAGCAACGACGGCGTCACCTCGGGGCACAGGGAACCGGCCCGGCGGTACCAGATCTCGAGCTCCGGCGGTACCTTCCCGCCGGCGAGCGCTCCACCGGGCGTGCCGAAACCGCGGACACACGCCGGATCGGTCGAATGGGCGCGCGCGCCACCGATATCCGGGGTGGGCGCACCGTCGAGCCACGGCACGGGGTCGATCTGGCGGCCACCGGTGAACCGGCCACCGGGCACGATCTCGAAATGCAGATGCGGCCCGCTGGATTCACCGGCCGAGCCGACCGCGCCGATATGCTGGCCGGCCCGTACCTGCTCCCCCACCCGGACCAGCACTCCGTGATCCCACATATGGCCGTACACCGCCGAATACGCCCGCCCGTTGCGCGGATCGACCGAATCGACCACGATCCAGTTCCCGAAACCGGACGCCGGGCCCGCGGCCACCACCACCCCGTCGGCGACGGAGAAGATGGGGGTGCCGTCGGGCGCCGCGAGATCGATTCCCTTGTGCCCACCGCCGCGGGAGCCGAAGACATCGGAGACGGAATACGTTCCGGCCGCCATCGGCCAGGTCCGGTCCAGCGGGCCGGCGTCGGCGGCGAGAGCGGGTGTCGCGGTGGCGGCGGGATTGGGTGTCGGCCCCGGGGGTTCCCCGGCCGCCCGCGGGTCGCCGCCCGGCGGCGCCGTGCCGCTGGGGTCCACAACGGAACCGCCTTCGCACGGGTCGTCGACCGCGGGCATCACGATGACCAGCACCATCGTCATCAATCCCAGTACCAGCCCGAGTGCCGTCCACAGCACCGATTTCGCGTTCACCGCCGCGCCCTCGCAGGGTTCACGTGTGGCGCCGGGTTTCGTTGAGGGTATCGGCCAGCGCCCGGTTCACCTCGGCGGCGGCCGCCAGCTGCTGTTGGAGCAACGCGACCTTGCGCCGCAGCGCGGCCGCGTCCAGCCGCTCCAGGCCCGGACCCTCGGCAGCCCGCACCCAGTTGCGTACCGAATTGGTGTGCACCCCGATCTGTTCGGCCACCACCCGGCACGCCTCGGATTCGCTGCGCAGTTTCCCGGTCAGCGCGATGACCTGTTCCACCGCCGCGGCCCGGACCTCGGGTGATACTCGCCGATACGATCGGTGCGGCATCATGAACCGCTCCCTCCCCCGGGATAAGGACCATCACCCGCCGCACCGGCGCCGGCCCGGCCGGGATGTGCGGTGAAGTCCTCGAACCGCTGGTTGGTGTCGTGGATTCCGCTGAGTTTCTCGGCCGCGGTGAATTCCATATGGAACGGTATGCCGGGCCGGCGGTCCTCACCGATCTTCAGCAGGAATTTGCCGGTGCCCGGCGGCGCGGGGCGCAACTGGCCCGGTTTGAGCGCCTCGCCGGTGAGCGCCTGCGGCGCCGACCAACTGGTCACCATCTCCTCCTCGGCGGAGGTGAACGGCACCGTACTGTCCAGCCGTTTGATCTCCTCGGCCGGCAGCGCCCCGAAGATCTTGGCGCGCGCCCGTTCCAGGAAGCCCAGGGCTTTGGCGATGGCCGCCTCCGACCCCAGCGCCTGCAGATCCTTGATCGTGTGGCTGATCATGATCAGTGCGGTGGCGATACCGCGTTGCAGACGCGTCAGCTCGTCGACCCGGTCGACCATGAAATCGCCGAGACCCAGCACCTGCCACAGCTCGTCCATCACGACCTGGAAGTACCGCTGCGGGGCCATCCCGGCATCGGTGAGCGTATGCGCGGCCTCCACGGCGGCGAATCCGTCGGCCCAGCAGGCCAGCATGACGGCCGCCTTGAGTTTCTTGTCCCCTTGGGGAATATGGGACACATCGATGCACACGGCGACCGAATCGGTATCGATCGGGACGGTGGTCTGTCCGTTGAACACCGCACCGAACGGGCCCTGGGTGAGCGCCCGCAACGAGCGGCGCAGGCCCCGGATCGCCTCCTGATATTCACCTGGGTTGTCCGCGCCGGCGTCGAGCATCATCTCCTCGCCGCCGGCGATGATGACCTCCAGCAGGTTCTCCATGATCGGCGGCCGATCAGGGGTGAAGCCGCTGCCCGGGCGGTAGAGGATCCGCAGCGCGGTGGAGATCAGCGTCTCCTCGTAGTCCCGGACCCGCGCCCCGCGCACCAGTTCCACCAGCCCGGCGATCAGCGTGACCTGCCGGGCGCGCAGATCCTGCAGGACCTGGCGCTGCAATTCCGGGTGCTCGTGCAACCGCGGCACGATATCGCCGAGTACCCCGCCGGCCAGCGGATTGAGTTTACCGTGGCCGTAACCCAGATCGATCACCTGGCCACCGACCAGCTCGACCAGCCGCCGGTAGTCGGGCTTCACATCGGCGAGGACCAGCGGGGTGATGTTCTGCGCCACCCCGCCGAGCACGATACGGCGGACCAGCGAGGACTTACCGAAGCCGTTGAGCCCGAGAACGAACAGGCTCGGCGCGGTGATGAAGCTGCCGCGCATGAACCAGTTCATGGGATCGAAGCAGACGGGCGCGCCGGTGTGCAGATGCGACCCCAGTGGCGTACCGATCAGCGGTGCGCCGGCCCCGACCGACCACGGCCACAGCCCGGCCACCTGCGCGGTGGTGGCCCGGTATTCGACCGGGCGGCCCACCACGTTCATCCGGCCGCCGCCGGCGCCGGCGAAACCGCGATCGGTCAGCTGCGCGGTCTGCCGGTCGAATCCGTCCTGGAATTCCTGTTCGGCGCGGGCGGCGTAGTTGCGGCGCCGGATATCGTCGGTGCGGATACGGAAGGTCGCCCAGGCGGCACGTAAACCGGCGCCCTCCCGGCTGACCTCCTCCAGCCGGGACCTGGTCGCCGAATCGAGCAGCGGCGGGCCGGACTGTTTGCGTTTCTCGGCCCGCATCCGGGCCCGCCGCGCCGCCTTGTCGAATTCGGGGGTGCCCATGGCACGGTCGGCGGTCGTATCGACCCGGGTGCGCCGCACGCGTTCCCGGTTCCCGGCGCCACGTTCGCGGGGGATCCGGGCGGTTTCGGTATCGCGCGGGGCACCACCCCGGCGTTCGGTACGCGAGCGGCCGCCCTCGCGGCGCTGTCCGGCGGCGGCACCGGGATCGCCGTCCCGGCCGCGCCGATCCTCGTCCCGGCCCGACCGCGCCCGGTCGCCGGTGGCAACCCGGACCCGGTTCCGTTCCCGTACAGGGGGCTCGTGCTCGCGTACCATCAGTCGTTCACCCTGCCAATGCTTTCGGAATGGTCGCGTGCTCGGGCAGGATCACCCCGCAGCCGAGCGATGCCGCGAAGGCCGCGGCCTGGTAGCGGTAGCACCGGCGGATCTTCAACCGGGCCTGGGTGGACAGGTCGCGGGTGATGGCTTCGATCCGCGGTAGGTCACCGCGCAGCGGTTCGGTGATGGTGACCAGCGCACCGAACCGGGTGACACCGTGCCCGCGGGCCTGCTCCTCGCGAGCCTGCTGGGTCGCACCGACCCGCAGGGTCGCCGAGGCCGACACCACACCGCGTTCGCTCTGCTGGGCGACCAGGGCGTTCTTGAAATCGTCGTCCACGATTTCGGCGGCGTCGGCGGCCGAATGCGGCCGGTACACGATGGCGATCCGTTTCCGCGGTACCTCCGGGTTCGGCGCGAGCAACCGCTGCAGCACCCGCTCGTCCACCGCGCCCTCGGGTGCGGTGTCCATCTCCCAGGTCACCGACCGGCCGCCGTCATGGATCAGATGATCCCATTTCTCGTCGTGCGAGACCGGGCCCGCGTCCGCCCAGTCCAGGCCGTGCCCTTCCGGTTCGCCGGCGGCGACCTCGAGATCGGCCTGTGAGGCGGGATCGTAGCTGCGCCGGATGAAGGAGATGACCTCCTCGGCCGACATCGGCTGGGCCCGCACCCCGGCTTCGGCCAGCGCGGAACAGATACCGGGCAGGCGGCGGCCGATCTCGACCGCCTCCTCGGCCGGGTTCTTCCGCCGTTCGGCGGTGGTGGCCTTGAAGGTGATCGCGACCCGGGGCAGCAACTGCACCCGTTCCTGCGGGAGTTCGGTGGCCAGTTCGTACATCACCTGCTGGGCGAGGTCGGGGGCCTCGGGCCGGGTGATCGTGGAAACCTCGGTGAGCAACCGGTTCCCGGTTTCCGGGACGGTATCGATCACCGGGACGACGGCGACGATATCGCTGGTCTGCCCGACCGAGGCCAGGAAGGTACCCCAGGCCGAGACCCAGCGGTCGATCACCGGCTGGTCCACCGCCTCGTGACCCTGCGGCCACGCCCGCAGCACCACTGTGTACTGCGCGAACTGCGGGAGATGGATCATCCCGAAGCTGTAGCCGCCGGCGTCGATCCCCTCGTAGAGTTTCGACGGGGCGAGCAACCCCGGCAGCCGGGTGAAACCACCCGGTACCCGGGAGAACCGGCCGCCGCGGTACACGTGCTCGCCGCGGCTGCGCGAACGCATCCAATGGAACATCATCAATCCCGTCTCGTAGCCGGAGCGCCCCCCGTGCCGCATGACCAGGGGCGCCATGATCACCACACCGGCCCCGCCCACGATGGCGCCCCATTGGAAACCGCCGACCATGGCAACGACCAGCGCGGTGATGACCACCACGAAGCCGAGCACGGTCTCTTCCCACCGCAACCCGAAAAGTCCGGCGCTGCGCGGTTTCTGCCACAGCCCGTAGGAGCGGCGTTCGTAGGTTTCGGTGCTCGTCATCGCGGGATGGTGCTCCTACCGAGGTCGGGGGAACGGTTGGTCCAGCGGTCACCCGCGACATCGCCCATGGCTTGATCGGCGCGGGTCATCCCGGCGGTCGCGGAGCGGGCGGCACCGATTCCGCCGGCCACACGGGACGCACCGGACGGTACACCGCCGCCACGAGGCGGTTCGCCCGACCGTGGCGGTTGCGCGGCCGGCGCTCCGCCCCCGCCGCTTCCGCGCGGTGGCGGTACGGGCCGCGGTGCCCCGCCAC
>NZ_JARWPM010000129.1 GCF_029869215.1 Nocardia carnea
CCCCCATATGCTCAGCTGTCACCGCAACGCAATTTTAAACCGCCGGTCCCCGGTTCCCGCCTGGGGGGGGTCCCGCTCGGCCCCCCGGCCACCGCCGGGAGCCCGCTGTCGTTCTGCAGGCGCGTTGCCGGATCCGGGGCGGCCTTCATCGAGAGCTTTCTCACCCTGTGAACTGGACCAGGCTTAGCGGCCCGCCACTGTGACCGAAATCGACTCACGGCGCTGCGGCAACCCCCGCCGATTTCCCGGCCGGGCATTCCAAACGTCGTAAATTACCGCCGTGAGCAGGGCCTCGGCCCGGCCACCGGACCGAGAACGGCCTACCCGGCCGCCGCCGGTTGTGCTGTTTCCCACCTCGGCTAACGCCATCGCCGGGGGTATCGATATGCCCATAACCGAGTTTCGGGTCATACACTCGCTGTGACGGCCGGTGGCAGGAAGGTGCGCGCACCGTGCGATCTTTGTCCGCCAGATGCGTTTCGCATCACACCTACGGTGCCGTAAGGTATGGCCGCATCGGCAACGGTCTACATCAGGTGACCCGCACGAACGCAACATAATGAAGGGCTTGATCACATGGCAAGGGATCTGACTCAACTCGAGCTGCTCACAGAGTTGGAGCCGGTTGCCGAGCAGAACGTCAACCGGCACCTCTCCTTGGCAAAAGAGTGGCATCCGCACGACTACGTCCCGTGGGACGAGGGTCGCAACTTCGCCGCGCTCGGTGGCGTGGACTGGGACCCCGAACAATCCAAGCTCAGCGAGGTCGCCAAGGCGGCCATGATCACCAACCTGCTGACCGAGGACAATCTGCCCTCCTACCATCGCGAAATCGCCGAGAACTTCTCGCAGGACGGCGCCTGGGGCACCTGGGTCGGACGCTGGACCGCCGAGGAGAACCGGCACGGCATCGTCATGCGGGACTACCTGGTGGTCACCCGCGGCGTCGATCCGGTCGCGCTGGAACAGGCCCGGATGGTCCATATGACCAACGGCTTCGCCTCCCCCGCCGAAGCCGACGCCGGCTTCCTGCACTCGGTCGCCTACGTGACCTTCCAGGAACTGGCCACCCGCGTCTCCCATCGCAATACCGGCAAGGTGTGCGACGACGCCATCGCCGACCGGATGCTGCAGCGCATCGCGGCCGACGAGAACCTGCACATGATCTTCTACCGCAATATGTGCGGCGCGGCCCTGGACCTGTGCCCCGATCAGGCGCTCGACGCGATCACCCTGATCCTGGAGAACTTCCAGATGCCCGGCGCGGGTATGCCCAACTTCCGGCGCAACGGCGTCCTGATGGCCAAGCACGGAATCTACGATCTGCGCCAGCACCTCGAAGAGGTCGTCCAGCCGGTGCTCAAGAAGTGGAATATCTTCGGCCGTACCGACTTCACCGCCCGCGGTGAGGAGACCCGGGAACGCCTGGGGAACTTCCTGGACAAGCTGTCCAAGGATGTCGAGAAGTTCGAGGAGCAGCGCGACCGCATGCTCGCCCGCGAAGCAGCCAAACGCGAGAAGGCACTCGCCACCTCCGCGGCCGGCTGAGCCCCGAAACAACAACACCACACGAAACCGCCGGCCGAACGCCGGCGGTTTCGTGTGTACGGACAGCCGCCCGCCAGGCTTCCGCGCTGATACCGCCGAGCCACCGCGCCGAGTCGTACGAGGCCCTCAGTGGTTTTGGCCCGTCCCCGGGGTGTGAGGGCCGGGGGGTGATGGGCCGCGGGCCCCGGGTGGAGAGGGAGAAACGCGGGCGCGGCGAGCATCGGGGCGCCCGGGGTGGTACCGGGTGACCCGGGCGTGGTGGCGTTCGGACGGCCCACCGGATTTTCGAGCGGGACGGTGTTCGCCGGTGTCGTGGTGGCCGAT
>NZ_JARWPM010000130.1 GCF_029869215.1 Nocardia carnea
CGCCCATTGACCCAGCATCCCCACCGGCGGCCGCGCATCCTCGAAACGACCCGGCCCTGAATCTCCGCTACCACACGAACCCGCGGCGCGGCGGCGCGGCGGGGCGCGGCGGCGGGGCCGCCCCGGCCCCCCCCCCCGCCCCCCCCGCCGGGGGCGGGGGCCGCTCCGCGGGTTCGTGTGGTAGCGGAGAATCAGGGCCGGGTCGTATCGAGGATGCGCGGCCGCCGGTGGGGATGCTGGGTCAATGGGCGCCCGCCAGGTTGAGGGTGACCACGCCCGCGACCACCAGCGCCACTCCCGCGATCTTGGCGGGCCCGAGCGATTCGCCCAGGAACAGGGCGCCGACTATGACGATCAATGTGGTGCCCAGGCCCGACCACACCGCGTAGGCGAAACCGACCTGCATCCCGCGGGAAATGGCCTGCGCCAGGAGGACGAAAGCCACGGCGTACGCGGACAGCGAGGCCACCGTCGGCCAGAGCCTGGTGAACCCCTCGGTGGCCTTGAGCAGGCTGGTCCCCACGATTTCGGCAACGATCGCCAAGCCGAGCATTACCAGTGCCATGACCGGGTCCCTCCGTATGTGTACGCCTGTCCATGGACGAACGTACACATACGAGGGGCTGGGAGCCGTCGTGTGAGGGTCCCGGCCCCTGCGGCCGCCGGACCGATTCGTCAGCCGGTGCATGGACGCTCCTGCCGCGCCCGGAGACATGTGCTGTCGCCGTGGGCTCGTGCTGTGATCGGCGGCCGGTGCTGTATCGGAAGGTTGCGCCGGCCCTACGCCTGTGCGGGACCGGAGGTGGTATCGGGCCGCGCCTGCTGGGCTGCGCCGGTCCGTCGATTGCGGGTGAGCAGGAACAGGATCACCAGCACCGCGGCGCCGAGGGCGAGGACGAGCTGCCGGTTGGCGGAGATCCCCGCGGCCGCCATGAGATCGATGGGTTCGGCGCCGGGACGGGCGGCGATCGGTGTCGGCGCGGTGGTGCGGGGGGCCGCGTCCGGTGCGGCGGGGACGGCCCCGGTGGGTGCGGGTGATACGGAGTTCGTGGTCCCGGCCGGGGCGGAGTTGCCGGCATCGTTCGCGGAGGCGGTGATCTCCGCGGCGAGGTTGTCGGCGAAGGTCCCGATGAGAGTGCCCGCCACATCGGCCAATGCGCCGCGGCCGAACTGGGCGGGCTTCCCGGTGATCGCCAGATCGGTATCGACGAAAACATCGGTGACGCCGCCGGATTCCACCAGGCGGCAGGTGATCACCGCCTTCGCGGTGCCGTTCCCGCGGGTTTCGCGGCCACCGCCCTCGAGCACCGCGATCTTGCTGTCCGCGTCCTGCGACAGGATCTTGATGACGCCGTTGTAGGTGAGCCCCACCGGACCCAGTTTCACCTTGATCTTGCCGTGGAAGTCGTCACCGTCGCGGGAGGTGAGGGTGGCACCCGGCACACAGGGCGCGAGCCGCTCCAGATCGAGCAGCACCGGCCAGGCATCGTCGGCGGGAACAGGGATCCGGAAGGTGTTCTCCAGTTTCATACGCGGTCCTTGGCTTCGGTGGGCCGGGTCAGGCCTGTGGGGTCGCGGGGGTTTCGGTAGCGATCGTGGTGGCGGCGTCCCGGACGGCCCGGATGATGCCCTGGTATCCGGTGCACCGGCAGATGTTGCCGGACAGCGCCTCGCGGATCTCGTCGTCGGCGGGATCGGGATTGTCCGCGAGGAACGCGGTGGCGGAAACCACGAAACCCGGTGTGCAGAAACCGCATTGCAGGCCGTGGTGATCGCGGAAGGCCTGTTGTACCGGGGAGAGGCGGCCGTCGGGTTCGGCCAGGCCCTCGATCGTGGTCACCTCGGCGCCGTCGGCCTGCACGGCGAACACCAGGCAGGCGCGGACGGCGGCGCCGTCGAGCAGCACCGAACAGGCGCCGCAGACACCGTGCTCGCAACCGAGATGGGTGCCGGTGAGCCCGCAGGTCTCGCGCAGATAATCGGCCAGGGTGCGCCGCGGCGGGATCCGGTCCCGGCGTGCGACTCCGTTGACCACCACCGAGATCTCGATATCAGTCATTGCTCGCCTCCTCTACCGCGCGGGTCCAGGCCCGCGCGACCATGACCGCCCCGATCCGCCGCCGGTAGTCGGCGGATCCGTGGATATCGGCGGGTACCGAGTTCAGTGCCGCGGTCGCGGATCGGCCGATCTCGGCCGGGTCGATATCGGTGACGGGCCGGCCGAGCACCGCGGATTCCGTGGCGGCCGCCCGCACGGGGGTCGGTGCGAGGCCGAACAGGCCGACCGCGGCCCGCTCGATACGGGAGTCCGCGTCCAGCCGCACCGCGACCGTCGCGCCGGCCATGGCGAAATCTCCGGCCCGGCGGGCGAATTCCTCGATCGCGAAGCCCGTCCGCCCGTGCCACACCGGAAAGGTGATTCCGGTGAGCAGTTCGTCGGGTTCCATGGCGGTGCTCCACATTCCGGTGAAGTAGTCTGCCGCCGCGATCTCGCGCCGGCCGCGGGGCGAGAGGGTGTGCATCCGCGCGTCCAGGGTCAGGGCGACGACCGGATACTCACCGGCCGCGTCGGCGTGGGCGACGGCGCCGCCGAGGGTGCCGCGGTTGCGGATCTGGAAGTGACCGATCAGCGGGGTGGCGCGGTGCAGCAGCGGGACGGCGCGGCGCACCTCGGCGGACCGGCCCACGGCCGCGTGCGTGGTGCCCGCCCCGATCCATACCGCATCGTCTCGGGGTTCGATCCCGCGCAGTTCGTCCAGGCGGCGCAGGTCCACGAGATGGTCGAAAACGGCGAGCCGCAGCGCCAGCATCGGCACCAGGCTCTGCCCACCGGCGATGATCTTGGCTTCGTCGCCGAGCTCGGCGAGCAGGGTTACCGTCTCGTCGGCGGTGGCGGGGGCGTGATAGTCGAAGGTCGCGGGTTTCATGCCGTCACCTCCGTGTTCCCGCTCGCGCGGGCCGCGTCGATCATGGCCACGATCCGGGCCGGTGAGAGGGGGAGGTGGTCGATCTGGACGCCGAAGGGCGCCAAGGCGTCGGCGACGGCGTTGAGGACCGCGGGGGTGGCACCGATCGCGCCGCCCTCCCCCACACCTTTGAACCCACCCGGTCCGGAACTCGGGGTCTCGATATGGCCGAGTTCGATCATCGGTACCTCGGTCGCGGTGGGCATCAGGTAGTCCAGGAAGGTGGTGGCGACCGGATTGCCGTCGTCGTCGTAGGCCAGATGCTCGTAGAGCGCGCCGCCGATGCCTTGCACGGTACCGCCGTAGATCTGGCCTTCCACCACGTTCGGATTGATCATCGGCCCCACATCCTCGCTCACCACGAACCGCAGCAGCGTCACACGGCCGGTATCGATATCGACCTCGCAGGTACAGACGTGGGTGGCGTTGGCCCAGAGCATCATCTGATCGGCGCGGTGCCGGCCGGTGGCTTCGAGACCGGGCGGTACGCCGGGCGGCAGCAGTTCGGTCTGGAAGTACGCGATATGCGCGATCTCGGCCAGCGTGAGGGATTTGTCGGTGCCCGCGACCCCCGCCCGGCCGTGGACGAACTCCACCTCCTCGACGGCGGCGCCGAGCCGGTCCGCCGCGATGGCGACGATCCGTTCCCGGAGCACTTTCGCCGTCTCGGCGATGGCCCCGGCGGCCATGGAACCGGACCGGCTGCCGTTGGTCCCGCCACCCTGCGGGGCCACCGCGGTATCGCCCTGGATGGTCTGGACATCGGCGATATCCACACCCAGCGCGTCGGCGGTGAGCTGGACGGACGTGGTTTCCAGGCTGTTCCCGGCCGATCCGCCGGACAGGTAGACGTTCACCTTGCCGGTCGCCGAGATCCGGATGGTGGCGCCCTCGGTGCTCAGAAACGGCGTGCTGCCGGTGGTCGGCTCCACATAGGTACAGGTCCCCACTCCCAGATACCGGCCTTCGGCGCGGGCCCGGGCCTGTTCGGCGCGGAAGGCGTCGTAGTCGAGGATCTGTAAGGCCTGTTCGAAGGTCTCCAGTGGGGAGGCATCGGAGTAGGGCATACCGTTCGGATTGGCGACCGGCATCTCCTTGTGGCTGAGCATATTCCGCCGTCGCAACTCCACCGGGTCCAGGCCGAGCCGGCGGGCCGCGGTATCGAGCAGCACCTCGCGGGAGACCGATTCGAACTGCCACGGGCCGCGATAGGCGACCCGGCCCACCGTGTTCGAGTAGTAGGAGGCGGTGCTGAACCCCGCCTCCGGTACCCGATACGGCCCGGGGAACAGCATCCCGACCGCGATCGAGGAGGTGAGCGGCGACGGGATCGGGTAGGCGCCCACGTTCTGGACGTGTTCGATGGTAGCGGCCAGAATGCGCCCGTCGTCGTCGAAGGCCATGGCGACCTCGCCGTGTTCGTGGCGGGCGGCGCCGGCGGCCATCAGATTCTCCTGCCGGTCCTCGATCCATTTCACGGCATACCGCAGGGTGCGGGCGGCGAGCATGACGCAGGTTTCCTCGCGTTGCGGCGCCACCTTCTGGCCGAAACCACCACCGGTATCGCGCACGATCACCCGGACCCGGTGTTCGTCGATGCCGAGCAGACGGGAACAGAAACCCCGGACCTCGTGGGGTGATTGCGTGGAGGTCCAGATCGTCATCTCGCCGGTGGGAGCGGTCCATTCCGCGACAATGCCCCGGGTCTCCAGCGGGACCGGGGCGTAGGCCTGCTGGTGGATGGTCTGGCGCACCACATGCGGGGCGGCGTCGAAGACGGGGGCGAGGTCGGCCGGGGCCCGCCCTGCCAGACCGCCCGCGGAGTTGCCCGCGTGTTCGGCGTGGACGAGTTCGGCCGCGATACCGGCTGTTTCGTAGTCGACCACGGGATCGAGCGGCTCGTAGTCGACCACCACGAGTTCGGCGGCGTCCTCAGCGATATAGCGGTCGGCCGCGAGTACCAGGACCACCGGATCGCCGACGAAACGTACTTCGCCGTCGGCCAGCGGCGGGCGGGGCACTTCCGGGAACCCCGGGGTGTCGAGCGCGTAGGAGATCTCGCTGACCAGTGGGTTGAGGTCTGCCGCGGTGTAGACGGCGACGACGCCCGCCAAGGCCGCGGCGTCGCCGGTGTCGATCGCGGTGATCCGGGCACGGGGCAGCGGACTGCGGACGAAGCAGGCGTGGACCATGCCGGGCCGGGTGATGTCGTCGACGAAGGTACCTGTACCGGTGAGCAGGCGCAGGTCTTCGATCCGGGGTACGCGGGCGCCGACGGCGGCCGTTTTCTCCGTGGTGCTCATCGTGGGCTCCGTCGCGTCGGGGAAGGGGGTGTGGCGCTGGGGGACAGCCTGATTCGACCCATCCGGTGCGTTCCTCCGTTCGCGGGATATCGCGGGTACCGGCGTGCGGTCGCCCGGAACTGCGGTGCGGCCGGTTCCGCCGCGGAGCCTGGCCGGCCGCACGGCGGAACCGGTCCGGCGCGCCGATGCTGAGCACTTGTTTAGCATCGGGTTCTTCTCGGTGTCAATACAGGATATGTCGTCTGCAAGAATTGCAATGGCGATTTGCGGAAGTGATATTCTCGCAGGTGGTCTGCGGTTTCCGAGACCGCTGCCGGCGAGGAGGTGGAGTGTGCGCGAGTTGGCCGCGGCCCTGGCCGGGTGGCACGCCGAAGGTATCGAGTACGCCCTGGCGACGGTGGTGGCGATACGGGGCAGCGCGCCGCTACCGCTCGGCGCGAGTATGGCGGTGAATGTCTCGGGCGAGGTCCGCGGAAGCCTGTCCGGCGGTTGTGTCGAAGGCGCCGTGTACGACCTGTGCCTGCAGGTGCTCGCCACGGGCGAGCCCGTACGGCAGGTCTTCGGGTACAGCGAAACCGATGCGTTCGCGGTAGGCCTCACCTGCGGCGGCGAACTCGACGTCTTCGTTCAGCGGGTGGCCCCCACCGACCATCCGGTGGTGGAGGCGGCGCTGAAGCCGTCCCGTGCCGCGGCCCTGGTGCGCGATCTCGCCACCGGTGCGATGGTGACCGTGACCTCCGATTCGGTGATCGGCTCCGCGTACGGCGAACCGGATCCGGCGATCCCCTTGGCCCGCGCCGCGCTGCGGCAGGCGAGCACCGGGCTGCATACGCTCGGGTGTGGACAGGCGGCCCGGGAGTTGTTCGTCGCCTCTTTCGCAGCGCCGCCACGGATGATCGTCTTCGGTGCCAACGTGTTCGCCGGTGCGCTGTGCCGGGTCGGGCGTCTGCTGGGGTACCGGGTCACGGTCTGTGAAGCTCGGCCGGCGTTCGCCGATCGGCTGCGGATACCGGAGGCCGACGAGCTGGTCACCGAGTGGCCACAGCGCTATCTGCGCACCACCGAGGTGGATTCGCGCACCGTGTTGTGCGTGCTCACCCACGACCCGAAATTCGATATCCCGGTTCTGGTCGACGCCTTGCGGCTCCCCGTGGCGTATGTGGGCGCGATGGGATCGCGGCGTGCCGATGCCGAACGCCGGGCCCGGTTGCGCGAAGCCGGTGTCACGGCGGCCGAACTCGGCCGGCTGCATTCCCCGATCGGCCTCGAATTGGGCGGCCGGACGCCCGAGGAGACGGCTGTCGCGATCGGCGCGGAAATTATCGCGCAGCGCCATGGTGGATCGGCGCGCTCGCTGTCGGTCACCGCGCGGCCGATCCACGCGGCGGAGCAGGCCGGCTTCGCGGGGCCGGGGGATTCGCCGCTTCCCGGCGATCAGCGGATGAGATCTTGTGGCGTGTCGACATCGTCGGGCGAACCGGTGCCGTCGCACGGAATATGCTGAACAAGTTCGGGATGGGCGGCGAGAAACTTCCGGGCGCCGAGATCGCCGACAGCGGAGGCGGCCACCGCCGGGAAATATTCGGCACCGAGGAGTACCGGATGCCCGGGTCGGCCGTTGTAGGTGGCGACCGCGAGCCGGGTGCCGCTGTCCCGGAGCCGCCGTACGGCTTCGGATCCCAGCCACGGCATATCGACCGGGACCACCACGGCCGCGCCCTCGTGCACCGCGCGTAAACCGGTCACCAGGGAGGAACCCATCCCGCTCGCCCAGGCGGGATTGTGTACCACGGTGGCGCCGTCCACGCGTAACGGCACCGCACCGGAGACCACCACGACCCGCACGCAGCCGCCGTCGCGTAGCAGCCGGACCGCTCTGTCCACGAATCGTTCCCCCTGGTACCTTACCTCGGCCTTCGGGCCGCCGAAGCGCCGCCCGGCGCCGGCGGCGAGAACCACCCCCGCGGTCTCCATCGGTGACCCCCGGTGCTCGGCCGCGTCCATCCGGCTATTCCGGCGGCAGGTCGATACCCAGCAACGCGGCCTGCACCTGGTGCAGCCGATCCACATCGCCGCGCAGGCCGGTCACGTTGTCGTGGTAGAGGAAAGCTTCGCCGAGGCGCACCAGCGAGTAGGCGAGCAGTGACCGTTCCAGTTGCGGTACATAACCGTCCTGTTCCTCGGCGCGGGTGATGAGCCCTTCCACCGCCACCAGGATGCGCGGCTGGACCGGGCCGTCGCTGGAGGTCAGGATGCGCAGCCCGGCCAAGGGTTCGTTCTCGAAATAGCGCCGGAACGGTTCGTTGCCCGCCATCCAGCGGTTGACGCGGTCGAGCACCGTGAGGATGCGGCGCGCGCCGGTATCGCGGCGGCGGGCATCCGCGCGTTCGATCAGCGATTCGAATTCCCCGGCGAGCACGGCGCCGAGGACGCCGTCGCGGGAGCCGAACCAGCGGTAGATCGAGGCACGGCTCAGTTTGAGCTGGGCGGCGATGGCCTGGACGTCGACCCGGTCGCCGGCGAGGAATGCCTGCCGGGCCAGGGCGACGACTTCTTCACGGGTGGCCGAGGCGGGGCGGCCCGGTGGCCGGGAGGTACGGCTGGCTGTGGTCACCCCATTACGATACACATAAACGCTCGTGTATCTAAAGCGGGCTTTTCCACGTCATCCGGGCCTCGAGTGTAGAACTCACGCGACCGGCTGGGGCAGCGGGGCTCGCGCGGACCAGCGCCCGTCCTCCCGGTCGACCCGTACCGGATAGTCGAAGGCCTCCGAAATGGTTGCCGTGGTGATGGTTTCGCCGGCCGGCCCGGCGGCGACCGTGCGGCCCCCGGCGATCAGCAGCGCATGGCTGGTGCTCGTCGGCAATTCCTCGAGGTGATGGGTCACCAGGATCGAGGCGAGGCCGGGATGTGTCGAGTCCAGGCTGTCGATGGTGTGCAGCAGTTGTTCGCGGGCGGCCACATCCAGCCCCGTCGTCGGTTCGTCGAGCAGCAGCAGCCGCGGCGCCGTGATCAGTGCGCGCGCGATCAGGGTCCGGCCCCGCTCGCCCTGGGACAGGGTGGGCCAGCGGCGATGCGCCTTGGCCGCCATCCCGACCGCCGCGAGCGCCGCGGTGGCCGCATCGATATCCGCCGGCCGCGGCGCCCAGCGCATCGGGACGTCCACCGTGCCCGTGCGCCCGGTGAGCACGACCTCGTGCACCGTCAACGGTGACCGCAACGGATGACGCGGATCCACATGACCGATGGACCGCCGCAGCTTCTGCAGTTCCACCCGGCCGAGCTGCTCCCCGAGCACCCGGACCGTCCCCGTGGTGGGGTGCGTGAGCGCACCGCAGAAACCGAGCAGCGTGCTCTTCCCCGCACCGTTCGGGCCCAGCAGTGCCCAGTGCTCACCGGGCCGGACGGTCAGCGAGATCCCGTCGAGGATCTGATTGCCGTCGCGCCGGAAGGTGACATCGGTCAGCTCCAGAACAGCCGCGCTCACGCTGTGCTGGTGGGGCGTGTGCGCGGGGCCTGCGGGGTGACGCTGCGCTGCCGCCTCCGGCCCTGACGCGCTCACGCGAAGGCCTCCTTGATGGTGTGCAGATGGGTGCGGCTGTGCGTGGCCGCGGCTTGGGGGTCGCGTGCGGCGATGGCGTCGGTGAGGCGTTCGTGTGCGGCGTGGTCGTCGTCCGGTGCCGGCATCGGGCGGATGTGCAGCATATCGATCATCGCGGCCCGCGAACGGGGGAGGAAGGTATCGAACAGCTGGGTCAGAATGTCGTTGTGCGCGGCCACGATCACGGCCCGATGGAACGCGGAGTCGGCATCGACGAGATCGGCGACCGTGCGGCCCTCGGCGGCCCGGACCGTCAGCGCCCGCCGGATGGCCCGCAGGTCGGCGGGCGTACGCCGCAGCGCGGCCAGGGCCGCGGCCTCGGCTTCGATAGCGATCCGCGCTTCCAGCACCGACGCGATCGTGGCGCGGCGCAGCACGATATCCCAGTCCTCGGGGACGTCCAGTGCCGTCACGAAGACGCCGGCGCCCTGCCGGCTGGCGAGTACGCCCTTGCCGGCGAGTACGCGGATCGCCTCGCGCAGCGTCGAACGGCCCACGCCGAGCTGGGCCGCGAGGGTCGTCTCACCGGGCAGCCGATGCCCGAGCGGCCATTCGCCGGCGCGGATCCGCGCCAGCAGTAAATCGGCTGCTTGCTCAGCCAATGGATGACGTCGTACCTGGGTAACCATTCGAGCCTCGCTACTTGTCTGAGGAGTCGTGTACAGTCTGCCATATGTCGCAGCAGCTTCTCCTCGGCCGCCACGGCGGGGCCTGAACGATCGGCCGCCCCGCCGTGGGGTCGTCGTCGGCCGATCACCGTTTCCCGTGACGGCCGAACGAGCAAGGAAGGTTCGGGGCGTATCCCCATGACCACCACGCAGACATACCCCACCATCGACACCCCTGCCGGACCGATCCCCGGCGGCGCGCCGGAGTGGTTCCGGCAGCGGCGATCGCAGATGCCGTCGTCGCGCTACCGCGATATCACCGACCGCGTCGACGTTCCCGTTCAGGACAGGCACTGGCCCAGCGCCCGGATCCGGCAGGCCCCGCTGTGGGTTCCGGTGGATCTGCGCGACGGCAACCAGGCCCTGGCCGAACCCATGGACCCCGGCCGCAAGCGCCGGTTCTTCACCTTGCTGGTCGCCATGGGATACAAGGAGATCGAGGTCGGCTATCCGTCGGCGTCGCAGGCCGATTTCGATTTCGTGCGGGTGCTGGCCGATACCGGGATCGCACCGCCGGATGTCACGCTGGTCGTGTTCACCCCGGCCCGGCGCGATCTGATCGCCCGGACGGTCGAATCGGTGCGCGGACTGGACAACGAGGTGGTGATCCACCTCTACACCGCAACAGCGCCGGTCTGGCGGGACACCGTACTGGGCAAGGACGCCCGCGCAGTCCGCGAACTGATCCTGGACGGTGCGCGTGACGTCGCCGAACTCGCCGGTGACCTGCCACGGGTACGGTTCCAGTTCTCCCCGGAGGTTTTCAACCAGACCGAACCCGGCTACGTCCTCGAGATCTGTAACAGCGTCACCGAACTGTGGCAGGCGAGCCCGCACCGCCCGGTGACACTGAATCTGCCGGCGACGGTGGAGATCGCGACGCCGAATGTCTACGCCGACCAGATCGAATACATGCACCGCAACCTGGCCCGCCGCGACAGCGTCATCCTCTCGGTACATCCGCACAACGACCGCGGTACCGGTGTGGCGTGCGCCGAACTGGCGGTGCTGGCCGGCGCCCAGCGGGTGGAGGGTTGTGTATTCGGGAACGGCGAACGCACCGGCAATGTCGATATCGCCACCCTGGCCCTCAACCTGCACGCCCAGGGCGTGGATCCGATGATCGATTTCTCCGATATCGACGAGATCCGCCGTACCGTCGAATACTGCACCCGCCTGCCGGTCCACCCCCGGCACCCGTATGTGGGCGATCTGGTGAACACCGCTTTCTCCGGGACCCACCAGGACGCCATCAAGAAGGGTTTCGCCGAGCATCGCGAACGGGCTGCCCGCACGGGCCGGGCGGAACGCGAGATCGAATGGCGGGTCCCGTATCTGCCCATCGACCCCGCCGATATCGGCCGCGGTTACGACGCGGTGGTCCGGGTGAATTCGCAATCGGGCAAGGGTGGCATCGCCTATCTGCTCGATACCGGACACGGCCTGGACCTGCCGCGCCGCCTGCAGATCGATTTCGCCCGGCAGGTTCAGCAGCATACCGACGGTTCCGGTGCGGAGGTGAGCGCCGCCGACCTGCGCGCCCTGTTCGACGCCGCCTATCTGGACACCCCGGAACCGCCGGAGGTACAGCTGAAGGATTTGCACGTCACCGGGCCGGAGGGCATGCCGGTGGTCGCGGTGGAACTGGTGGTCGCCGGCCGCTCACATCGCAGTGCCCACGAGGGGAACGACCGGGTGTCGGCCGTGGTTTCCGCGCTCGGGCAGGCGGGCCGGCCGATCGAGGTATTGAGCCTGACCGGCCACCCGGTCGCCGAGCACGCGATCGCCTACCTGGAATACCGCCGTAACGGCCGGACCGGATGGTCTTGTGCGCGCGCCGATTCGATCTCCGCGGCCGGGGTGGCGGCGGTGGTGCGGGCCGCCGGACTCGCCGATCACGGGTGAGGTCCCCGGTTCGGCCGCGGTGACTGTGCCCCGGCCGGGCATCGCCCGTCCGTCGCCTCAGTCCCCGGTCCGGCCGTCGACCCTTTCCCGCAACAGGTCCGCGTGACCGTTGTGCCGGGCGTACTCCTCGATGAGGTGCAGATACACCCAGCGAAGGCTGTACTCGGTGCCGGCCGGATGGCGGCAGCGGTGGTCGAGCGACAGTTCGGCCACCGCCGCGTCCGCCAGCCGGGTTTCCTGCCGGTACACGGCGAAATCGGCCGCGGGGTCGGCGATATCGACATTGTCGAAGTCGCCGTTCGGGTCGGTCTCGGCGCAGTAGAGGTAGCCGAGTCGCTGCCCCGCCGCCGCGCCCCGTAGCCAGCCGCGCTCCACCTCGGCCATATGGCGCACCAAGCCGTGTAACGAAAGCGCCGACGGCGGCACCGCGCGCTGTCTCAGCTGCGCGGCACCGAGACCCGCGCATTTGGCGAGCAGGGTCTGCCGGTGGAAATCCAGCCACGACTGCAGCATCGGTCGCTCCGGTCCCGTGGGTACGGTGATGATCCGGTCGATATCGGGTGCGGTCCAGGTCACCTCGCCGAACCTAGCGGTATCGGATTCCCCTGTCGCATCATTTCCCCGGGCCGTCCGGCGGACGCTCAGAACCAGCTCTCGGCCATATCGAGGGTGGTGGTGTCCAGATCGGCCAGCAGGTCCAGTTGTGGTCCCGTGCGCGGGAGTTCGTGACGGAAGAAGTATCGGGCGGCGTGCCGTTTCCCGTCGTAGAAATCGCCCGTGCGGCCGTGCGCGGCGACCATCTTGTCCAGCCAGATCCAGGCGAGGACGTGGTGTCCGAAAGCCTCCAGATAGACGGAACTGTTGGCCAGGGCGACCTCGATATCGCCGGCGGCGAACAGGCTGCCGGTCACCGCGATCAGGCGGGTCCAGGTTTTCTCCAGCCGGTCGGCGAGTTCGGCGGGTTCACCGCCGAGTTCCCGGGCCGCGGCCATCGTGGCCCGGATGCGGGTGTCGAGTTCGCGCAGGCTCGCCCCGCCCTGCTGGGTGACCTTGCGGCCGAGTAGATCCAGGCCCTGGATACCGTGCGTGCCCTCGTGGATCGGGTTGAGCCGGTTGTCGCGGTAGTGCTGTTCCACGTTGTATTCGCGGGTATAGCCGTAACCGCCGAGGACCTGGATGGCGAGATCGTTGGCGGCGAGGCACCACTGCGAGGGCCAGCTCTTGGCGATCGGGGTGAGGATGTCCAGCAGCAGGGTGCGGGCGCGGCGTTCGTCGCCGGATTCGGCGGTGTGCTGTTCGTCGATGAGGCGGGCACAGTACAGCACGAGTGCCAGGCCGCCCTCGGCGTAACTCTTCTGCGCCAGCAGCATCCGTTTCACATCGGCGTGCTCGATGATCGGGCGCTGGGGCGAGGCCGGATCGGCGGCGCCCTTGGTACGGCCCTGCGGGCGGGTGCGGGCGTAGTCGAGTGATTCGAGGTAGCCGGTATAGCCGAGGGCCGCGGCAACCAGCCCGACTCCGCTGCGCGCCTCGTTCATCATGTGGAACATGTACTTCAGGCCCTGATGCGGTTCGCCGACCAGATAACCGACCGCGCCCGCGGCGCCCTGCGGCGACCAGCGGCCCTCACCGAAATTGAGGACGGTGTTGACCGTGCCGCGGAAACCCATCTTGTGGTTGATCCCGGCCAGCGCCACATCGTTGCGCTCCCCGATCGATCCGTCCTCGTCCACCAGGAACCGCGGCACCACGAACAGCGAGATCCCTTTGGTGCCTGCCGGGCCGCCGGGGATCTTGGCCAGCACCAGATGCACGATGTTCTCGCCGAGTTCGTGGTCACCGCCGGAGATCCACATCTTGGTGCCGAACACCCGGTAGGTTCCGTCGTCGTGGGGTTCGGCGCGGGTGACGATATCGGCGAGCGAGGACCCGGCCTGTGGCTCCGACAGGCACATGGTGCCGAAGAACCGTCCCTCGAGCATCGGCGGGACGAAGCGCCGCACCAGCGCAGGGCCCGCGTGGGCGACGAGCAGGTTGGCGTTGCCGATGGTCAGCAGGGGATAGGCGCTGGTGCCCGGATTGGCGGCATGGAACCAGGCGAAGCCCGCCTGGGCGATCGCGGCGGGAAGCTGCGCCCCGCCCAGTTCGGCGTCCATGGCCGCGCCGATCATCCCGGCGTCGGCGAAGGCGGACAATGCCTGTCCGACCTCCGGGTTGATGGTGACCTTGTCACCGTCGAAGGCGGGCTCCCGGATATCGTTGAGTTTGTTGTGGGTGGCGAAATACTTGGTGGCCAGCTGCTCGCTCAGGTCGAGGACGGCGTCGAAGGTCTCCCGCGAATGCTCGGCGTACCGGGCCCGCCGGGTGAGGCTCTCGACGTCGAGCCATTCGTAGAGCAGGAAGTCCAGGTCACGCCGGGACAGCAGTGTAGACCGCATAACCACCCTTTCGGTACAAGTTGCGGCCAGAGTATCAAATATGGTCCAGGGTCCGTGGGGGGAGCGGCCGCACCGGCTCGCCCCGGGGGCTGCGCCCCTTCGCCGGCAGGGTATCCCCGGACCGGCCGGACCGCCCCGCCGGTCTGCCCGCGCGCGCACTCCCCGCCACCGTTGTCCCGGGCCGGGACGGTACGCGCTGGTCAGGCGTCCTCGTCGCGGGCCAGCAGCGCCAGGATCGCGGCGGCCATCGTGGCCGGATCGCCGTCCTCGGGGCGCAGGACGAGCGCCGGGGACAGCGGTGGTTCGTACGGATCGTCGATACCGGTGAATCCGCGGACCTCTCCCGCCCGCGCCTTCGCGTACAGGCCCTTCGGGTCGCGGGCTTCACAGATCTCGAGGGGTGTGTCCACGAAGACCTCGAGGAACGGGATACCGGCCGCGTCGTGTACCGCCCGGGCTCTTTCGCGGTCGGTTCGATAAGGACTGATGAGCGAGACGATGGCGACCGTTCCCGACTCGGCGAACAGGCGCGCCACCTCACCTACCCGGCGGATGTTCTCCGTCCGGTCCGCGGCCGAGAATCCCAGGTCCGAATTGAGGCCGTGCCGCAGATTGTCGCCGTCGAGCAGGAACGCCGGCCGGCCCGCCGCGACCAGGCGCCGTTCGAGTTCCACCGCCACCGACGATTTCCCGGAACCGGACAGTCCGGTGAGCCAGACGGTGCGACCGCGGGTGGGTCGTTCGGCGCGGCCGACCGCGCTCGAATGCCATACCACCCGCGACGACGGCAGGCTGGGGCCGGTGATCATTCCGGCGCCGACGGTGTCGCCGGTGGTGTCGTCGATCAACAAGAAGCTGCCGGTGGTGCGGTTACGGCGGTAGGGGTCGAACTGCAGCGACTGCCGCGTCCGCAACTGGACGCGGCCGATCTGGTTGAGCGCGAGCTCGTTCGCGTTCTCGTCGCGGTGCAGGGTGTTCACGTCGAGGCGGTAGTCCAGGGAGCGGATCCCGGCCGCGACGCTGCGGGTGGTGTGCCGCAGCGTGTACGAGGCGCCGGGCCGGAGCTCCGCTTCGTCGCTGAACCAGCAGACCATGGTGTCCAGGTCACGGCCGGTCTGCGGCCGGTTGGCCGGGCGGCAGAGCATATCGCCACGGCCGATATCGAGCTGATCGGCCAGCGCCACCGTCACCGCCTGCGGCGGGAAGGCTTCGGTGAGCGGGAGACCGCCCGGCCCCCAGATACCGGTCACCGTGGTGGTCAGACCCGACGGCAGCACGGTGATCTCGTCGCCGGGTGACCAGACGCCACTGGCGATCGTTCCGGCGTAACCGCGGAAATCCGGGGTATGGCTGCGGATCACGTACTGCACCGGGAGCCGGGCGTCGATGAGGTTGCGGTCGGAGGCGATATGCACCTCTTCGAGATGGTGCAGCAGCGGCGTGCCCTCGTACCAATCCATGCTGGTACTGCGGTGCACGATATTGTCGCCGTGGAGCGCCGACATCGGGATGAAGGTCAGATCGGCGATGTTCAGGCGGGAGGCGAAACCGGCGAATTCCTCCCGGATCTCGGCGAACCGGTCCGCCGACCATCCCACCAGATCCATTTTGTTGACGCACAGCACCAGATGCGGAACACCCAGCAGTGAGGCCAGGAAGGCATGGCGGCGGGTCTGTTCGGCCACGCCGTGCCGGGCGTCCACCAGGATCAGCGCCAGATCGGCGGTCGAGGCGCCGGTGACCATGTTCCGGGTGTACTGCACATGCCCCGGGGTGTCGGCGATGATGAATTTCCGGCGCGGCGTGGCGAAATACCGGTGCGCGACGTCGATGGTGATGCCCTGCTCGCGTTCGGCGCGTAATCCGTCGGTGAGCAAGGCGAGGTTCGGATAGTCCTCGCCGCGGTCGCGGCTGGTGCGTTCCACCGCGTCGAGCTGATCGGTGAACAGGGTTTTGGAATCGAACAGCAGCCGGCCGATGAGGGTCGATTTCCCGTCGTCGACACTGCCGGCCGTGGCCAGGCGCAGCAGGGAGCTCATCAGAAGTAACCCTCTCGTTTACGGTCTTCCATCCCGGCTTCGGAGATCCGGTCGTCGGCGCGGGTGGCGCCCCGCTCGGTGACGCGGGCGGCCGCGACCTCGGCCACCACTTCGGCGGGGGTCGCCGCGGTGGATTCCACGCAGCCGGTGCAGGTGGCATCGCCCACGGTGCGGAACCGGACCAGTGCCTCCCGCGGTTCCTCGCCTTCGAGCAGGATGAGGAACCGGGTGTGCGCCAGCAGCATGCCGTCGCGCTGGACCACCGGCCGCCGATGGGCGTAGTACAGCGCCGGCAGATCGATACCCTCGGCCGCGATATAGCTCCAGATATCGAGCTCGGTCCAGTTGGACAGCGGGAAGACCCGGATATGTTCGCCGGGACGATGTTTGCCGTTGTAGAGGTTCCACAATTCGGGACGTTGCCGGCGCGGATCCCACTGGCCGTACTCGTCGCGGAAGCTGAAGACCCGTTCCTTGGCCCGGGCCTTCTCCTCGTCCCGGCGGGCGCCGCCGAACACGGCGTCGAACCGGCCCTCACGCAGGGTGCGCAGCAGGGTGGCGGTCTGCAGCCGGTTGCGGCTGGCCCGGGGCCCGGTGTCCTCGGTGACCCGGCCGGCGTCGATATCGTCCTGGACCCTGCCCACCAGCAGCCGCAAACCGTATTTCGCGACCACTTCGTCGCGATAGGCGATCACTTCGTCGAAGTTGTGCCCGGTGTCGATGTGCAGGATCGGGAACGGCACCGGCGCCGGCCAGAACGCTTTGGTGGCCAGATGCAGCATCACCACCGAATCCTTGCCGCCGGAGAACAGGAGAACGGGGCGTTCGAATGTCGCGGCCACCTCCCGCAGGATATGGACCGATTCGGCCTCGAGCGCGGCCTGATGGGAGAGCTCGTAGGTGCCCGCCGCCGACTTCGTGTGCTGGCTCACGCTTAAAAACTAGAACACGTTTCTATGGATGGTCAATGGTGTTGCGGGCGACGGCCACCGGCCGCGGCGGTCACCGCGTCGGCCGCGGCGACCAGGGCGCTGCCGCGCCGGGCGATCTCGGCGCCGGTGATCGAGGCGCCCACATACATGGTGAGTACCAGTTGCTGGCGGCCGCCCGCGTCGTAGGTGGGCGCCGCCAGCAGGCTCACCGGATGCTCCTTGCGGGGCCGCAGATCCGCCCCCAGGTAGACGCGCTCGCCGAGGGTGGTCACCAGTTCGGCAACGGCGGTGCGCAGCTCATCGGGCATTTCGTGGCCGGCGACTCCCGCGAGCATGGAGTACAGCTGCCGGCCCGCACCGGTCATGCTCTCCACCAGGTACCCGCGTTCGCGGCATTCCGCGACGAGGCGGCGCAACCGGGTCTCGTCCTGGTGCAGCGGGACCGTCGGCGGGGTCGCGAGCCAGGCGTCGAAGGCGGCGTCGGTATCCCACAGCACGTACATGAGGCCGACCGGCGGCGCGAAACGATAGGTCGCGCCGACTCGCACCATCGCCGGGCCGGCGCTGTCCAGGACGCTGATCCGTTCCCCGACCACCGCGGACGCGGTGCAGGTCGTAGCGTATTTCGCGCTGAGTCGTGCCAGTTCGGGGTGGGCCAGAGCGGCGATGGAGAAACTGTCCTGGGCGACCCGCCCCGCGGCGATCAACGCCGGCCCGGGCCCGTATTCGCGGGTGCGCGGATCGCGGACGAGATAGCCGGCGGCAGTGAGTTCGGTGAGGATGCCCAGGCAGGTGGGTTTGGCCAGGTCCAGGTCGCGCGCTATTTCGGAGAGCCCGGCGCGGCGGCCGCGGCGCGCGGTGAGGTAGTCGATCACCTGGATCACCCGCTGTGTCGGGGCCGAGCGCCGCCCCACCTCGTGTACTTCCGCCGGACCGGCAGCCATTGACCACTCCTAGAACAAGTTCTAATCTTCGTGATATCAAAATGTACCAGGTCGGTACATATATGGAACACCGGGAGTATCGTGCTGACTCAGCCGTTCGCGGACGCGATCGCCGCCGCCGAGGAAATCATCAAAAGCGCCCCCCATATCCGCAACGAACAGGATCTGGCCGAGGGCTACGACTACCTGGCCGGCAGTATCCGGGCCGCCATCCAGATGTCGTGGGCGTTCGAGAAGGATTTTCCGTACTTCGTGACCTCCACCGGCCCCTACACCAAGATGGGCCTGGACAACCCGGACACCCTCTACTGGCACGCCAATCTGCGCCCCGACGCGGAATACGTGGTCACCGGCACCCGCGGCACCACCCGCGACCTCAGCTTCCAGGTGCTCAACGGCAACTATTCGCCCACCGAGGTACCCGGCGGCGAAACGGCCTTCGACGATCGCTCCATCGATATCGCCGCCGACGGTACCTACGAGCTGACGCTGGGCCCCGGGACCGGCGGGCGCAACCATATCCAGCTCGCCGCCGATTCGACCATGCTCGCCGTCCGTGAGGTCTTCGGCGACTGGGCGAACGAGAAGGCCGGTACCGTCCGGATTCGCAAGGTCGACACCGTGGGCAGTGCACCGCCCGCCATCACCACCGACCTGATGGCCAAACGGTACGAGGTCGCCGGGAAGATGCTGGTCTCCCGGTTGAAGACGTTCCTGGCCTTCCCCGAGTGGTTCTATCTGAACCTTCCGGTCAACACCATGACCGAACCGCGGCGCACCCCGGGCGGACTGTCCACCCAGTTCTCCTCGGTGGGTCACTACGAACTCACCGACGACCAGGTGATGATCCTGACCGTGCCGAAATCCGACGCTCCGTACCAGGGCTTCCAGCTCGGCAGTATGTGGTATCTCTCGCTGGACTACATCAACCACCAGACCAGCCTCAACGCCGATCAGGCGAAGGTCGATCCGGACGGCATGATCCGGCTGGTGATCAGCGAACGCGATCCCGGACTGGTCAACTGGATCGAGCGCACCGGTCACGACCGGGCCTATCTGCAGTTCCGCTGGCAGCGGCTGTCGCGGGAACTGAAACCCGAGGACGGCCCGGTGGTGGAGCTGGTGTCCTTCGACGAGCTGCCGGCCCGGCTGCCCTACTACGAGGAGTCCCGGATCACCCCGCAGGACTGGAAAGCGCGGATCGCCGGCCGCCAGGCCGCGGTGGCGGAGAGGATGCTGGGCTGATGCTGCTGCGGGACAAAGTGGTGGTCGTCTCGGGGATCGGCCCCGGGCTCGGCCAGGCCATCGCGGTACAGAGTGCGAAGGCCGGGGCCGCGGTGGTGCTCGCCTCGCGCACCGAGAAACGGCTGCGCAAGGTCGCCGCCGTGATCGAGGAACTCGGCGGCCGCGCGCTCGTGGTACCGACGGATATCACCGACGACGCGGCGGCGCAGGAGCTGGTGCGTGCCACCGAGGAGGAATTCGGCCGGGTGGACGCGCTGGTGAACAATGCGTTCGCCATGCCGCCGATGGCCGATCTCGCCGAGGTGGCCATCGACGATCTGCGTGCCAGTTTCGACACCAATGTCTTCGCCGCACTGCGGCTGACCCGCCTGTTCGCGCCCGCGCTCGCCGAACGCAACGGGTCGGTGGTGATGATCAACTCGGCGGTGCTGCGGCATTCCCGGCAACCGTACGGCCCGTACAAAATGGCCAAGACGACCCTGCTGGCGCTGGCACAGAGCCTGGCCACCGAGCTGGGGCCGCGCGGTATCCGGGTGAATTCGGTGGCGCCGGGCTGGATCTGGGCCGACACACTGAAATGGTATTTCGACTATCTGGCGAAAGAGCGCGGGATCACGGCCGACGAGGTCTACGCCGAGACCGCCGCGGATATCGATCTGCGGCGGCTGCCCGAACCCGACGAGATCGCCGACGCCGTCGTCTTCTTCGCCTCCGAGATGTCCCGGGCGATCACCGGTACCTGTCTCGACGTGAACTGCGGCGAATTCCACCACTGAGGAGAACTACATGATCGGCAGGGAAGACGTCGGCACGATCGACGATCTGCACGCTTCCGCCACCAAGGTCATCGGCCTCGACGATTTCGGCGCCGACGAGTACCGCACCGGACTGTCGGTACTGCTGGAATCGTTCGAACGCGATGCCGAACTCACCCCGTTCGGCAACAAGGTCAACCGGGCGTTCCTGCGCGGTGCGCTCATCGCCCGCGCGCTGAGCGAAGCCGGCTGGAAACAGTATCCGCAGCACGCGGAGGTCGCCATCGAGCGGCCGATCTTCGTGACCGGACTGCCCCGCTCGGGTACCACGGCCGTGCATCGCCTGCTCACCGCCGATCCCGGCCACCAGGGCCTGGAGATGTGGCTGACCGAGATGCCGCAACCGCGCCCGCCCCGGGAGACATGGGCGGACAACCCGGTCTTCCAGCAGCTCCAGGCCGGTTACGAGAGGCACCATGTCGAACACCCGGAATTCATGGGTGTGCACCATATTTCGGCCGACCAGGTGGAGGAGTGCTGGCAGCTGCTGCGGCAATCGGCCATGTCGATCTCCTACGAATGCCTGGCCTATCTGCCGCGTTATTCGGAATGGCTACGCGAGCAGGATTGGACCCCGGCCTATGCGCGGCACCGCCGCAATCTGCAGTTGATCGGACTCAACGATCCGGGCCGCCGGTGGGTGCTGAAGAATCCGAGCCATCTGTTCGCCCTCGACGCCCTGCTCGCCGTGTACCCGGACGCGCTGGTGATCCAGATGCACCGGCAGCCACGCACCATCGTGGCCTCGGTGTGCAGTCTGAACGAACAGGCGACGGCGGGCTGGTCGGAGAAGTTCCGCGGCCCGGTGGTGGGGGAGGCGCAACTCGAGCTGTGGTCGCGGGGCGCACGGACCTTCCTCGCCGATCGCGCGAAGCACCCCGCGGCCCAGTTCTGCGATGTGTACTACGAGGATTTCGTCACCGATCCGCTCGCCACCGTCGCGCGGATCTACGATCACTTCGGTATCGAATTCACCGAAGCGGCACGGTCGGAGATGGCCGCGCTGCACAGCGAATCCACGTCGGGCGCCGCGCGTCCGGCGCACAAATACTCGCTGGCCGATTTCGGGCTCACCGCCGACCGGGTCGACGAGGCATTCGCTCCCTACCTCGCCGAGCACTACCCCGGCGGCAACCGCAAGTAGCGGGCCGCGGGGAGCCGAATACGTCGCCTTGTCCGCGCGGGGAGCGGGGTTGTCCCGCGAAAACGGGGACGGCGCCGCTACCGCGCGGGCCGTGTTGTGGCCGGTCCGGCACCGGCCGCCGGGCTGCGGCGAAGCCCGGTGAGCGCGGCCTGCTCTACTGCCCGCGGCAGCGGCCGCGTTCCGGCCGGTGCCGCCGTGCGGACGGCATCCTCATCCGGGTGTGGCCGGCCGGATGGCGGGGCCGTCGGCCGGCTCGGCGGTGGTGTGGCGCGATCCGGTGTTACGGCTGGCCGGGCTTCAACACGATGAACAGGCCGTGGGCTTCGGCGCAGAGCAGGTCACCGTCGTGCAGGGTGGCCTTGATCCATACCTTGCGGCCCTCTTGGCGTTCGCCCCAGGCACGCAGCTGCAGTTCTTTGTTCAGCGGTGTGATCGCCCGGTAGTCGACGGTGAGCGACGCCGTCCGGGTCACCGATCCGGAATACAGGGAGCCCGCCAGTCCCATCAGGTCGTCGAAGCCCAGCGAGATGTAGCCACCGTGTGCCGCCGCGTTACCGCCCAGATGGAAGGTGCGGTAGGTGATCCGGGCTTCCACGCCGTCCGGTTTGGCACGGTCCACCCGGTACGGCGGCAGGGTCACATTGCCGCGCGACGGAAGATCGAACCGAGTCCAGCCGGGGGCATCCCATTCGTCGTGGACATGCGCGGTCAGCCGGTCGTTGAGTTTCTCCAGGATGCCCGCCGCCTCCTGGACCAGATCGTCGGGCGGGACCGCCAGCCGGGTCCGGTCCATGAGCGTGCGTACCTGCTCGATGAAATCACCGTAGTGCGGTCCGCCGCGGCTGGTGTCCACCGACCGGACCTGATCCATCAGCTCCGACATCGGCCGGAATCCGCCCTCATGGTGCTCGGCGCTGGGGAGTGCGTTCCCGGCCTCGTCTTCGCTCATGAGAACACGTTATCGTTCCCGCCCGGCGCGCCGGTTCACAGGGGCGCTCGGGAACGCCTCACCGCCCCGCGTCCCCGCCCAGTTCGGACCGCGTAGGCTGCCGGATATCGGCGTGCGGCGGACTTGTTTCACCGGGCGTCGGACCCCCGTTCGTGCGAGGATTTCCGGACGGGGTGATACGCACGCGGGGCGGTCGGCTCGGGCCGCCGGGAGGACGACAGATGCCGACGATGCCACTGACCCAGCAGAATTTCCAGACGGTGGTGGCCACCAACCATATTGTGCTGGTGGACTTCTGGGCGACCTGGTGTGGATGGTGTACCCGGTTCGCGCCGGTCTACGAGGCGTCCTCGGAAATGCATCGCGATATCGTGCACGCCACGGTCGAAGCCGAGGCCGAACCCGCGCTGGCCGCGGCCGGACAGGTCGACCGCTACCCGTGGGTCATGGCGTTCCGCGAGGGCATGCTGGTGCATTCGCAGGCCGGATTCCTGCCCGCCGATCAACTCGAGGAGCTCGTCCAGCAGATCCGCTGGATGGATATGGAGGCCTTCCGGCGGGAACACGGCCAGCCGGTACGCGCGGAGATGACGGCCGCGGTGGAGGCGCCCGAGCCCGGTCGCGCCGGGCCCGCGCCGGGCCCGCATCCCTACGGGTGGCCGGGACTGCGTTCCGCGTGACCGGCGGGCTCGAACCGGGCACGATATTCGCCGGTTATCGCGTCGAACGCCTGCTCGGCGCGGGCGGTATGGGACAGGTGTACCTGGCCCGCGACCGTGATCTCCCGCGGCCGGTCGCGCTCAAATTGCTGCCTCCGGTGACCGGCGACGACCGCGAGGTGCGGGCGCGATTCCTGCGCGAAGCCGATACGGTGGCGCGGCTCGCGCACCCCAATATCGTCGCCGTCTACGCCCGCGGCGAGGAGCAGCACCGGCTGTGGATGGCGATGCAGTACATCGAGGGCACCGACGTCGCGGCCGTCCTGCGCGACGGGCCCGTCCGGCCCGACTACGCCGTGCGGATCACCGAGGAAACCGCGCGGGCCCTCGACCACGCCCATGCCGCCGGAATCCTGCACCGCGACGTGAAACCCGCGAACATCCTGCTGGCGTGGGGCGATCAGCGACAGGTGTTCCTCTCCGATTTCGGGATCGCAAAAGCGCTCGACCGGTCCGACGGCCTCACCCGCACCGGTGAGTTGTACGCGAGTTTCCATTACGCGGCGCCCGAGTATTTCGAGATGCGGCCCGATATCGACCGCCGCGCCGATGTGTACTCGCTGGGCTGCACGCTGTATTACATGCTCACCGGCCGGTTGCCATATCCGGCGACCACCACGGGCGCGCTGATCAACGCCCATCTCAATGCCCCGGTACCGGTGCCGTCCCAGGCCGACCCGCGCGTGCCCCGCGGTTTCGACGGGGTGATCGCGAAAGCGATGGCGAAGAACCCGGCCGAGCGGTTCCCCAGTTGTGGTGAGCTGGCGCAGGCGGCGCGGCGGGCGCTGACCGATACCGAGGTCACCCGGCCGGCGGTCCTGCCACCGGCTGTACCACCGGACGGCCGGTCCCGGCGCGGCCGCAGACCGCTCCTGGCAGCCCTGGCCGGTGCCGCCGCGCTGGTTGTTTTCGGCGCGGCAGCCTGGCTCACCGCGGTGCTGCGCGGCGGCAGCGCCGACTCCGTCGTCCCGCCACCGCCGGCCGATACGCAGGCCGCCGCCGAACAGGCTGCCTGCGAATACTCCACCCTGGTGGGGACCTACGATTACGCCGACCCGGCGGGCTGGGAGCAGAAGGTACAGGCCGGGGCCACCGGGCAGTGGAAGAGTCAGGCCGAAACCGTCCTGCCGATGGCCCGGGTGCTCATCTCCGCCGACCCCGAACGGTCCCGGGTCGAGAAAGCCACCTGTACGGCGACGATGAGCGCCAACGACACTCGCGCGGAGGTACAGGTGCAGCTCACCACGCTCAATGCCGAACCGGGCGCGCCCGAGACCGCGCGGGAGCTGTCGGTATCCACGGTGATGGAGCTCGTCGACGGCCGCTGGCTGTGCAGCGTATTCAACTCCTCGTTGCTCCCGGGCTGATCCGGTGTGAGGGTTTGCACACGACCGGAAAAGGGCATCGTCGATAGCGTCCGGTTCGCTACGCATAAGCTGTCCGGGCTGCACGATGGAGGTAAGTCTTGACGGTCGAGGTGCTGGCCGACCCGGAACCGGGCGGGTCGTGGCAGGACGGGCAACAGCCGGTCCGGCCCGTCCCCCCGGTATCGATGATCGAGCGCATGACACTGATCCTGGACGCGTTCGCGCCCGCCACCCCGGTGCTCACCCTGCACGATCTGGTGGAACGCACGGGGCTGCCGCGGTCCACGGTGCACCGCATCCTGGACCAGATGATCCGGTTGCGCTGGCTGGCCCATTCACCCGGCGGCTACCGGCTGGGTTTGCGGACACTGGAATTGGGCGGCCTGGCGGCCGGGCACAACGAATTGCGGGCAGTGATCGGCCCGCTGCTGCACGAACTGTGCCAGCGGACGGCCTCGGTCGGGCATCTGGGGGTCCTGGACGGCCGCGATGTGGTGTACCTGGACAAAACCGGTGGCCGCACCAGCGCCACGGTGCCGACCCGTGTCGGTGGCCGGCTGCCCGCGCACAGTACCGCCCTCGGCAAGGCGCTGCTGGCCAGCCTCGATCCCGGGGTGGTGGAAACCTCGCTGCGCGAACGGCTGCCCCGGCTCACCCCGCGCACCATCGGTGACCGCCTGGAACTGCACCGTGAACTGGCCCGGATCCGCAGCCGCCAGGGGGTCGCGGTGGACAACGAGGAGGCGGTCCTGGGTATCGGCTGTGTCGCGGTCCCCGTGCGCCGGCGCGGGGTCGCGGTGGCGGCCCTCTCGCTGACCACCCGGATCGGCACCGGCCGGCCCGCCGTCGATACCGCCCGGCAGGCGCGCCAACTCGCCGCGCTGGCCACCGAGGCGAGCAGGCTGCTCTCCCGGGAGTAGATGTCCGGGGGTGGAGAGGTGTCAGGCGGGGCCGAGTGACTTCGCCAGGGCCCGGCCCGCCGCCCGGCCGGAGAAAATACACCCGCCGAGGAAGGTACCTTCCAGCGCGTTGTAGCCGTGGACCCCGCCACCGCCGAAGCCGGCGACCTCACCCGCCGCGTACAGCCCGGGGAAGGGGGTGCCGTCGGGGCGCATCACCCGGGAATCCAGGTCGGTCTGCAAACCGCCGAGAGTTTTCCGGGTGAGGACGTTCAGCCGCACCGCGATGAGCGGCCCCGCGGCCGGATCCAGGATCCGATGTGGTTTCGCCACTCGCGCGGTTTTGTCGCCGAAAAAAGTTCGCGCGTTGTGGATCGCGGTGATCTGGGCGTCCTTGCTGAACTTGTTGGTGATCTCCCGGTCGCGCGCCACGATCTGGCGTTCCAGCTCGGCGTGGTCGAGTTGCGGGCCGCGGGCGATGGCGTTCATCCCGTCCACCAGTTCGCGCAGCGTATCGGCCACCACGAAATCGGTACCGTGTTCTTTGAACGCCTCCACCGGGCCGGGCGCGCCCTTGGTGAACCTGCTGCGCACGGTCGCGAGCCGGTCCTTGCTGGTGATATCCGGGTTCTGCTCCGACCCCGAGAGCGCGAACTCCTTCTCGATGATCGCCTGGGTGAGCACGAACCACGAATAGTCGTGGCCGGTGGACAGGATGGCCTTCATCGTGGTGTTGGTGTCGAACCCCGGAAAACAGGGCGCCGGCAACCGTTTCCCGAAGGCGTCGAACCACAGCGACGACGGGCCGGGGATGATGCGGATCGCGTGATCGGGCCAGATCGGGTCCCAGTTGTTGATGCCCTCGGTGTAATGCCACATCCGGTCGCGGTTCACCAGGGCGGCACCGGCGGATTCGGCGATGCCGAGCATCCGGCCGTCCACATGCGCGGGGACCCCGGAGATCATGGTGCGCGGCGCCGGGCCGAGCCGGTCGACCGGCCAGTTGCGCCGGATGAGGTCGTGATTGTGGCCGATACCCCCGGAAGTCACCACCACGGCGCCGGCGTGGAATTCGAAATCGCCGATCACCGTACGCGGGGAGGCCACCCCGCGGGCCAGCTCCGTAGGCTCCAGCACACTGCCGCGGACCCCGGTCACCGCGCCACCGGACACGATCAGTTCGTCGACCCGATGCCGGAACGCGAACCGTACCAGCCCGTTGCGTTCCGCTTCGAGCACCGGGTTCAGGAAGACCTCCAGCACACCGGGGCCGGTACCCCAGGAAATGTGGAATCGCGGCACCGAGTTCCCGTGGCCGTCGGCCAGGGCGCCGCCACGTTCGGCCCAGCCGACCAGCGGCGTGACCCGGAGCCCGAGGTCGTAGAGATAGTCCCGTTTCTCGGTGGCCGCGAAACGGACATAGGCCTCGGCCCACTGCCGCGCCCAATGATCCTCGTCGTCGCGGTCGAATCCGGCCGAACCCAGCCAATCCTGCAGCGCCAATTCGTAGGAGTCGTGAATTCCGAGCCGCCGCTGTTCCGGGCTGTCCACGAAGAACAGGCCGCCCAGCGACCAGAACGCCTGACCGCCCAGGTTGTTGCGGTTCTCCTGGTCCACCACGAGGACGCGGTGCCCGGCCTTGGTCAGTTCGTAGGTGGCGACCAGACCGGCCAAACCGGCGCCGACGACGATCACCGGATAGTTGCCGGATACCGGGTCGCCAGGAGAGGTTTCGGACACGGTTCACCCTTCGCTTGCGTAGCTACCGGCGGGAAACCTATCAGACCCGCGGGATGGCCGAGCGGCGTTTCAGCCGGGGCGCCGGGCGGGGAACTCGGCGGCCAATTCGGCGAACACCGCCCGGTTCAGTACGAACGCCCGTTTACCTTCGTCGAGGATGCGGCGCTGTTCGAGTTCGTCGGCACCGATACGGTCGAGCAGGGCACGGTATTCGCGTTTGAAGGCGGCCGGATTGCCGATGCGGTCGAACACATAGAACCGCACGCCGTCACCGCGATGCGGCAGATCCCACAGCTTCTCGGCGTGCCCGCGGATCACCTGACCGCCGGACAGATCGCCCAGATACCGCGTGTAATGGTGCGCGATATAACCGCCCGGCCAGGTCCGGGCACATTCCTCGATCCGCGCGGCGTAGGCGGCGGTCGCGGGCAGCGGATCGAGTTCGTCGCGCCAGCCCGGACCGGCGAGATGGGCCAGATCGCGTTCGAGTTCCGCGGTGCGTGCCAGCTCGGGTCTGATGAACGGGCCGGCCACCGGATCCGCGGCCAGCTCCGCGCTGTGCGCCTCCAGCGCCCGGTAGATGAACCAGAGCTGACCGGTGTAGCGGCGGTAGGAGTCGATGCCGAGGGCGCCGGCGAGCATATCGGTGATGAAGGCCGAATTCTCCGCGGCTTCGTGTTCCCGGGCGGTGGCCTCCCGGATCCGGGTGGAGAACGGGGTGGCGGGATCGGCGGTTTCGGTGGTCTCCGGCATCGCACATACCTTTCCTGCGAACGCGGCGGTATCTCGCCGCCCGATCTCCTCGGGGGGGGGGGGGGGGGGGGGGCCCCCCCCCCCCCGGCCAAACCCCCCCAAACCGGCGCGC